>CAMAXX010000001.1 GCA_945862435.1 Pseudorhodobacter antarcticus
CCCGCCGTCAGCAAAGCCTGCTCGGCCGACCCGCCCGACATCGCCCCCGTGCGAAGGTCTGACACAAAGGGCCATGTTCCAAAAATGCAAGGCGCACCTTTGACGATAGCGTTGGCATAAACCACACCCGCGAGGCATTCTGCCATCGCCTGCACAATGGTTAGGGCTATTGGCGCAGGCGATGTTGCCCCCGCTTGGCCCGCCGACAGCAGCAGCATCGGCATCCCGCGCCGAATGCAATCTTCCATCGTGATGCAAGATTCTTCGGCAAATTTCATCGGAGGCACGACGAAGCAATTGGAATTGCTAACAAAAGGCCGCTCGCGCCATTTATCCTCGCCGCCCGCCACCATGTAGATCATATCGAAACAATCGGCCACATGGCTTGGGTCGCTAAAGGACGTGCCCACATGCTTGGTCGTGCCCGCAAGGCAGCCATACAGCGTGTTCAAATCCATCTCGCGGTTATCGACCACATCGCGGCACACCATCGTGCGCTGGTAAAAGTGGATATTGTCCAAATTGTCGACCAAACGCGCGGCATCATAAAGGTCTTGCGCCGTGCTTTCGCGGTAGTCCAATGTGACGGGATCCACGATATGAACTGCAGCCCCTGCTGTGCCAAAATGCACCTTACTGCCCGACAGATGCAGATCGTTCTTAGGGTCGCGCGCGTGCAAGGTAATCCCGCGCGCAGCCACGGCGAGCATATCTTCAACCAGCGCGCGCGGGAACCGAATGCGCCCGTCATCACCCAAAATCGCGCCCGCCCCCGTCAGCAGTTCTACCCCAGATGGCGGCGCCTGAGAAAGGCCGATTTGTTCCAGCGCGTCTAGGGCTGCGGCATGAATATGCGCCATCCCCGCCTCGGTCAGCGGGCGATACTGCCCGCCTTCCATGCCAGCGCGCACAGGGCGCACATCCTCGGCCAAGGGCGCTGCGCGCATCGCCACCCGTGCCTCGCGCCCACCCGAGCGGCGCGAGCGTACTGGCGCGCATTCATCAGCAATATTTGTATCTATCTCATTCATCTGATCGGCCTTTCATATTGGCACACATATCCATAGCAGCGCGTCACGCGCGCACACGTTCCGAGGTGGGGTCATACATTGGGGCAAGCGAAGCTATCGCCTCAAACCGCTCGCCTGCCACCTCAATTTCATAGCGGCTGGCCAGCACATCCGCCTCACTCTGGCCTTCACAGGGCACATAACCCATGCCCACGGCCCCGCCCAAGAAATGCCCATAATTTCCGCTGGTCACAGGCCCCACAATCGCGCCGTCGCGCACCAGTGCTTCGTTGTGAAACAACAAAGGCTCTGGGTCTTTTAGGCGAAACTGCACCATGCGCCGCGCAAGTCCGCCCGCGCGCTTTGCCTCTACCGCCGCTTGGCCAATGTAGCCTGACTTTTTGGAGGGCACAGTAAAGCCAAGCCCCGCCTCCAGAACATGATCCTCGTCCGTAATATCATGGCCCCAGTGGCGATACGCCTTTTCAATGCGGCAACTGTCCAGCGTATGCAACCCGCACAGCTTCAGCCCAACCTCTGCGCCCGCCTCCTCAATCGCTTCAAACACATGCGCCGTCTGATCGCTGGAGGCATATATCTCCCAGCCGAGTTCGCCCACGTAGGTGACGCGGTGCGACCGCGCCACGCCCATGCCAATTTCAATTTCCCGCGCTGTCCCAAAGGGATGGCCGGCATTGCTAAAGTCGTTGGGTGATACCTTTTGCATCACGTCGCGGGCGCGCGGCCCCATCAGGCACAAAACCGATTCCGCCGCCGACATATCGGTGATCACAGCAAAGTCGCTGGCCACATTCGCCCGCAACCATGCCAAATTGCGCTGCAATGTCGCGCCCGGCACCACCAGCAAATAGGCCGTTTCCGATAGGCGGGTTACAGTCAAATCCGCCTCGATTCCACCGCGATCGTTCAGCATCATCGTATAGGCAATCCGCCCTTCGGCCACGTCCATCTGGGCACTGCAGACGCGGTTCAAAAAGGCGCAAGCATCCCGCCCCTCAACCCGAATTTTCCCGAAGGACGTCATGTCAAACAGTCCAACGCCCGTGCGCACGGCCATATGTTCGGCGCGCTGGTTGTCAAACCAATTCTGCCGCTTCCAGCTGTATTCATAGGCGCGGGTCTGGCCGGCATTCGCAAACCAATTCGCCCGCTCCCACCCCGCCACTTCGCCCAACACCGCACCGCGCGCCGCAAGATGGTCGTGAATAGGGCTGCGCCGCACCCCGCGCGAGGTTTCCATTTGGCGATAGGGGAAATGGTCTGCATAAAGCAGGCCCAATGTCTCGGACACACGCTCTTTCAGATACTTGCGGTTGCGCTGAAACGGCTGCGCGCGGCGAATATCCACTTCCCACAAATCAAAGGGCGGCGCGCCTTCGGTAATCCAATGCGCCAGCGCCATGCCCGCCCCGCCAGACCCAGCAATACCAACCGAATTATACCCCGCCGCAATCCAATAGCCGCCCAGTTCGGGCGCCTCGCCCAGATAATAGCGGTCATCGGGGGTAAAGCTTTCTGGCCCGTTGAAAAACGTGTGAATGCCAGCAGTTTGAAATAACGGCAAACGCTCGGCTGCCATTTCCAAAATAGGCGCAAAGTGATCCCAATCTTCGGGCAAGGTGTCGAACATGAAATCTTCGCGGATGCCGTCCATCCCCCAAGGCTTGGCTTTGGGTTCAAACGCGCCGACCATCATCTTGCCCGCGTCTGATTTGTAATAGGCGCATTCATCAGGCACGCGCAAAACGGGCATATGGCCTAAGCCCGAAATCGGCTCGGTGATCAGATAAAAATGCTCGCAGGCGTGCAACGGCAGCGTCACCTTCGAATGCGCGGCCAGCTCGCGCCCCCACATCCCCGCGCAATTGACAACAACATCCGCCGCGATATGCCCCGCCGCGCCATCTGCGGCGATATAATCCACCCCCGTTACGCGGCCCGCTTTTTGGGTGACGCCAACAACCTTTGTATGCTCAAATATCTGCGCGCCAGCCATACGCGCGCCCTTGGCCAGCGCCATGGCGATATTAGCAGGGTCGCACTGCCCATCCAGCGGCAAATGCACCGCGCCCACCACGCCGCCAATGTTCAAATGCGGATACATCGCCTTGGCCTCAGTTGGCGATATTTCTTGCACATCCACATCAAAAATCCGCGCCACTGTCGCTTGGCGCAAAAGTTCCTCATGCCGATGGGCGGTCAGCGCGACGGATATGCTGCCCACCTGCCGCATCCCCGTCTCAATCCCCGTCTCGGCGGCCAGTTTCACATATAAATCCGCAGAATACTTCGCCAGCCGCGTCATATTGGCCGACCCGCGCAATTGCCCAATCAGCCCCGCCGCGTGCCATGTCGTGCCAGACGTCAATTGCTTGCGTTCCAGCAGCACAATATCTTTCCAGCCCATTTTGGCCAAATGATAGGCCACGGACGCGCCCGAGACGCCCCCTCCTATAATCACCGCGCGTGCATGGTTTGGTATCTGTGCGATCTTATCGTCTTCCTAACTCTAGAAATATCCCACGGGGGTAGACTTGCGAGCTTGCTCGCAAGTTAGGGGGTGTGAAACCCCCGCCTCTGTCAGCGGTAAGTTACGCCCGCAGCCGCGCATTCGCGCTGTCCCACAATGGCGCATCTTCCTGCACTACTGCCGCATAACGCTGCCCAAAAATCTCAACTTCCAGCTTTTTCCCTGCCACGTTCATATCGGATTGCAGCATCCCCAGCGCAATGGACGCCCCCACGCGGTGGCCAAAATACCCGCTGGTGGTTTCCCCCACAATGGTGTCCCCCGCCCAGATATTGGACATATAGGGCGCGTCATAATCGGGGCTGTCCACGATCAGCGTGGCAAAACTTTTTGCCACCCCGCGCTGCTTTTGTGCCGCCAGCGCCGCTTTGCCCCTAAATTCAGGCTTGGCCCAATCGACAAACCGCTCTAACCCGCCTTGCAGCACCGTGTAATCGGTCGAAAGATCGCCCTTCCATGCGCGATAGCCCTTTTCAATGCGCAGGGCATTCAAGGCAAACATGCCAAAGGGTTTCAACCCCAACGGGGCGCCCGCCGTCATAACCGCATCCCAAACGGCAGGGGTATCCCCTTGCATCGAATGGATTTCCCAGCCCAGTTCCCCTGCAAAAGACACCCGCATCAAAAAGACTGGTCGCCCCGCAACAGTCGCGCGCTGCCACGTCAGCCAGCCCTTCGTCAGGTCAGCATCCGAAACGCTGGCCAAAATCTCGCGCGATCTTGGGCCAGTCAGGATATGCGTTGACCATTCCGCCGAATGTTCTGTCAAAGTCAAACCATGGGCCAAATGACGCATCAGCCAATCATAATCATGCATCTGCGCGGTCGCCGCCGTAATCAGCAGCATCTCATCCGCACCCAAACGCGCGACCGACATTTCCGTCACAATGCGTCCGCCCTCATCGGCGAAATATGCAAGGCCCACGCGCCCAATGCTGGGCAGTTTCCCCGTAATTTGGGCAGAGAGCCACTCGGCCGCCCCCGCGCCCGATAGATTAAAGCGCGAAAATCCTGGCAAGTCCAAAATCCCCGCCGCATCGCGAACCGCTTCGCATTCAGCCTTTACCGCTGCATACCACGGGCCTTTGCGCGCCCAAGTGCGCTGCGCATCCTCGGATATGTCATCACCAGCGCGCGCATACCACAGCGCGCGCTCCCAGCCGTTATAGGGGCCAAACTGCGCGCCCAAAGCCGCGGTTTTATCATGCACCGCCGACAGCTTTTTGCCGCGACCTTCAGGCCATGCGTGATGCGGGAAATGAATGGCATATTCATGCCCATAAACTTCCAACCCTTTGGCCACGCAATATTGCGCGTCCTCGAAGCCCGTAAATCGGCGCGGATCGCACGACCACATATCCCATTCCGTCGCGCCTTCGGTCACCCATTCGGCCAGCACCTTACCCGCGCCCCCCGCCTGGCAAATGCCAAATGTGAAAACGCAGGCCTCGAACGCATTTGGAACCCCTGGCATCGGGCCAATTAGCGGGTTGCCATCGGGCGTATAGGGGATGGGGCCGTTAATCACCTTAGACAGCGGGGCCTTTTCCAAAAGCGGCACGCGCGCCATGGCATCGTTGATATACCATTCCAAACGCTCCAAATCATCGGGGAACAACTGGAAGGAGAAATCTTCTGGGAACGGGTCGGCCTCGTCCACCCAATGCGCGCGACCATTGCGCTCGTAGGGGCCAAGGTTAAAGCCGTTCTTTTCCTGCCGCAGATAATAGCTGCTATCTACGTCCCGCAGCAGTGGCAACTTTCTGCCCGTCTCTTTCGTGCGCGCCTCAATCTCTGGCACAGTGTCAAACACCAAATACTGGTGCGACATCACCATCATCGGCAAATCGCGGCCAAACATCTTGCCCACTTCGCGCGCATAGTAGCCCGCAGCATTGACAACGATATCGCAAGTGATCTGCCCCTTTGGCGTATCCAGAACCCATTTCTCACCCACGCGCTCGGCTCCCGTCACAGGGCAAAACCGCTCAATATGCGCGCCCAAATTGCGCGCGCCTTTGGCCAAGGCTTGGGTCAATTGCGCAGGGTCGATATCGCCGTCATAAGGATCATAAAGCGCGCCAAGCAGATCATGCGTTTCAACAAACGGATAAATCGCTTTAATCTCATCAGGTTGCAGCAGCTTTAGATCCATCCCCTGATAGCGGCCCATCCCCACCACGCGGGCAAATTCGGCCATGCGTTCGGGCGTATGGGCCAGCCGCACCGACCCCGTGACATTGTAATTCATCGGATAATCGACCGCCTCGCCAAGGCCGCGGTACAACTGCGCCGAATAGCGCTGCATGTTCATAATTGACCAACTGGACGAAAACGTCGGCACATTGCCCGCCGCATGCCATGTTGAACCCGCCGTCAGCTCGTTCTTTTCCAGCAGAACGCAGCCCTTCACCCCCGCCCGCGCCAGATGATACAGGCAAGATGCCCCAACCGCCCCACCCCCGATGACAACAACCCTTGCGGTAGTTGGAAAATTTGACATGTTCGCGCCCCATATTCGCCGTAATACTTGGTCACCATCGCCCAGCCAAAAAAGTCTTTCAATCGCCCAAATTCAGCCCTATTGATCGATAAAACCGATCAGAAAGCAAATCCAATCAGGAGCCTCAATGCAAACCGAATTGATCGACACATTTTTAGACCTGGTTGAAACCCGCAGCTTTCACCGCACCGCCGAACGGCTGAATGTAACGCAGTCCACCATTTCTGCCCGCGTTGTGGCGCTTGAGGCAAGCGTGGGCGGGCGGCTGTTCACCCGCTCGCGCGCGGGCACGAACCTAACAACCGAAGGGCTAAAATTCGAAGCCCACGCACGCGGCATGCGCCATGCCTGGACCGAGGCACAGCGCGCCGTATCGGCCAGCGGAACCAAGGCGCTGAACCTGCGCATTGGCATCCAGCACGATCTGGCCACGGGCGAAAGGGGCCAGCAAATTGGCAATTGGATCGCGTCCTTTCGCAAGGCGCTGCCGGAATGCGGATTTTACATTGAGCCTGATTACTCGGCCCAGATGTGCAACGATATCGCGCGCGGGATTTTGGATTTTGCGGTGATCTTTACACCCCAATCCCACGCCGATTTGCACATCGCATCGGTGGGCGAGGTCAGCTATCGGCTGGTCTCTAGCCAAGGCAATAAACGCGCTGATTTGTCGGCAGACAGCTATGTCCGCGCGTCATTTGCCCCAGCCTTTGACAGTATCCATGCCGCAGCCCTGCCAGAAATGGCGGGGGCATCGCTGGCATCGGGCCAAAATGCGGCGATGGTTGGGCTGTTAACGGCGATGGGCGGCGCGGGCTTTGTGATGGAGGACAGTGCCGAAGCGCTGATCGCCACAGGCCGCTTTCACATGGTCAAAGATGTCGAGCCCATCACCCAGCCCGTTTACGGCGTGGTGCATTTGCGCCACCGCACATCGGGCATGCACAAACGGCTTGCGCAAATCGTGCAACGTAAAATGGCACAGTCGCGGCTGATGGCGGCCTAGGGCCGCCATCTTCAGCCCAAAAACTTAGGCCAGAATAACGCCCACAACGACCATCATCAGCCCAAGACCAGACAGGGCCAGCGCGCCCACATTCCACACCAATGCGCGCTGCATCGCTGCCCGCAGGGCGGCATCGTCCATACCCGCACGGCGAGCGCGTATCACCAAAACAGCCGAATAGATCAGCCCGATTAGCCCAGCCAATGTGAGCCCCGCCCCGCCCCAAATCAGATATTCCATCGCGCCCCTCATGTGCCGCCGCCACCGCTGCCTACCCTGCAAATCCCACCGCATCAAGCACAGCCGCCCTTGATCCCGCCAGCCTGCCAGCATAGGTATCGCCGTGCACATATCACAGGAGCGCCCGATGAACACCTCGCCCGATAGCTACAATGTCGCCGCCGACGAATTGCGCCAGTTTATCGAACGCATAGAACAGCTTGACGCCGAAAAGCGCGATCTGGCGGAACAGCAAAAAGAAGTGATGGCCGAAGCAAAAGGGCGCGGCTATGACACCAAAGTCATGCGCAAAGTCATCGCTCTGCGCAAACGCAAACCCGACGAAATTGCCGAAGAAGAGGCGATTATGGATATGTATAAATCGGCCTTGGGCATGGCCTAGCCGCAGGCAAAGGGGGCGTATGCCGCCCCCTCGTCGCTCACGCTCCTCTCCCCCCGCAGGATATTTGCAGAGTTAGGAAGTACGCGGAAAGTCTGGTTCTTCCTAACTCACCAAATATCCTCGGGGGGAGGAGCGCAGCGACGGGGGGGCGAGCCCCCCTGCTCCCTACGGCTGAATAAACGTCACCTTGCCAGACGCGATGATCTTGGCCACATCTTCCTCATAAATCGAGGTCAAATCATCCACCATGTCCTGATCCCAAGTTGGCATCTCGATGGCCTGTTCAATGCGTTCGAGCAAGGCGAATTTGTCTAAAAAGGCCGACACTATTTTGCGGCGCTGATCAATCGTTGCGGGTGGGCGGGTTTCTATGTAGGCCTGCATCCGCGCGAGACCTTCGCCCGACATCAGCATCGCCAATAGCTCGCTTTCGGCGACCAAGGGCCGATCGGCGGGCAGACCTGCGACAGATCGCAGCACTTCGGGCCAGATCAGCGGGGTATCTTCGTCGCACCAAACCGTAAGCTGGGCCGTGGGGTTGGTTTCCAGGATACGGGCAATAACATAAGACCAGCGCAACTCGTAAGGGTCACTGCCCGCCAGAAACGCATCATAGCTTTCGGGTTTATTGCGCCGATACAAAAGCGGCAGCATCGTCGCGGGGTTGCGCAAGGCAAGGCAAAACTCAACCTCGTCTTCGGGAAACAGGTTTGAAAAGGCGCGCACGCGCTCGCCGGCCGCAGGATAAAGCGTTTCGCGCAAAACATAGGGTGGCAAGGCCAAAAACCCATCCCAAGAAAACACTGCGCGTTCGGCAGGTGTATCACCAAGTATCTGGTTCAGCACCTCTTCTTGCTGTTCGGCGCTGGCGGGTTTGCCGCGCAATTTGATCGCCAAATCGCGCAGCAACGCACGGTAGATTTTTGGATCGGGTACGGCCACGCCCTCTGCCGCCAAGGCCTGCTGGTTGGCGGCGAGGCAGGTCAATAAGCGCCCCTCATCGGTAAAATGGGCACCAAGGTGATATACGATTTGCATCTTCGAAGTGTTCTACTGATTATTTACTCGCCGAAACTATAAGCCGCCTTTCTGGACATGCAATGCGCATTGCGCTAGCCATGCCCCAATGGTCTTGCACAACCCGCCTTTCCCCCCACCCCCACGGCGCGCCGCGCGCGTGCGCGACGCGTGGACGATTGCGGCCGTGGGGGTGGGCGTGATTGTCATTGCGCCGCTGCTGTCGATTTTATGGCTCGCCCTGTCGCCAACTGAGCCTATTTGGGGCCATATGCTGCAAACTGTTTTGCCGCGTTATTTGTACACCACGCTGCGCATGATTCTCGCGGTGGGGCTCATAGCCGCGATTATGGGGGCGGGGGCGGCTTGGCTGGTCACTCTGTATCAGTTCTGGGGCAGCCGCGCGCTGTCGGTGCTGCTGCTGTTTCCGCTTGCGATCCCTGCCTATGTGGGGGCCTATGTTTTGGTCGATAGCCTTGATTATGCGGGCTGGGTGCAAACGGCTTTGCGCGCGAGTTTTGGCTGGAGCAGCGCGCGGGATTATTGGTTTTTCGAGGTGCGATCCGAAGGCGCAGCGGCGCTGGTCTTGGCCTTTGCGCTGTATCCCTACGTCTATCTTATGGTGCGGGCCGCACTGCGCGAACAGGCGGGCGGCGCATTAGAAGTAGGGCGCGCCTTGGGCCTGGGCCCGATGGCGCTGTTTTGGCGCCTTGGCCTTCCGATGCTGCGACCTGCCTTGGCTGCGGGCACTGCGCTGGTCATGATGGAAACTGTGGCTGATTTTGGTACAATGCAGCATTTTGGTGTGCAGACCTTAACGACGGGGGTTTTCTCGACTTGGCTCGGCCAAGGCAACGTCGGCGGCGCGGCGCAGATAGCCCTGCTGATCCTGACGCTGATTGGCCTGCTTTTTGGGTTTGAATTGGTCTCGCGCAGGGGCGCGAGGTTTCACGGGCAGGGCCGCAGCCAGCGCCCGATCACGCCACGCGTGCTGACGGGATGGCGCGCAGGTCTGGCCTTTGGGGCCGCCGCCCTGCCGTTTGCCTTTGGGTTTGTGCTGCCTGTAGCAGTGATGATAGCCTTATCGCTGTCCTCGCCTGCCGTCTGGCTGCAATCGGGGCTGATCGAGGCGGCGCTGAACACTGTTCTGGTAGGCGGGCTTGCCGCCATCATCACAGTCGGCGCCGCCGTTATTTTGGTGTACGGCCTGCGGATGGGCCATGCGGGGCTGATGCGGGTGCTGCTGCCCGTTACCGCCCTTGGCTATGCCGCGCCCGGCGCGGTGTTGGCGTTGGGCCTGCTTATCCCGCTTGCGGCATTCGATCACCGCTTGGCCGATGGAGTGCTTGCTCTAACGGGATATGATCCAGGACTGATGATCACAGGCACCTCGGCCGCCATCGTGCTGGCCTATGCGCTGCGATTCTTTGGCATTGCCCAAGGGGCCGTGGACAGCGCCTTTGGCCGCCAATCGCCCAACCTGCCCCATGCCGCGCGCAGCCTTGGTCGCAGCCCGCGCGGCGTGCTGATGGCGGTGCATCTGCCCATCATGCGCGGATCTATCGCGGCAGCACTGCTGGTGGTATTTGTCGATTGCGTCAAAGAACTTCCCGCCACGCTGATGCTGCGCCCGTTCAATTTCAACACCCTGTCAACGCGGGTGTACGAACTTGCCTCATTAGAACATCTGACCGAAGCCGCCCCTGCCGCGCTGATCGTCATGGCGATGGGGCTGGCAGCAACGCTGCTGCTGGCGCGGTCGATCAAATCGAGCGAAAACTAATCACGCCACTCTTGCGCCTTTGCCGCTGAACGGGTATTCGAAGACGAATGCCCCTATAGCTCAGTTGGTAGAGCACCTGATTTGTAATCAGGGGGTCTGCGGTTCAAGTCCGTATGGGGGCACCATATAAATCAACGACGACAATGGGTTAGCCTGTTGTCGTCGTTTTTATTTTGCAGAACTGAAAGTTACAAACAGTTGTAAACTGATCCGATGGCCTGACGAAGTGGATCTCGTGCCCGCTATATGACTGCCGAAAGATGTCAATCTGGCATAACAGCAATGCTCAAAAGCGTTCGATATTACGAATGAATATATCCCCCTGATCCATTGACTTTACCCCTCTTGCAATCTGTGGTAGATTCGTCGCTATGGCTAGTTTTGGAACTACTTGAGGATAAGGTGTCGAGAATATTGGAACTCTTGAGAGCCGAAGGCCTGAGGTTGGAAAGGGCCAAATCCGTTGGTCCAAAAGCTAAAGTTCTCGGTCAAGAACACGCCATGCTGACAAAGCTTGGTAAAGTGAAATCTTCCGATGAGATGGATTCGAAATCCAGTAATCAAAACTGGTGGGCCATCAAGCCCACAGGTGATTGCCGCAGAATGACAATGAGATATGGGGACTGATTGTCGAAGGTGCTACTGAGACAGTCGATAATACTCTTGATGCTGTTCGTGAAGTGATGAGAGCCATGAGGCGTGGTGTCGAGAAGACAACTGATGCTGATTGGGAAGTTGAAGAAAAGAAACGGAAGAAATCTTGAAGATCTTATTCAAAGCGAGAACGGCAAAGGTATTTGTATGTTTTTCGGTTTTCTCGCTCTGGGGATCTGTTGTGATGGCCGACACATATCAAGTTCAAAGGCTTGGTGCGGATTTTATAATCTACAATGTTGACACTAAAACCGGTTACAGCACGGGTGAGCTGACGGATCGTGTGATTTTAAAGCTATCTCCATTAGGGCCACCTGAGACTTTTAATTTTGGCGGTGTTTCGGGTGGTACTGCCGGGGTGGGCTTCGAAATGATCCGTGTGACTAACGTAACTGATGATGAGATTACGTTTAAATCCATTGGATCAAACATAATTGGATACGTTTCTGATGATTTTCCTGATGTCCAGTACGGCATTGACTTTAAGCTAAATGCTACGACGGGTGAGATAAATGCGTTGACGTTGGTTCCCTATGATCCTTCCCAGACCGACGATTTAATTGACTTGGGGTTTTAAGTAAGGCCAGCCGAATTACAGATTAGGCCGGACTACGAATTTCAGACATTCACCTCAAATTTCCTTAACTCGGGCGACTTATCAACTAATGGCGGTCTGATCTCACCTCAACTTACAGCGCAAGATGGAACATCCCTCGTTCGCCAAGAGGATGATGGAACTGTACACTTGGGAGAAAATTCTCTCGTATTTGCCGAGCGGGGAGTTGCTGGGTTCACTGAGGATACAATGTACTCGTCAAACGGCGTTCTTCAGATTGGCGATGGCCCGTCACATAGAACGGTCTTTCAAGGTGTAGTCGAAGTACCCGACCCAACGTCACCTAGCCATGCTGCTAACAAGAGGTATGTTGATGGGTATGTTAATGGTTCTATGGCAATGTCTATGGCTATGTCCTCGCTTCCCCAGTCCGTGAATGACAAAGTTATGCTGGGGTTTGGAACAGGCTTTCTGGGTGGAGAGACAGCTTATTCTATAGGGCTGTCGAGGGGTGTTGGTGTATCAGGATATAGCTTTAAAGCTAATCTTGGATATTCCAACCTCTCAAAAGTTGGGGCTGCTTTCGGGCTTGGTATTGAGTTCTAAAGTCTAAATGACATCGACCACCCGCCTCTGAGCCATTCCATCAAATCAAATCCACGATCTCGCGCCGCGCCTCGCTGTCACCCTCGATATATCGCTGTGTTACTGCCAATGACGAATGCCCGTGTTAAAATAAGCCATTGCCTTGTCACCGTCCGCCTTGCTTTGGTTGCTCAACGCCAGCAGAGCCGCAAAAAGATAAACGCCTCATCGAGACGCGCGCCCATAACCGCATTTCTTAAAATGCATTTCGCCACTATCCGCACGCGCGCGCAGCTTACGTTGATTTGTCTATCTACCGTTACGTTTAAGCGAACTTGTTTGTAAGCGGTCGCTGGCTAATTAGCCTCATCAGGGCGCTGCCATCGCTTGGACAGAGCTTTGATTATTGGCAAGAGTATCGCAGAACTTTCGTTCGCAAGTGATAGCGTTCCAGCCGCTTTTCCTGCTTGGTCGCACAAAAGAACCCCGTGCGTTTGCACGTCCAATAACAGCACTTCTGCTTATGTGGAAACCTTGGTCTTTAGATCAAAGATGACATGTGTGATCGGTGTTCCATTCAGCCCAGTCGCAGGATCCGCAGACCCTAACCAAAATTGCACCTTATGCAGTTCAGGCGCGCCGCCCCAGCGACGAGATGGCTACCGCAGCAATCACAATGCTGCCCACCAGCATTTCGCGCACATAACTGTCGACCTGCATTTGCGTTAGGCCATTGTCCAAAATGCCCAAAATCAGCACGCCGACCAATGTAGCAAGCACGCGCGGCTCGCCTTGTTTTCCCATGGTCATGCCCAAAAACACGGCTGCAATTGCATCCAGCATCAGACCCGCCCCTTGGGTTGGGTTGGCTGACGCAACGCGGCTGGCATACATCAGCCCCGCCACTGCCGCGCCAAACCCCGTAATGGCAAAGGCCGCAAGGCGCG
The DNA here is from genome assembly GCA_945862435.1 of Pseudorhodobacter antarcticus. Taxonomy (GTDB): domain Bacteria; phylum Pseudomonadota; class Alphaproteobacteria; order Rhodobacterales; family Rhodobacteraceae; genus Cypionkella; species Cypionkella antarctica_C. Next base: position 13,235 of record CAMAXX010000001.1, read on the forward strand.
CGCGCGCCACGTCGATCCCTGCAAGGCGCGCGGCCTCTGTATTGCCGCCAATGGCGTAAAGTTTGCGGCCAAAAACGGTGTGTTCCAACGTGACCCATACCAGCGCTAGGGTGGCGATTGCCACAATCGTCAAGTAAGGCAACTGCGCACCTTCAAGGCCCACCCCGTCCAGCGGCACGCCGCTGCGGGCAAATTCGGCAAAGGGTTTGGGAATATCGCGGCCAAAAATCGTCTCGCCGCCGCTGATGAAAAACGCAAGGCCACTAAAGATGGTCAGGGTGCCAAGCGTGGCGACAAAGGGCAAAATGCCTAAGAAAGCCACCAGCGCGCCGTTGATTAGCCCGCCCAGAATACCCGCCGCCAAGGCCGCCCCAACGCCAACCCAAATCGGAACGCCCATTGCAAACAAAACTGCCGCGACGATACCGGCCAAACTGGCAGTAGAGCCGACGGACAAATCAAAATCATTCATCACCATCACCACGGTCATGGTAAAGGCAACAACAGCCAACATTGCAATTTGCTGCGAGATGTTTATCAAATTACGCGGTGTCAAAAATGTGTCGGGCAATTGCGCTGCAAAGAACAGCATAATCACCAAAAGGCCAATCAGTGTGCCCAAATGGCGCAAAACGGGAATCATATCAGCTCCGAGATTAAGGATTTTGCCGCAGGCTGGGCGGCGTAAAAGGCGCGAAGTAAATCACTCGGCTCAAGTCCATCGGTTTTTAAAATTCCTGTCTGCCGGCCCGATTGCAGCACCAAAATACGATCACTTAGCCCCAGCAGTTCGGGCAAATCGCTAGAGGCCAGCAAGACCGCGCAGCCTTTGGCACTGAGTGCGCGGATCAGGCTATAAATTTCATATTTCGCGCCCACGTCCACCCCGCGTGTGGGATCATCCAGCAGCAAAAGGCGGGGCGGCTGCGCTAAGGCGCGCGCAAAGATCACCTTTTGTTGATTGCCGCCCGACAATTGCCAAACGGGCTGTTCTGGCCCCGCGGCTGTAATCCCAAGGCGAGCGGTCAAATCTGCGGTTTGGACCCGCTCATTTCGCAGGCGGGCAAATATGCCCTTGTAATGTGGCAACATGGCATTGGGGCGTGTGCCCATGGCCATCATCAAGCCTTCGGTGCGGCGCTCTTGGGGTATATAGGCCACACCGCGCGCCCAAGCGGCACTGGGCGATTGCGGCACAGCCGTACGCATCAGCTTTGCCATACCCTTATGGGGCCGCTCTAGCCCCAAGAACAGGCGCAGCAAGGCTGTTTGCCCAGCAGCGGCAAGTCCGCCAATGCCCAGAATCTCGCCCGCGCGCAACGTAAAATTCAGATCCGACAGCGACTTGGTGGCCACATATTGCGCGCTGCAGATAACATCGTCGCCAAAATCCCAGACAACCGGTTTTGGGCGCGGCGGAAAAGCATCGTCCACGGCGCGCCCTGTCATTGCCAAAATGATGTCGTCTTTGCTGGTATTTGCCAACGGCGCGGTCATTACCGCGCGGCCATTGCGCAGCACGGTAACATCATCGCAAATCTGCATCACCTCGTTCAAGCGGTGCGAGACATACAAAATGGCTGCCCCTTGCGATTTCAGTCGGGCAATGACCGCAAACAGGGCCTCTGCCTCGGTTTGCGATAGGACGGCTGTTGGCTCATCCAGAACATAAAGGCAGGGCGCTTGCGCCCCTTCATGGCTCACAAAGGCCGCGGCAAGTTTGACCAGCATCCGCTCGACTGGGGAAAGGCTGCCCGCGGCGCGGCGCATATTCAGCGCGGGCGCGCCCAATTGGTGGAGCGCATTTGCGGCGCGGCGGGCCATTTCAGGCCAATCCACCAGCCCGCCCCAGCGCGTAGGCGTAGGCAGGCCCAAAAGGATATTTTCAGCCACTGATAGCTGCGGGACAATGTTCATCTCTTGGTGGATAAACCGAAAGCCCGCAGCCATTGCATCCGCTTGGCTGCGCAAAGCCAAATCTTGCCCATTCTTGCGGGCGGTCATCTGATCTGGGCGCAGCACACCCGCAATCATTTTAATCAGGGTGGATTTGCCCGCGCCATTTTCACCCATCAGGGCATGAACACGCCCGCCCACCAGCAACAGCGAGGCATCGTCCAGCACACAGGCCGCGCCGTAGCGTTTTGTCAGGCCAGAAAACTTGATGATATCAGGCATCGGGGGTATCCAAATCAATGCCCCAGCGCGCACCCATACAAAAGGCCGCGCTGGGGCGAATGCAGTCTTGCAGTGTTATTGGGCCGCGTTGCCCGCTGTTATCAGAACTGTTGGCACATACATCACTTTGGACAAAATGGTTTTGCCTGCAATGGCATCTGCCGTGGCGGCAAAGGTTGCCTTGCCAATGCCTGCAAAATCTTGCGCCATCGAGGCCTCGAAATTACCGCCCGCTGCGATAGCTTCGCGCGCTTGGGGGTTTGCGTCAATGCCCGTGATGACAATGCCTTCGCCCGTGCGGCCTGCCGCCTCAATGGCCTGCAGCGCGCCCAAGGCAGGCTGATCCCATGCAGCCCAAACAGCCTTGATGCTGCCAGGTTCGGGGTTGGCGGCCAAAATGGCCTCCATCTTGGCGCGGCTGTCGGCGATGCCACCGTCTTGCACGTCAGGGGTCACGCGGTCCAGCACGGTGATGTCGGGGTGGTTGGCAAAAACCGCATCCGCAACTGCGCCGCGCACTTGCACGGGTGGAAACGCATCAAATACAAACATCACCACATTGCCCGCCCCGCCAATACGGTTGGCCACGTAAACCGATGTTTCCGCCGCCATGGCATAGCCGTTCGACGTGACGTTGGTCACCAAGAGCGGGTCTGCACCAGCGTCCATGCCAATAACGGGGATTTTGGCATCGGCTGCCGTTTGCAGCCCTGCGGCCACTTGGGCGGGATCCACGTTAATGACAATCGCATCAACCTTTTGCGTCACCGAATCCTCGATCCGCGAGATGACAGCCGCTACATCGCCAGCGGTATCAATCACATTGACTGTCCAGCCCTTAGCCTTTGCTTCGGCCTCAAAGGCACTGACATAGGCCTGAGTGCCGGGCTGGGCCAAAAACGGTGTGATAATAGCAACGTTTTGTGCCAAGGCGGCACTTGCACTGATACCCAGTGCGGCCATTGAAAGAATTAGGTTTTTCATATCGTTCTCTCTCTCCCATGTTATCGGCATAAATGCCGTTTATTTGCCCACCACGTTGAAACTAGGGGGCGGTTCATAGCTGCGCAATGCGCCTGCCAATCGCAGCATTTGCGGCAATTGCATCGATGTAAATACCAAACAAATCGTCATACAAGGCGCGGTTGTCTGGGTTTGGGTGCCAAATTATGTCATACTTGGCAAACTGCGCCTGCGCGCCCGCAAGCGTACTATGCCCGCCCGATCCAAAGGCTGCAAGGGCTGCCCCCCCCACGAGCCCCGGATCGCCCGCGGCAAGGCGCGTCAGGCTTTTGTTCAGAACATCGGCCCTGATTTGCCCCCAAGCAGCAGAGGCGAAACCGCCGCCGCCACATTTCAGCACTGCCGCGTCCACCCCAGACGAGGCGCTGATCGCCCCCAATACATGCCGCGCCGACAGAGCCACGCCTTCTAGCACTGCGCGGGCCAAATCGGTCGCCCCCATGCCCCCGTCCAGCCCCAAAAACGCGCCGCGCAAGTTTGGGTTCCACAGGGGCGCACGCTCGCCCGCCAGTTGGGGCAAAAACAAGGGCGTTGGGCTGCGGCGCGGGGTATCCAGCAGCCGCTGCGACAGACCTGCAATATGAATGCCTGCTGCCTTGCAAAACCACATTTGCGATGCGCCGCCCGATTGCGTGGGCCCTGCATGCAGGCGCATGCCGCCCAGATCAGGAAACACAATAATGCCCGCCGTGCCCGCAACATGGGGCGAAGATGTGCCCAAAATCTCGCTGGTGCCAGACAGATACACCATCTCGCCCGCTTGCCCCGCGCCCGCGCCATAAAGGCCCATCCAGCCATCCATGGTGCCATTGACCATCTGCACCGCAGGCATGCCAAAAGTAGGGGCGATTTGCCCAACAATATCGGTGATACCGCGCAACGGAGCCATGCGCTGCGAAGCCCCGTCCACCAAATCCAATATAGGGCCGACATACCGCAGATCTGGCCCAACAAGCCCCACGTTCGATAAAGGATCGGTCGCAAGAACGCCCGTCAGATGCCATAGGCAGTAATCTTTTGGCAATAAGACATAGGCCGTCTGCTGCCAGACATCGGGGTGGTTGCGCGCCATCCACGCCATGCGCGCCAGCGGATGCGATGCATCAATCGTGATCGGGCTGCCCAGATATTTGATCTTTTCGGCAGGTGTCATCATGGCGTCAAGTTCGGCGGCCTCGCGCGCGGCCCGAATGTCTTGCCACAAAATGGCAGGGGCAAGGGCCGCGCCATTTTTATCAACAAAAACATGCGTATTTACATGGCTGCAGATGCTGCCAAAACCAGTTGCGCCGCCCAGTTGTTCGCCATCAAACTGCAACAGCGCCCGCCCAATCAGCCCCATCCAATCATCTGGGTTCTGCGTGGCCTCGGTGCTGCTGGGCCGCGCTGTGAGATAGCTTTGGGCAAAACGCGACAGGCATTGCCCCGCGCCATCGAACACTGCCGCCTTGACAGACGTCGATCCGACATCAATTGCCAAAAACAAGTCCGCCATTGCCCTGCACTTTCTGCTTTATCCCGCGCCAGACTGGCTATGTTGCGCGCGCAGTTCAAGCGGTTTTGCACAGGCTAGGCAAATTTTCACAGCTTCGGCCAAATGCGCACAACCTAAACAACGCTAAGGCGCATTTCCTTTTGCAGAACACTGGGCCAGAACACTGGGCCAGAACACTGGGCCAGCGCGCTGGTCCGCACAATACGCAACGCGGTCTTGCAAAATTCGTCCGTTCTGATTGTGCCCACAGATCGCAGCCTTAAATGCACAAGGCGTGTTTAAAAGAGCCACACCAAAACGTGGCAAGATCAACCAACCTTCAGCTTGCAGCATGATCGCAGCGATCTCCTGCTTAATGTATATTCTTGTTTTTGCGCATAATTTCGTCGCTCATCTTGCTCTGATAATTCAACCTTTTCAGCCCCTTAAATTCGCGAGAGTTGCCCTAATGAAAGGGTCGCGGGTTCAAACCCTGATAGGGGCACCAGATTTTAGTCTGCATCCGGCGCGCTACAACCCTGCCACGCGCGCCGCGAAATCGTCGCCGCGTTTTTCAAAATTGGGATACTGGTCAAACGACGACGCCGCAGGCGCCAGCAGCACCACATCGCCCGCCGTTGCATCGGCCGCCGCAAGTGCAACCGCGCGTTCCATCGTCTCGCAAATCTCATAACGGGTATCGCCCAGTTGCAGGGCAAAATCCCGTGCGGAATGGCCGATCAGATACGCCTTAACAACCGTTCCTAAATACGGCGCAAGGGCGGCAATACCCCCTTCTTTGCCCATTCCGCCCACAATCCAGCGGATACGGTCAAAGGCTTGAAGCGCTTTGGCCGCACTATCAACATTCGTGGCTTTACTGTCGTTCACAAACCGCACGCCGCCCATCTCGCGCACCAATTGGCTGCGGTGCGGCAGGCCTGCGAACTTGTGCAGCGCCGCCTCAATCTCGCGCGGGGCCAGTCCCAGCGCGCGGGTGGCCGCATAGGCCGCGCAAGCGTTTTGATGGTTATGCGCGCCGGGAAGGCCGTTGATATCGCGCAAATCAATAGATGCTATTTGCTTGCCGCGCCGCCATTCGGCAAGAAACCCTTTGCGGGCAAACACAGCCCAAGCAAACCCGTCCAGCTTTTGCCCAGATGATATGCGGATCACGCGGTCATCTTGCGCGTCAGTGGCCAATTGATTTGCCAAAAACACGCCCTCTGCCTCATCCACGCCAATCACGGCGCGATCAGGCCCGCCTTCGGTCAACAGCCGCCGCTTGGCCGCAAAATACCCGCCCATCCCGCCATGCCTGTCCAAATGGTCGGGCGATAGGTTCGTAAACACTGCCACATCCGGCGTAAGCGCGCGGGCAAGTTCGGTTTGATAACTGGACAGTTCCAGCACAATTACTTCGCCATCCTGCGGCGGATCGATAGCCAGAACACCCGTTCCGATATTGCCCGCCATCTGCGCAGGGCGGCCCGTGTGGATTAAAATATGATGGATCAGCGCCGTGGTGGTCGATTTGCCATTGCTTCCCGTCACGCAAACCACGCGCGGGGGCGTATCAAACTCATCCCACTCTGCCCCGCCAAAACTGGCAAAGAACAGCCCGATGTCATTGTCCACGGGAATGCCAGCCGCCATCGCCGCTGCGATCACCTTATTGGGGCTGGGGTAAAGATGCGGAATACCGGGGGATACGATAAGCGCCGCCATCCCATCAAGCGCGCTGGCTTTGCCCAAGTCCGTGCAGACAATCCCTTCCGCTTCGGCCTTGGCGCGCGCCTCGGCGCTATCATCCCAAGCGCGCAGGTCGGCCCCGCCAGCAACCAGCGCGCGCGCCGTCGCCATCCCCGACCGCCCCAGCCCCAGCACGCCCACAACCGCCCCGTCATAGCCTCTAACAGGTATCATCCACGCCCCCTTATTTAAACAGAGAGATACCCGCCAGAGTGCCAAAGGAAAAGGCCAAACCTGTCTGCTTTCGAGCTCAACAAATATCCTGAGGGGGTGCGCGAAACGAGGGGGGCGCGCGCCCCCTTCTCAAAGTCTGAAAACTTCAGCGAAAGGCCAATTTCATATTTGTTTTCTGCTGAACTCGTCAAGATCAGTGCCCCAACGTCGCAGAATTTTCGGCCCACCTAGCTAATTTGTCCGCGCAGTTTTGATAATCGCGCGGACAACGGCGCGATTACATCTTTTTCATCAGGGCATCCATTGCCATCATGTCATCATGGCCTTCGCAGCCCGTCATCACAGTCTCGCCCGCCGTTTTCATCGCGTCGTCGTCCATCGCCATCGTGGCATCGGGGCCTGCTTTATGCATCATGTCCACCGCCTTCATCATGCCGTCTTTGTCCAGTTTGCTAAACTCGGCGCAGGTCATTTTGGCAGGATCCATCATTGCATCGGCAAAGGCGGGGGCAGCAAGCAAACCAAAAGCAGCAAGGGCAAGATAAGTGGTTTTCATGTTTTTCTCCAAGGGTTAGCGCACATCGCGCCCCACATCCCTAGCAAAGAGTGTGATCACATGTGCATCACGCCTGCGTGCGCGCGCAAGAATGTGAAGCGTTCGGCAGAAAAAGTGATTTGCCGATTACCGCACTTTTAGCGTCGCCAGCCCGATCATAGCCAAAATCAGCGAGATAATCCAAAACCGAATAACAATCTGCGGCTCTGCCCAGCCCTTTTTCTCGAAATGGTGGTGGATCGGAGCCATCAGGAACACGCGTTTTCCCGTGCGTTTGAAATAGGCCACTTGGATAATCACCGAAAGCGCCTCAACCACGAACAAACCGCCGACAACGGCCAGAACGATCTCGTGCTTGGTGCAAACGGCGATGGCCCCCAAAGCCCCGCCAAGCGCAAGGCTGCCGGTATCGCCCATGAACACAGCCGCAGGCGGCGCGTTATACCACAAAAACCCCAATCCCGCGCCAAACAGGGCGGATGCAAAAATCAACAACTCCCCCGTGCCCGGCACATAATGCACGCCCAGATATTCGGTGAAATTGGCATTGCCGACCACATAGGCAATAATGCCAAGCGTGCCCGCTGCAATCATCACAGGCATAATCGCAAGCCCGTCCAGCCCATCGGTCAGATTAACTGCATTGGCAGAACCCACAATCACAACCATGCCAAAGGGCAGGAAAAACCACGACAGGTTGACCAGAACATCTTTGAACAGTGGCACAGCGAGGTGGTAAGACAGATCAGCGGGATGAAAGGCAGACGCAGCATAAGTGGCCATCAGCGCAATCGCCAGCCCAGCGGCCATGCGCACGCGGCCAGATACACCTTTGGTGTTTTGCTTGGACACTTTGGCATAATCATCGGCAAAGCCAATCAGGCCAAAGGCAATTGTCACCATCACCACAATCCACACATAAGGGCTGTCCAAACGCGCCCACAGCAAGGTTGCCACCATCAACGCCGACAAAATCAGCAGCCCCCCCATCGTGGGCGTGCCTGCTTTGGAAAAATGGCTCTCTGGCCCATCGTCGCGGATAGGTTGGCCCTTGCCCTGCTTGCGCCGCAGCATGTCAATCAGCGGGCGGCCAAAGACAAAGCCAAAGACCAGCGCGGTGACAAAGGCCATACCTGCGCGAAAGCTGATATAGCGGAAAAGGTTGAAAAAATCGCCGCCATCTGAAAATTCGGCCAGCCAATAGAACATTACGCTTCTCCTTTATCGATAGGTGCTGACTGCCCCAATTTACGCAGGGCGTCAACAATAAGCGCGCATTTCGTGCCCTTGGATGATTTGACCAAAACAATATCGCCCGCATCAATCAGGCCCCGCGCCCGCGCGGTCAGATCGCCTGCCTGTGCCACCCATTCGCCGCGTTTTGCGCGCGGCAAAGCCTGCCACAGCGCCTGCATCCGCTGGCCAACACAATGCACGGTATCAATAGTTTCAAGGGCGGGGTGCGCGGCAATGGCGGAATGCAGCGCCATCTCGTCTGGCCCCAATTCCAACATATCGCCCAGCACCGCAATGCGCCGTCCGTTGCCCACGCGGCCAACATCGTGTTTGGGACTTGAAGCTGCCAGCACATCTAACGCCGCAGCCATCGAGGCGGGGTTGGCGTTAAAAGCATCATCCAGCAGTTCAAACGAAAGCCCTTCAATCACATCCATTACAATCGTCTCGCGCCCGCCGCGCCCCGCAGGCGGGCACCATGCACCAAGATCGTTCAGCGCGATCATCCGGTCCAGCCCCAAAGCATCTGATACCGCAACGGCCCCCAAAGCGTTCGCCGCAAAATGCGCGCCCATCACTGACAGTTTAAACAGCATCGGGCGGGCTTTATGCACCGCCTGCACCACTGTTGCACCATTGGCAAAGGCGGTGCGCATCAGAACATAATCGGCAGACGGGGCAGCGCCAAAGGTTACGATCTGCCCGTCCACCGCGCGGGCCTTGGCCAGCAGAATATCTGAGAGTTCGGGCGCAAGATCGCCGCCAATGGGCAGCACAGCAACGCCGCCCACGCGCAGCCCATCCAGAATGCTGGCCTTTTCTTGGGCAATATCTGCAAGACTGCCAAAAGCCTGCAAATGCGCGGCCGCAACCGTGGTAATCATCGCCACATCCAAACGCGCCATGCGGGCAAGCGGGGCAATCTCGCCAGGATTGCTCATGCCAATTTCGATCACCGCAAAATCGGCGTCCTCAGGCATTCGCGCCAAGGTCAAAGGCACGCCCCAATGGTTGTTGTAACTGGCTTCGGCGGCGTGAACGCGGCCCTGCCCGCCCAAAATGCTGCGCAGCATTTCTTTGGTCGATGTTTTGCCGACCGATCCCGTCACCCCCACCACCCGCGCCGATGTGCGCGCACGGGCAAAGCGGCCAAGCCCTTCTAATCCTTGTAGAACGTCAGGCACTAACAACAGGCGCGGATCATCAGACATCCCTTCGGGAATGCGCGAGATCAGCGCCGCTGCCGCCCCCTTGTCCAAAGCTGCGCGCACAAAGTCATGCCCGTCCCGCTCGGCCTTTAGGGCGATAAACAGATCGCCCACCGCCAACGTGCGGGTGTCAATCGAAACGCCCGTGGCCAGCCAATCGCCCGCCGTTATCCCGCCTGTCGCGCGCGCCGCATCTACCGCCGTCCACATCATATCACCCCATCCAGCGCGGCAATCGCAAGGCTTGCCTGTTCGACATCGTCAAAGGGGTAAACCGTGGTGCCAAGCGTCTGGCCCACCTCATGCCCTTTGCCTGCAATCAGCAGCGCGTCCCCCGCCCCCAGCGCATCAACCCCGCGCAAAATTGCTTCGGCGCGGTCGCCAACTTCGCGCGCATTGGGGCAAGCGGCCAAAATAGCGGCGCGAATGGCAGCGGGGTCTTCGCTGCGCGGGTTATCATCGGTGACAATCTGCATATCGCTGTGGCGCGCAGCGGCCTCGCCCATCAAAGGCCGCTTGGTGGTGTCGCGGTCGCCGCCCGCGCCAAACACAACCACAATGCGCCCCATCACATGCGGACGCAGGGCTTTGGCCGCGGTGGCAATCGCATCGGGCGTATGGGCATAATCGACAAAGACAGATGCGCCATTCTTGCGCCGCCCCGCCAACTGCATCCGCCCGCGCACGCCGGTCAACTGCGGCAACACCGCCATCACCTCGCCCACAGCGCCGCCTGCACCAATGACCAGCCCCGCCGCCAGCGCAACGTTTTCGGCCTGAAACCCGCCGATCAAGTTCAGGCGCACCTGAAAGGGCCGCCCTTCCCATGCCAGCCTCAGATCCTGCCCATTGGCATCAAACCGCTGGCCCATAATTTGCAGCGAGGCCGCATCATCCGCGCCCACAGTAATCACCCGCTGTCCGCGCGCGGCGGCAATCTCGGCCACCTCTATGCCCCTTGGATCGTTTATGTTGACCACGGCCACCCCATCTTCGGGCAAAACACGGCTAAATAGCGCAGCTTTGGCCGCAAAATAGGCGTCGAATGTTTTGTGATAATCCAAATGATCTTGGCTGAAATTGGTGAAACCCGCCGCGCGCAGATGCACCCCATCCATGCGGTGCTGATCTAATCCGTGCGATGACGCCTCCATCGCGCCGTGGGTCACCCCTTCGCCCGCTGCGCGGGCCAGCAGCGCGTGCAGCGTAATCGGGTCGGGCGTGGTATGCGCCGATGGGGCAGATAGCGCGCCCTCTATCCCCGTTGTGCCTATATTAATGGCGCTATGCCCCAGCGCGGCCCAAATTTGGCGGGCAAATGTCGCGACAGAAGTTTTGCCATTCGTCCCCGTCACCGCCACCATCACGACTGGCTGCGCGCCAAACCACAGCGCGGCCGCGCGCGCAAGCGCCTCGCGCGGATCATTCAGCACAACCAGCGCAGCGTGGCTGCCCGCCAGCGCCGCTGCCGCAATTTCCGCACCAGCAGGGTCGGTCAAAACAGCCGCCGCACCATTTTGCAAAACCTGCGCAATATACTGCGCGCCATGCGAATGGCTGCCCGCAAGCGCGGCAAACAGTGCCCCCTGCCCTGCCAAGCGGCTGTCTGTGGCAAGGCCGGTAATCAAAGGATTGCGCCCTGCACGTGCCGTCAGGCCCAAATCGGATAGCCGCTTTGTTGCGGGGGGTTGGATATCGATCATGCTAAATCCTGCCAGTCTGCGCAAACGACTGCGCTAATTGCTCACGGGCAGTATCGCATTTTTCGCGGCAGGTTCAACCAATGGCCGCAGCCCCAGCAATGGTGCAGTGCGGCGGATGATTTCCGCGGCCACCGGAACCGCCGTCCAACCCGCCGTCCGCTTAACCGTTGCCCCCGAGGTTTCGACAGGCTCATCCAGCGTAACGATCAGCACATATTTTGGGTCAGATATGGGGAAAACCGCAGCAAAGGTATTTATCACCTTATCCTCATAGTACCCGCCGCCCTTTTTCACTTTATCCGCCGTGCCCGTCTTACCGCCCACCTCATAGCCTGCAACTTCACCAAAGCTTGCGGTGCCTTCGGTGACCACGCGGCGCAGCATGGTCATCGATTCATCTGCCGCCGCTTCGGACAACACCTGCGGGCCATTATAGGGCGAGTCCCGATGCAAAATTGTAGGCTTTACCAAACGCCCCCCATTGGCCAGCGTGGCATAGGCCGCCGCAATGTTCATCGGGCTGCCCGAAATGCCGTGGCCATAAGATGCCGTGATTGTCACAAGTTCAGTCCAACGATCTGGGCGCAGTGGCCGCGCAGATGGCGCTTCGATCAACTCAACAGGCGAAGGGTCAAACAGTCCAAGTGCCTTCAAAAACGCCTGCTGCCTCTCAGCGCCAATCATAAGCCCGATATGCGCAGAGCCGACATTGGACGATTTCGCAATAACATCAGATACTGAAAGCAAAGGGCCATAATTTTTACCTTCAAACTCCTCTATCTTATGTTTGCCCCAAATCATGGGTGCATTGGCATCCACCATCGAGCCGGGGTTCAGCAGACCCAAATCCATGGCCTGCGCGGCAGCAAAGATTTTGAAGATCGATCCAAGTTCGTAAACGCCCTGCACAGCGCGGTTGAACAGCGGGCTGTCATCGGGGTTGCCAGAGGTGGGGTTGGCAGGCCGATCATTGGGATCGAACGTTGGCCCCGCGGCCAGCGCCACTATCTCGCCCGTCTGCACCTCCATCAAAATCGCAGCGCCGCCTTTGGCCGACAGCATCGAAATGCCCGTTTGCAGCACTTCCTCAACCGTGGTCTGCACCGTCAAATCCAGCGACAGAACCAGCGGCTTGCCCGCCGAGGCAGGGTCGCGAAGCCGCCCGTCCATTGCCTTTTCCACGCCCGCCACGCCGATAACTTCGGCGCTGTCCACGCCTTCCTGGCCAAAGCCGGCCCCGCCCAAAACATGCGCTGCAAGCTGTCCGTTGGGGTATAGCCGCATCTCGCGCGCGCCAAACAGCAGGCCCGGATCACCAATTTCATGCACCAATTGCATCTGTTCTGGCGACAGCGTGCGGCGCACCCACAAAAAGCTGCGCCCATCGGTCATACGGCGCAGCAGCGCGGCCTCGTCCAATTCAGGGAAAAGCGCCGCCAGTTTGCTCGCCACATTGGGCGGATCGACCAAATCGCGGGTTTGCACATACAGCGCATGGGTCGATAGGTTGGTGGCCAGCACATTGCCATTACGATCCACAATATCTGCGCGGCTGGCATTGATGCTGGGGCCAATTTGCGCCAATCGCGGCTCGGCAGGCTCGGACGCGGCCAGTTTACCCATTTGCAGCGCAATCAGCGCGTAGGCCGAAAAAAACGCCGCCGCCAGCAGGAATATCCGCATTTGCGACTGGTTGCGCTGTGCCTCGCGCATCGATTGATGCCGCAGCGCTAGGTTTTCTTGTTCGATCCGATCAGGATTCGCACCGCTGGCGCGAGCCTGCAAAATTCGGGCAAGGGGGCGAAGGGGAATACGGGTCATGGCTGTCCTTCTGGCGCGTCAGCGGCGGGCTGCGCGGGCGCGCTGAGGCCCTGTTCCAAACTTGTATCTGGCGGGCCAAGCAGCGCATCTGGCGCAGGATAGGCAATGTCAGATGCCGCCCCAAACTGGGTCGGTTCCATCGGGAACAGGCCCAAGCGGTCAAAATTCAATGTCACCAATTCGCGCAAACGATCTGGGCGGTTCAAATAGGCCCACTCGGCGCGCTGCACCGCCAAAGATTCGCGCAAAAGCGCAATTTCGTTCTGTAGATCAGACACTTGGCGCAAGGCGTTTTGCGTGGCATAGTTTTCGCGGTAGGCCCATGAGCCCAAACCAATCAGCACCAAAAATCCCAAAACGTAAATGATAGGGCGCATTACCGACGCCCCCTGACGGGCCCGCTTTCGGGCAATTGCGGCGCATCCAACTCTGCGCCCGCCAGCGCCTGCGCAGGGGCATCCGTGCGCCGCGCCACCCTCAGTTTGGCCGACCGCGCACGGGGGTTTTCGGCGAGTTCGCCGTCATCAGGGCCAATAACTTTGCGCGTGACCAGTTCAAACCGCGCCGTAGTTTTGCCCGCCTCGGGCGCATAACGGTTGGTATTGGGCGCATCCCCCGATGCCGTTTGGAAAAACCGCTTGACCACGCGGTCTTCCAGCGAATGAAAGGTGACAACTGCCAGCAGCCCGCCCGGCTTTAGCGCCCGCTCGGCCGCCGACAGCGCCGCAACAAGCTGGTCAAACTCGCCGTTTACTGCAATGCGCAGCGCCTGAAAGCTGCGCGTGGCGGGATGGCTTTGGCCAGGTTTCGGGCGCGGCAGGCATTTGGCGATAATCTCGGCCAATTCCAGCGTGCGCGTAATGGGCGCGCGGGCGCGGGCATCAATAATGGCGCGGGCAATGCGCCGCGCGGCGCGTTCCTCGCCAAAATGAAATAAAATATCCGCCAGCGCAGATTCGGAAGCAGTCGTCACCATATCCGCCGCCGAAGGGCCGCTTTGCCCCATGCGCATATCCAGCGGGCCGTCTTTTTGAAACGAAAACCCGCGCTGCGCCTGATCGATCTGCATCGAAGACACACCCAAATCCAGCACAACGCCGTCCAAACTTTCGCCCGCCAGCGTATCAAGGTTGGAAAACGTGCCCAGCACCAGTGACAGTCGGCTGCCAAATTCGGCCTGCATTGCAGCAGCGGCGGCTATCGCTGTCTCATCGCGGTCAATGCCAATCACCTTTGCCGCACCCGCGTTCAGCAGCCCGCGCGTGTACCCGCCCGCACCAAAAGTGCCGTCCAGCCAAACCCCCGCCACTGGGGCCACAGCCACAAGCAGGGGGTGCAGCAAAACAGGAATATGCGGGGCGCGCGCAGGATCACGGGCTGGCGCAAGCGGCATGCCCATCAACCCGCCCTCGCCGCCCTGCCAACCAAGGCCAAAGGATCAACACCATCATCATCGTCATCGCCAAATTCAGCGTCATAGACCGCGCGGCGATACAATTTAAAGCGGTTGGTATAGCCTGCAAAGGCAGCCTCGCCCGCGCTATCACCATCGTCAAAGCCCATCTTTGCGCGCACTTTGGCGGGCAATACGATCCGCCCGTCAGGTTCAATCTCCACCATAACCGACCGCGAAATCAAATCCCGCTCTGCGCGGTCGCGATCAGGCGATCCCAGTTCCATCGCTTCGATCTTTTGCGCCAGCGCATCTGCGCCCGCTTTGGAATAACATTCCACGAAATTGCGCTTCGCCCCGCCGTAAACCATGTAAACGCGGGGGCGGGGAAATTCGGGCGATGAAGGGTCTTCAGCCTCCAGAATGCGGCGAAAAGCGGCGGGTATGGATACCCGCGCTTTGGCATCTACCTTCTGGTAGAACTCGCCTCTGAACGCCTCGCTGGCCACGGCCAGTGCTCCTATCATCTGGGGCCAAGTTTGAAACCTTGGGCCCCGAAAAAGAAAAGACGGGCCGAGCTGCTGCCACTGCTCGACCCGTCGCCTGTCCCATCGCTGGGCGTCCTGCTGCGCCGACCATCTGGGGAATGATGTCTGCTCGCCAGCGCGCCGGATCTAAATATCGGAAAGGCGGATGCCTGTATGAAAACTGCCTCAGATTTTTTTCGGTTTACGGGGTCTTGTGCGCCCCTTACCTGTCTTTGCCGCTTTCCGATGTAATATCTATGCCATGGGCCTACATGGGATGCAATGGGTTTTTTTGGGAAAATGCGGAATATCTGGTTTACAGCAAGCAGTTAGCACAACATATAGCATCATAAAAATCAATATATCGGCCATTATTGGCCTATATTAGGCATTTTAACGCTATATCTAGTAAGTCACCCTTGACGAAAATTATTTCTCTTTTTTGGGCATCTGGCCCATTAGCCCCGAAAATCCCTACACCGCATGGCCATCTGCCGCAGACTAAGCGCCGATTCAAACAAAAAATCGGGCACAAGGCCCGATTTTCCATCTCCATCCCATGAATTCCCAGCTTGCCCCGTCAGGCCATCCCGCCGCCAATCAACCGCTGCGCCAGCCGCGCATAGGCCTGCGCCGCAGCACTATCCCCCAGCGCAATCGGCGCGCCTGCATCCCCTGCAAGGCGCACATCAATCGACAGCGGCAATTCACCCAAAAACGGCAAGTCCTGCCGCTGCGCTTCGGCCGCGACCCCGCCATGGCCAAACAAATGCGCCTCATGCCCGCAATTGGGGCAGATATAGGTCGACATGTTTTCAATCAGCCCCAACACGGGCGTTTTCAGTTTGGCAAACATATCCAGTGCCTTGCGAGCATCCAGCAGCGCCACGTCTTGCGGGGTAGATACCACAATCGCCCCCGAAAGCCGTGTGCGCTGGCATAGGGTCAGTTGCACATCGCCCGTGCCTGGCGGCAGATCAATAATCAGCACATCCAGCGTGCCCCAAGCCACCTGCGTCAGCAGTTGTTGCAGCGCGCCCATCAGCATCGGGCCGCGCCAAATTACCGCCTCATCTTCCTTTAACATCAGCCCAATCGACATCATGGTCACGCCATGCGCCTGCAAAGGTTCAATCGTTTTGCCATCAGGGCTGGCGGGGCGTTTGGACACGCCCATCATGCGCGGCTGGCTGGGGCCGTAGATATCTGCGTCCAGCAGTCCCACGCGCCGCCCTGCCCGCGCCAAGGCCACAGCAAGGTTCGACGAGACAGTCGATTTGCCCACGCCCCCCTTGCCCGACCCAATGGCAATAATGCGCGCAATCCCCGCAATCGGCGCTGGCCCGCCTTGATGCGGGGTGGGATGCTGGCCTATTTTCACGCCGCCCCCTAGGTTTGGCGGGGCAGCTTGCGGTGCCGCCTTGGCCACTGGGCCATGCGCCGTCATCACAATTTGCACCGAAGCGGCACCTGCCGATTTAATCGCCGCCTCGGCCTGCACAGATGCGCTTTGTAGCGCGCGCGCTTCATCGGCATTGGCAGCCTCGATCACGAACCGGACGGCCCCGCCCTGAATATCCAAGGCGCGCACCACATCGCGCGCAATCAGCGAGCGGCCATCAGGCGTTAAGATTGTGTCCAGAATGGTTAAAACAGCGCTGCGATCGATGGTCATGCTATGCTCCTTGCCTGCCAATGCCAAATTGTGCGTTTTTCCCAAAAGAACAAGGCCAAAGCAGCATGTTAGCGCAACTTTCGCACCTGCAGCATTGTGCATCGCGTTGGGAATACGTTTACATTCTGCACATTTCCTGTGCGAACGCCTTGTAATTTATGACAAATTCGTGACGGCTAGTCATGCGCGCGCTGCATAGCGGCATTGCAGCAAGGCGGGATTGTGCAAGCGCAGCATAAGGGGCATATTCTTTTCATCAGCGCAAGATAAGTTAAGGCATTTGGCCAAGACACGGCGCAAAAAAATAGTGAGGCTATCATGGCATACGTTACCGCAACCCGTTTTTCGCAAATCTCGCTTTTGTCGCGCGTTCTGGCGGCAACTGCAGGGATCACCGCAGCACTGCGTCAGCGTCAAGTGTACCTCAGCACGCTGCGCGAGCTGAACAGCTTGTCGGATCGCGATCTGGCCGATCTGGGCATCCACCGCGCCATTCTGGGCGACATCGCCTTTGAAGCGGCCTACGGCACCAAGTAATTCCTGAAAGGCCCTACTCCTCCTCCCAAGGGCTAATCATGGCGCGGCGGCGCGCTCCTCCCTCCCTGGCGCCGCCGCTTTTTTATGACGATTTCCACCGCGCCTCCTCCCTCCCTTGGCGCTGTGGGACGGTCATCTGATCCTCCTCCCCAGATGACCACCCTGCGCCGACGCTGTCCTCCCACAGCGCGCGCATATTCGGCACCCCGTCCTCCCACGGGGTGCCGTTTGTCTTTTCAGACAGTTTAAATTTCCATTAAGCCAGATTGATGCCGCTTGCCGCGCCTTAGAACGGCACATCATCGTTGGATGCGGTTTCGGCCTGATGGGCAGGGATAACCCAGGTTGCCACCACATGCTTTTCGCCCGCATGATCAAATTCCACCACCAGCTTGTTGCCTTCGGTGGCGATAACCTCGCCATAGCCGAATTTCTGGTGAAAGACCCTATCGCCACTGCCATAGGCCGGCAGCACTTGCGCATCGATCGTCATATTGCGGGCCTCGCGCGGCTGCGATGTGCCGCGCTGGTTGCCGCGGTCTTGCATCCGCCGCCAGCCTGGGCTGTCATAGCCATCGGCATTGGCCACGCGACCCTCAAATGCTGCCGAGAAACTGGGGGCAGCCGCGCCATAAGCGCCGCCATTCAGGCTGGGCGGGGTTTGCACATCCACATGCCCCGCGGGCAATTCATCAATAAATCGGCTGGGCAACTGGCTTTGCCATTGGCCATACACACGGCGATTGCTGGCGAAGGAAATATAGCACAATTCTTCCGCCCGCGTGATGCCCACATAGGCAAGGCGGCGCTCTTCCTCTAGCCCTTTCTGGCCAGACTCGTCCATGCTGCGCTGGCTGGGAAACAGCCCTTCCTCCCACCCTGGCAAAAACACCACGGGAAATTCCAACCCCTTGGCGGCGTGCAGGGTCATGATGGTGACCTTTTCCGAAGATTCTTCGGATTCGTTATCCATAATCAGGCTGACATGTTCCAAAAACCCTTGCAGACTGTCAAAGCCATCCAGCGCCTTGACCAGTTCTTTTAGGTTTTCCAAACGCCCCTCTGCCTCGGGCGTTTTTTCATTTTGCCACATGGCAGTATAGCCAGAGTCGTCCAAAATTATTTGCGCCAGCGCGATATGGGTCAGCGATTTGCTGGGCGTCAACGGTTCAATCAGCCCCTCTAGCACATCGCCTTGCCCCGCAATGCCCCCCGCAATGGCCCCCGCCAGCAGCCCATGCCAGCGGTCCATATTATCAATAAACAGCCGCAACTGTGCGGCCCCTTTGCCGCCCAAACCGCCCTGCGCCAGCAGCGCGCGCGCACCGTCCAAAAGGTTCGCCCCCACTGCCCGCGCGGTGGTTTGGATTTTCTGAATGGCCACATCCCCCAGCCCCCGCTTTGGCAGGTTGATGATGCGTTCAAACGCCAAATCGTCCTCGGGCGAGATAACAAGGCGGAAATACGCCATCGCATCGCGAATTTCGGCCCGTTCATAAAAGCGCGGCCCCCCGATCACGCGGTAGGGCAACCCGATGGTCAAAAAGCGGTCTTCAAACGCCCGCATTTGGTGCGATGCCCGCACCAGAATGGCCATATCGTCCAGCGAATAGTCACGCGGCACGCCCCTGCCCCGCTGCGCGCCCTCTATCGTCTCGCCAATGGCGCGCGCCTCATCCTCGCCATCCCAATAGCCCGTAAGGCGCAGCTTTTCGCCCGCCTTTTCGGTAAACAGCGTCTTGCCAAGGCGCGATTTGTTCTGCGCAATCACACCATTGGCCGCGGCCAGAATATGCTTGGTCGAGCGATAATTCTGTTCGAGCCGCACCACATGCGCGCCCGGAAAATCCTTTTCAAACCGCAGGATATTGTCCACTTCCGCCCCGCGCCAGCCATAGATCGACTGATCGTCGTCGCCCACGCAACAGATGTTTTTACGCGCCTGCGCCAGCAGCCGCAGCCACAAATACTGCGCCACATTCGTATCTTGATATTCATCCACCAGAATATAACGGAAACGGCGATGATAATCTGCCAGCACATCGGGATGGTTTTTGAAAATCTCAACGCAGTGCAGCAGCAAATCGCCAAAATCGCAGCAGTTCAGGTCAATCAGGCGGCGCTGATAGGCTTCATATAGCTCGGTTCCGCGATTATTAAACGCCGCCGCCTCATGGCTTGGCACTTGCGCAGGGGTGCAGGCGCGGTTTTTCCACCCGTCGATGATGCTGGCCAGCATTCGCGGCGGCCAGCGTTTTTCATCGATATTGGCAAGGCGGATCAACTCGCGCATCACGCGCAACTGATCGTCCGTATCCAAAATGGTGAATGTCGATTTCAGCCCGACCAATTCCGCATGGCGGCGCAGAATTTTGACCGAAAGCGAATGGAACGTGCCCATCCATGCCAAACCTTCGGCGCCCTCGCCCTGCATCGCGGCAATGCGCAGTTTCATCTCGCGCGCGGCTTTGTTGGTAAAGGTCACCGCCAAAATCTGGCTGGGGTATGCGTGCAATCTTGGGTCGGGGTGGCGGATGATATGCACTATGCGGGCGGTCAGCGCGCGGGTTTTGCCCGTGCCCGCCCCCGCCAGCATCAGCACAGGGCCATCCAGCGCCTCGACCCCCGCGCGCTGCGCTGGGTTCAGCCCTTCCAGATAGGCGGTATCACCCCCACCGCCCCCCCGCGCGGCAACCGCGCGTTGGGACAGGGGCACAAATGCCGCATCTGCCGCCTCAAAGGCTTCGCTTTCGTCATATCCGCTCATGCGGATGACATTAACGGGAAGTTAGCCGAATGGAAAGCCCATGTTCGCAGAATGTTCTGCGCGCCGCAAAACCTGCCGTTTGACTTTGCCCTGCCATC
Organism: Pseudorhodobacter antarcticus; assembly: GCA_945862435.1. Taxonomy (GTDB): domain Bacteria; phylum Pseudomonadota; class Alphaproteobacteria; order Rhodobacterales; family Rhodobacteraceae; genus Cypionkella; species Cypionkella antarctica_C. The sequence goes on from CAMAXX010000001.1 coordinate 33,357, forward strand.
AAGCTACCTCGCCAATGCGGCAAATTGTCCGCTTTTAGGTGATATATGACCTCCCCCATTTCCGAAAACGCCAGCCCTGCCGCGCCGCAGGGATCGACTTTCGTTGTTATCATGTCCGTCGCGCTGCTGCTTTTGCTGGCAGCGCTTGACCAAACGGTTGTCTCTACCGCGCTGCCCACCATCGTGGCCGATCTGGGGGGGCTGGATCATCTGTCATGGGTGTTCACGGCCTATATCCTGACCTCGACAGTCGTCGCCCCGCTGTATGGCAAACTGGGCGATCTTTACGGGCGGCGGATCATGGTGTTCGCAGCCGTAGCCCTGTTCTTGGCAGGCTCGCTGGCCTGCGCAGCATCCAGCAGCATGAACGCTCTGATTATTGCGCGCGCAGTCCAGGGGCTTGGCGGGGGCGGGCTGTTTGTGCTGGCCCTATCGGTGGTGGGCGATGTGATTGCCCCCAAAGATCGCGGCAAAGTGCAAGGCGTATTTGCCGCCGTGTTTTCGCTATCCTCGGTGATTGGCCCCCTGATGGGCGGCTGGTTTGTCGATGTGTTCAGTTGGCACTGGATTTTCCTTATCAACCTGCCCTTGGGCGCGGTGGCCGTGCTGATGTTTGGTATGAACTTTCCTGCACATACCGCCCATGTAGGACACAAGGTTGACTGGCTGGGCGCGGCCCTGCTGACACTTGCGCTGTCGCTGATTATCCTTGTCTGCTCGCTGGGCGGGCGCGAATTGCCGTGGGATGGCGCGCTGACTTGGGCGCTGATTGGCCTTTCGCTGGCTTCAACCTTGGCCTTTATCTGGGCCGAAACCCGCGCGGCAGAACCCATTTTGCCGATGAGCCTGTTTTCCCTGAACGTGTTTTCTGCCACCTCTGGCATTTCGTTCCTGCAAGGGGCGATCATGCTGGGCGTCATCTCGTTTCTGCCGCTGTATCTGCAAATCGCCTTGGGCTATTCGCCCACAGAATCGGGTTTTTTGCTGATCCCGATGACAATCGGCATTGTCACAACCTCGACAGTTTCGGGCATTTATATGGGCCGCACGGGGCGCTATCGTATCTTGCCGATTATGGGGATGTCCATCCTTGCCATTGCCGCGTTTTTGATGACGATGTTCGATGGGGCCACCACGGCGCTGTTCTTTAGCGCCGCACTTATGCTATTTGGCACGGGGCTTGGGTTGATCTTCCCTGTGACCACCACCGTTGTGCAAAACGCCGTCCCGCGCGATCTAATGGGCACAGCCACCGCATCGGGCGTGATGTTTCGGCAAATCGGCGGGTCGATGTCGGTCGCCGTGTTCGGTGCGATTTTTGCGGCAAACATGGCCGCAACGGCAGGCCTGCCCGATGCGGCCAGCCTATCGCCAGCAGCCCTGGCCGCCCTGCCCGAAGCGATAAAAACCGCCGCCGCCACTGGCGTTTCGGATGCGCTGCACCCGGTTTACTGGATCGTCATGGTTATGGGGCTGATGGGCCTTGCTGTGGCGCTGATCTTGCGGGAAATCCCGCTGGCCAATCGCATGGTGCCCAAAGGCGAATAACCGCCCAAAAACTAAGCGCCAAAATTTCAAACCGAGGGCGGCGCATGCCGCCGCCCCAACCCGCAAAAAAAAAAATTGGCAAAAAGCGCCCGAATCGCTGCATTCGGATATGTCCCATTGCACCTTGCGCAAATTTGCCCAAAAATCTATCAAACCGCACCGCAGCCCTTGCGAAGCCGCACACCCTATGCTGGACTGATAGCGCTAATATATGCAGGAGCCTTCAATGACCGCCACGCCCGAGTTTAAGAAAATTCTGATTGCGAACCGTGGCGAAATTGCCATTCGCATCATGCGCGCGGCCAATGAAATGGGAAAAAAAACAGTCGCCGTCTATGCCGAAGAAGACAAGCTGTCCTTGCACCGCTTTAAAGCCGATGAAGCCTATCTGATTGGCGCGGGTCTGTCCCCTGTGGGCGCCTATCTTTCCATAGAAGAAATCATCCGCGTGGCGCGCGAATGCGGGGCAGACGCAATCCACCCAGGCTATGGCCTGTTATCGGAAAATCCCGATTTTGTAGACGCTTGCGATAAGGCGGGCATCACCTTTATCGGCCCCAAAGCCGCCACCATGCGCGCGCTGGGCGACAAAGCATCCGCCCGCCGCGTGGCGATGCAGGCGGGCGTGCCCGTTATTCCCGCCACCGAAGTTCTGGGGAACGATTTTGACGCCATCCGCGCCGAGGCGGGGGCCGTGGGCTATCCGTTGATGCTCAAGGCGTCCTGGGGCGGCGGCGGGCGCGGGATGCGCCCTATTCTTGGGCCTGACGAATTGGAAGCAAAGGTGCGCGAAGGGCGGCGCGAGGCTGAAGCCGCCTTTGGCAATGGCGAGGGGTATCTGGAAAAGATGATCCAGCGCGCCCGCCACGTCGAAGTGCAAATTTTGGGCGACAAGAACGGCGCGATTTATCACCTTTATGAACGCGACTGCACCGTGCAGCGCCGCAATCAAAAGGTGGTCGAACGCGCGCCCGCCCCTTACCTTACCGAAGCCCAGCGCGCCGAGGTCTGCGATTTGGGCCGCCGCATCTGCGCCCATGTCGGCTATGAATGCGCGGGCACTGTCGAATTTCTGATGGATATGGACGATAGCAAATTCTACTTTATCGAAGTGAACCCCCGCGTCCAAGTCGAGCATACTGTCACCGAACAGGTCACTGGCATCGACATTGTGCAGGCGCAAATTCTAATAGCCGAAGGCAAAACACTGGCGCAGGCCACGGGCATGGCACATCAAGATGACATCAAACTGCACGGCCATGCCGTGCAATGCCGCGTCACCACCGAAGATCCGCAAAACAACTTTATCCCCGATTATGGCCGCCTAACCGCCTATCGCAGCGCCACGGGCATGGGCATTCGCCTTGATGGCGGCACCGCCTATGCGGGCGGGGTTATCACCCGTTATTATGACAGCCTTTTGGTCAAAGTCACCGCTTGGGCGCAAACCCCGCAGGCGGCGATCAACCGCATGGACAGGGCGCTGCGCGAATTTCGTATTCGCGGTGTGTCCACCAATATCGAATTTGTCATCAACCTGCTTAAACACCCAACCTTCCTGGACGACACCTACACAACCAAGTTTATCGACACGACCCCCGATCTGTTTGTGTTCAAAAAGCGCCAAGACCGCGCCACGAAAATTCTAACTTATATCGCCGATATCACGGTAAACGGGCATCCTGAAACCGCAGGCCGCCAACTGCCCAATGCCAGTGCTCGCGCGCCCAAACCACCAAAAGCGGTTGGCCCCGTTCAAGATGGCCTGCGCCAAATGCTGCTGGAACAGGGGCCAAAGGCCGTGGCCGATTGGATGCTGGCACAGGAAAAACTGCTGATAACCGATACCACTATGCGCGATGGACACCAGTCCTTGCTGGCCACCCGCATGCGGTCGATTGATATGATAAAAGTCGCCCCCACCTATGCCGCAACCCTGCCACACCTGTTCAGCATGGAGGCGTGGGGCGGGGCTACCTTTGATGTGGCTTACCGCTTCTTGCAAGAATGCCCATGGCAGCGCCTGCGCGATCTGCGCGCCGCCATGCCGAACCTGATGATCCAAATGCTGCTGCGCGGGGCCAATGCCGTCGGTTATACCACCTATCCCGATAACGTTGTGCAGGGATTTGTCAAACAGGCCGCCCTGACAGGCGTGGATGTGTTCCGCGTATTTGACAGCCTGAACTGGGTCGAAAACATGCGCGTGTCGATGGACGCAGTGCTGGAATCGGGCAAAATCTGCGAAGGCACAATTTGCTATACGGGCGATATGCTTGATCCTGCGCGCGCAAAATATGATCTTAAATATTACGTCAGCCGCGCGCAGGAACTGAAATCGGCAGGCGCGCATGTGCTGGGGCTAAAAGATATGGCAGGGCTTTTGAAACCCGCCGCAGCCCGCATTTTGGTCAAAACCCTAAAGGATGAGGTTGGCCTGCCCATCCACTTTCACACGCATGACACATCAGGCGCAGCATCAGCCACAGTCTTGGCCGCAGCCGATGCAGGCGTCGATGCGGTTGACTTGGCAATGGATGCGTTTTCGGGTGGAACGTCGCAGGTTTGCCTGGGATCGGTTGTCGAAGCCTTGCGCCACACCCCGCGCGATACTGGCCTAGACATCGCCGCCATACGCGCGATTTCCGATTATTGGGAAGGCGTGCGCGGCCAATATGCGGGCTTTGAATCTGGCCTGCCAGCGCCAGCATCCGAAGTGTATTTGCACGAAATGCCGGGCGGGCAATTCACCAATCTTAAGGCGCAGGCGCGTTCCTTGGGGCTGGAAGAGCGTTGGCCCGAAGTGGCCCGCGCCTATTCAGATGCCAACCAAATGTTCGGCGATATCGTAAAGGTTACCCCATCGTCCAAAGTTGTGGGCGATATGGCGCTGATGATGGTGGCCCAAGGCCTAACCCGCGCGCAGGTCGAAGACGCAAGCCTAGACGTGGCCTTCCCCGAGTCGGTGGTGGATATGCTAAAGGGCAATCTGGGCCAACCCCACGGCGGTTGGCCGCAAGGCATTTCTAAAAAGGTGCTCAAGGGGGAGGCCGCCCTTACCACGCGCCCGGGCGCAGGCGTGCCGTCTGTCGATTTCGAAGCCGTCCGCGCTAAGGTTTCGGCAGAACTGGGCGGCGTAAAGATCGACGACGAAGATTTGAACGGCTATCTGATGTATCCCAAGGTCTTCCTAGATTACATGGGCCGCCATGATGCTTATGGCCCCGTGCGCACCCTGCCCACGCGCACCTTTTTCTATGGCATGATCTCGGGCGAGGAGATTTCCATCGAAATTGACCCCGGAAAAACGCTGGAACTGCGCTTGCAAGCCGTGGGCGAGACGCAAGATGATGGCGACGTGAAGGTGTTCTTTGAATTGAACGGCCAGCCCCGCGTCATCCGCGTGCCCAACCGCGCCGTTCGCGCCAAAACCGCCGCCAAGCCAAAAGCGCAGGATGGCAACCCAACCCATATCGGCGCGCCAATGCCCGGATCCATTGCCTCGGTTGTCGCGGTGGCAGGGCAAAAAGTGTTGCCGGGTGATTTGCTGCTGACGATTGAGGCGATGAAGATGGAAACAGGCATCCACGCCGAACGCGCAGCCGTTGTCAAATCCGTCTTTGTCCATGCAGGCAGCCAGATCGAGGCGAAGGATTTGCTGATCGAATTGGAATAGGCAGCCGAAAGGCGCGCCTAGGCCAATTCCAGAGCGCCCTTTAGCCACGGCCATTCGTCTAAGGCAGGCGCAATCACCCGCGTTCGGATCAGCCCGCGCATCTGCGTGGCAATTTGCGCCGGAATATCGCGCAGCACCCCTTCGCGGGCAATCAGCGAAAGGCGGCGCGACAGCGGCGCAAAGGGCAGTGGCGCTGCCGTCACCCCTGCGTGAAACCGCGATCCGTGATGCAGGGCAAGCGGCGGCAAAATCGTCCACCCCTGCCCGCCCTCCACCATCGCCAATATCGCGCGGTAACTGTCCAATTCGAACCGATGCGCAAGGCGAATGTTTTGCCGCGCCAAATGCGCAGCAATCTGCCGACCCATCACATGGCGTTCGGTATATTGGATCAGCGGCAAATCCGCGCCTTCCTGCCCCTTGGGATAAATCGCCATAAAGGGTTCGGACATCAGCGGATGCACTTCGCGCCACGCCTCGAATGTGCCCTCAGGCCCCATATCCGTGACCACCACAATATCCAACGCGCGGGTTTCCAACTGATCCAGCAGGCGGTGACTTGCCCCCGTTTCCAACAAGAACCGACAGCCCTTTAAATCCTGCGCCAGCGTGGTCAGCAATTGCGGTGTCACCTCGTTATCGAAATCTTCGATCATCCCAAGGCGCAATGTGGTCATCCCGCCCAAATCGGCCATCGCCAAATCGGCCCGCGCCTCGGCTTCGGCGTTTAGAATGGTTTGCGCATGTCGGCGAAACATGATGCCCGCCTGCGTTAGATGCATTGGGCGGGCCGAACGATCCAAAAGCTGCGCACCCATCGCTGCCTCGACCACCGCCATTTGCTGACTAATCGCCGAAGGGCTAACCCCCAGCCGCTTTGCAGCCCCCGAAATCGTGCTCTCGTCCGCCACGGCCAAGAACACTTCGATCCCCCATAGCGTGACGCGCCCCGGCGCAGGTTGCGCCATTGTTACAGCTTGGACAGTTTATCTTGCAGTGCGGCGAATTGCCTTTTAATTTCGGCAAGTTCGGCGGCAGCGTCACTGGAACCCGCACTGCTGGAACCTGCGCTGTCTTCGCGCGCAGCGTCAGCGGCCTTGTCCTCGGCGCCGCCCCAACCTGGCACGCCCGCCATCATGGTTTTCATAAACGCCTCTTGCTGGCGGCGCATCAAATCAAACCCTGGCATCGCCGCCATCGGGTTTGGAATTGCGTTCATATTTTCAATCACCTTGGTCTGCCCATCGCGCAACATCTCAAAGCTTGCGGCCAAAAACTGCGGCACAACCGATTGAATATTGGTGGTATAACTGCGCACCAGATCAGTCAAAACATTGGTTGGCAGCACTGTGTCGCCCTTGGATTCGTGTTCTGCCACGATCTGCAATAGGTATTGCCGCGTCAGATCATCGCCCGATTTCAAATCAATAATCTGCACTTCGCGCCCCGCCCGCACAAAGCCTGCAATGTCTTCCAGCGTCACGTAATCCGACGTTTCGGTGTTATACAACCGACGGCTGGCATAACGCTTAATTAGCAGCGGCTTTTGCGTATCGCTCATGTGGCCCCCCAATAGCGGTGCATATTGCATGTGCAAACAACCTTACGGCAGCGCAGAAAAAAAACAAGAGCGGGCACGCGGGCCCGCTCTTTTACTTCACCTAAAACGTGCGCTTACTTTGCAGTAGCGGCTTTTTTCACAGCGGCAGTTGCCTCGGTGGTGACTTTCTGCACAGCAGCGGTTGCCTCGGCAGCAACGTCCTTGCCAGCAGCCATCAGCAACTCAACGGTGTCCAGTTGCACTTTTTTCGCAATTTCTGCGAAAGCGGCCATATGCTCGGCAGCGGTTTCAGCCGAAGTCGAAGCGAAATCGGTTGCAGCTTTGGTGTAATCAGCAACTTCGGCCTTGGCAGTTGCAGCGGTCGAGATCTTTGCCAAGGTATCTTTGGTCCATTTGGACGAAAGGTCAGCCGACTTTTCAGCAGCTTCCAACGCAACTTTGGCCATTTTCTCGCCAAAAGCAGCTTGGGTTTTGAACGCGGTCTGCATGGCGGTGGTGTCCATTGGGAACTTTGCCATCATGTCCGTCATAACTTTGGTGAAATCAGTGGTGGTTGCCATGTCAGGCTCCTGTGGTTAAGGTTCGGTCTGTAAACTATGCCAACCACATACATGCTGCGTTGCAGCATTGCAAGGCTTTTCTGCGCTGCAGCATCGTTAACCCTAAACCCTTGTCAGATTTAGAAAATAACCGCCGCGCAACTTCAGATTACAAAACTGATACAAAATTTCACTATTTTGTTAGCGGTATCAGGCCTTTGGACTTGCCAGAACATAGGTTCCTGGGGCCGCGCACAGCACGGGGTGATTCGCACCGCCTAATGCAGGTGCAGCAATTAGCACGCCCGAATAGCCCGCCAGCCATGCAGCCCAACGCGGCCACCAAGACCCCGCATGAAACTGCGCGCCCGCTTTCCAATCTTCGGGTTTACCCGCAATGGGGGCCGTATTGGTGTAATGGCCATATTTATTTTTGCTGGGCGGGTTCACAATCCCCGCAATATGGCCCGATTGGGCCAGAACAAAGGTTTTTTCGGCAGCGCCCATTTGGGCAATGCCATTAAAACTGCCCCGCCAATGGGCAATATGATCTGTCTCGCAGGCAATCGCATAAATCGGCAATGTCACGTCTGACAGGCGCACAGGCTGACCCATCACGCGGTAAGTGCCCTGCGCAAACCCATTGTCTTGGCACAGATCGCGCAGATATTGCGTGGCCATTTTGGCAGGCAAGTTCGTGCCATCGCCGTTCCAATACAGCAAATCAAACGCAGGCGGGGTTTGCCCCATCATGTAAGATTTAATGGCAGGTGTCCAAATCAGCTCATTCGATCGCAGAAACGAAAACGTCCGCGCCATAAAGGTCTTGGATAAAATCCCATCGGCCGAAGATTGCCGTTCAATCCCATCGACAAAGTCGTTTTCCAAAAACACGCCCACTTCGCCCGGGTCGGAAAAGTCGGCCAGCGTTGTAAAGAACGTGGCCGATTTTGCTGGGCTTTGCCCGTGTTTTTGCAAATGCGCCAGCGTCAGGCCCAGCGTGGTGCCCGCAATGCAATAGCCCACCACATTAATCTGCGCCTGCCCCGTTATCGCGCGAACTGCATCAAAAGCTGCTAAATATCCGTCCTTGATGTAATCATCCATTGACGTGTCGGCATAGCTGCCATCGGGGTTGACCCAAGACACCACAAACAGCGTAAAGCCTTGATCGACAATCCATTTTATTAAACTGTTGCGCGCGCCCAAATCCAGCACATAGAACTTATTGATCCAAGGCGGAAAAATCAGCAGCGGGGTTTCATAGACTGTATCTGTGCTGGGGCTGTATTGGATCAGTTCGAACATTTTGTTGCGAAACACCACCGCGCCCGCCGTCGTCGCCAAATTCTCGCCCACGCGAAAGGCGCTGCGATCTGCAAGCGATACCGCCAGCGCGCCGTCATTCGCTTCGACATCGGCCAAAAGGTTTTCCAACCCCGCAACAAGGCTTTGTCCTTCGGTTGCAATCGCCTTTTCCAGCGCATCGGGGTTGGTGGCCAGAAAATTGGTGGGGGCCATCATATCGACGATTTGTTTGGTGAAATATTCCAGCCGCGTGCGCTCGCGCTCGGCCAAACCTTCCATCTCGCCCACGGTGGATTGCACCGCATCGGCCCCAATCAGATATTGCTGTTTGACGAAGTTGAAAAACGGGTGCGTCGTCCACAGTGGGTTGGCAAAGCGGCGATCTTGCGGCGCGGCGTCTGCTGGCGCGCGAAATTCGCCGCTGGCAAGGGCCTTTTGCGCCTCGGCGTAATGAGCAAGGGTTTTGCCCCAATAGGCGACTTGATGTTCAATAATTTTGCTGGGATTTTGCATCATTGTTGACAGATATGCAGCCGCTGCCTGCATCATCATCTCTTGTCCTGGCCCATCCAGCGCGGTGTCATGCGCCTTTTGCGCGGCCAGCGCCCCCGTCAGGCGCAGGGATAACGCTTCAATTTTCTTTAAGTTTTCAGTCAGTTTTTCAAGTTTCGCTGCGTTTTCTTCGGTGTTTGGGTCATTGGGCTTTGGCCCAACCGCCTGCGCGCGCCCATCATTTTGCGAAGATTTTCCGTTATCTGTTGTCATCGCAAAGCTTCTCCCCTAACCTTGCTGCTGCGCAGCATTGTCTGCACCTTAGCTCCTTGATCGCCGTGTCCCGCGGCACAGGGGGCACCCAGCAGGGGCCCTACCCCGCAAGGAGTCGTAATGAAGTATATGGCCACTTATGACCTGATGGAAAGCCTACGCAATACGAATGCTTGGATGGGCGCATCCGCGCGGGCATTAGCCTCTTATCCCGCCTTCGCGCTGGTGCCGAACCCGATGTTGCAATGGGCCGCCGCATGGGGCGAGGTGACCGAGCGTAGTTTTGAACGCATGGTGGCCAAGCCTGATTGGGGCATTCGGTCGATCCCTGGGGCCGAGGGTCAAGATCACCTTGTCGATGTTGTGACCGAAATTGAAAAGCCTTTTGCCAATCTGATCTATTTTTCGGTGCGCCGCCGTGCGCCAATGGCCCGCAAAGTGCTTCTCATCGCGCCGATGTCGGGCCATTATGCAACCCTTTTGCGCAGCACCGCGGCCAGCCTTTTGCCAGATGCCGATATTTATGTGACAGATTGGACAAACGCGCGCGAAGTTCCGGTATCGGCGGGTAAATTCGATATCGAAGATTACACGATGTATCTGGTGGAGTTCATGCGCCACCTTGGGCCAGACACCCATGTCATTGCCGTGTGCCAACCTGTGCCCCTGACACTGGCCGCCGCCGCCTATTTGGCACAAACCGACCCTGCCGCGCAGCCGCGCAGCCTGACGCTGATTGGCGGGCCAGTTGACCCCGATGCTGCCCCCACCGAAGTGACTGATTTTGGCGCGCGCGTGACCATGGGCCAGTTGGAACAAACCGCCATCCAGCGCGTTGGTTTCAAATATCGCGGCGCGGGGCGCATGGTATATCCGGGCCTGCTGCAATTGCAGGGCTTTATCTCGATGAATTCCGAACGTCATTCCAAGGCGTTCTCGCAACAGATCATGCGCTTGGCCCAAGGCGAAGCATCCGATCATGACGCCCATAACCGATTCTATGACGAATATTTGGCGGTGATGGACATGACAGCCGAGTTTTATCTAACCACAGTCGAGCGCATCTTCAAAAACCGCGAAATCGCCCGCAATGCCTTTACGCTGGATGGCGTGCCCGTGGATATCGGCGCAATCACCAATGTCGCAGTGATGATCGTCGAAGGCGAGAATGACGATATTTCCGCACCCGGCCAATGCCTTGCCGCGCTGAATTTGCTAACAGGCCTGCCAGATACCAAAAAGGCCCAGCATCTGGAAGCCGGCGCGGGGCACTACGGGATTTTTGCTGGCAAAAGCTGGCGTCTGAACATCCGCCCGCTGGTCTTGAATTTCATTGACGCGCATGCCTGAGCAGGCAGGAGCGGGGGTTTCACACCCCCGCGCCCCCGTGGGATATTTTCAGAGCAAGGAAGCAGGCAGATCATTTATGGTCTGCGTGACCAGTTTCAGACATGCGGGGCTAGAAAACCGATGATCTGCGCCTTTGACTAAGTTCAAGCGAATGTCATCGCCGCTGGCATGGCCCATCAGGCGCAAGGCCACGGAAACGGGCACATCGGCATCCGCCGTTCCTTGCAACAATCGCACGGGAAATGGCAAGTGCAGGGGCGCACGCAGCACAAGGTTTTCGCGGCCATCTTCGATAAGTTTTTGCGTAATCGTATATGGATCGCCGTAATCGGACGGGATCTGCACCGCGCCCATCTTGGCCAGTTCCTCCCTCTGCGCGCCCGAAAACCCATCCCACATGCTGTCTTCCGTAAAATCAGGCGCGGCGGCAATGCCGACCAAACCTGCCAGCTTTTCAGGCATCTGCCGCGCCAGCAGCAACGCAATCCACCCCCCCATCGACGATCCTACCAAAGTATAGGGCGGCTTTGCACGCGCACGGATGATATCGGCGGCATCAGCAACCCAATCGGAAATACACCCGTCCAAAAAATCGCCAGACGATTGCCCATGCCCCGAATAGTCAAAGCGCAGAAAATCCAAGGTCTTTTCTGCCGCCCATGCCGCCAAATAGGCGGCTTTCGATCCCATCATATCACTGCGAAACCCGCATAAGAATATTATGGTGGGGCTATGCCCCGCAACATGGTCATAGGCCAGCCTGCGCCCCGCCGCTGTGATATGGAAATTTATCATTTTCGCACCCCTTTTACCCCAAATATAGCCCCGCTTTCTTGACAAGCCTAGGGCGCGCGCGGCAAATGCGCCCATAATCCGCAACCGTGCGTTTCGTAGGCGCAAAACAGACGAGGACGATATGACTGAAATCACCCTAACCTTTCCCGACGGCAATCAGCGCAGCTATCCCGCTGGCATTACCGCTGGCGAAGTGGCGGCGTCCATCGCCCCCAGCCTTGCAAAGAAAACCATTTCCGCCAGCATAAACGGCGCGCATTATGATCTGGCTTGGCCGATCAACACCGATGCGAAAATCATGCTGCATTCCATGGCCGATGATGCCATCGCCCTAGAACTGATCCGCCACGACTGCGCCCATATCATGGCCCGCGCGGTGCAGGAAATTTGGCCCGACGTCAAAGTCACCATCGGCCCTGTCCGCGATGAGGGTTGGTTTTATGACTTTGACCGCGCCGAACCCTTCACCCCCGATGATCTGGCCCTGATCGAGGCCAAAATGCGCCAAATCATCAATGCGCGCGAACCTGTCCGCACCGAAGTCTGGGATCGCGCCCGCGCCACCGCTTACTATGAACAGCGCGGCGAGCCGTTCAAACTGGAACTGATCGCCCGCATACCGATAGGCGAAGACCTGCGCATGTATTGGCACGGGGGTTGGCAAGACCTGTGCCGTGGCCCGCATTTGCAACACACGGGGCAGGTTCCATCCGATGCCTTTAAGCTGACCCATATCGCGGGGGCCTATTGGCTGGGCGATGCCACCCGCCCCATGCTGCAACGCATCTACGGCCTTGCGTTCAAGAACCGCGACGATCTAAAGGCCCACCTTGTTATGCTGGAAGAGGCCGCCAAGCGCGACCACCGCAAACTGGGCCGCGAGATGGATTTGTTCCATATTCAGGATGAGGCCCCTGGCATGGTGTTTTGGCACCCAAATGGCTGGACGATTTACCGCCAATTAGAAGATTATATGCGCGGCCGCCTGCGCGTGGCTGGCTATAAGGAAATCAAAACCCCCCAAGTGGTTGACCGCGTTTTGTGGGAAAAATCGGGCCATTGGGAAGCCTACCGCGAGAATATGTTTATCGTCGAGGTGGACGAAGACGGCGCTAAGGAAAAGCGGATCAACGCGCTGAAACCGATGAACTGCCCCTGCCACGTGCAGATTTTCAATCAGGGGATAAAATCATACCGCGACCTGCCGCTGCGTTTGGCCGAATTTGGATCGTGCCATCGCTACGAATCCAGCGGTTCGATGCACGGCCTTATGCGCGTGCGCGGCTTTACCCAAGATGACGCGCATATTTTCTGCACCGAAGACCAGATCGAGGCCGAATGCGCGGCCTTTATCGCGCTGCTATCATCGGTGTATAAAGACCTTGGTTTTGACAGCTTTGATATCAAACTCTCCACCCGCCCCGATGTGCGCGTGGGCAGCGACGAGGTTTGGGATAAGGCCGAAGGCGCGCTGCAAAAGGCCATCGAAGGGCTTGGCCTGCCCTACGCCATCGCCGAAGGGGACGGCGCGTTTTACGGCCCAAAGCTTGATTTCAAGTTGACCGATGCGATTGGGCGCCAGTGGCAATGTGGCACGTTCCAAGCCGATTTTAACCTGCCTGTGCGGCTGGACGCGGAATATGTCGGCGTTGATGGGGCCAAACATCGCCCCGTGATGCTGCACCGCGCCGTGCTGGGCAGTTTTGAGCGGTTCATTGGTATTCTGATCGAAAACTATGCGGGGAAATTCCCCTTCTGGCTGGCCCCGCGTCAAGTGGTTGTGGCTTCCATCGTGTCAGATGCTGACCCGTTCGTTAAAGAAATCGTGGCCGCCCTGCAAAAGGCGGGCGTGCGCGCAGAAGAGGACACGCGCAACGAAAAGATCAATTACAAAGTGCGCGAACATTCGGTGGGCCGCGTGCCCGTGATCTTTGCCGTGGGGATGCAAGAGGTCGCAGATCGGACTGTATCGGTACGCCGTTTGGGCGAACAAGGCAGCATCACCATGACGCTGGACGCCGCCATTGCCGAATTTGGATTTGCCGCCCTGCCCCCTGCGCATTAAGCTGGGGACAGGGGAAAGCGTAAGGCGCATGTAGGGACGGATGCAATACGCATACCATACGCTGAACATACGCAAAACATACGCGGTTTTCGACGCTAAATCAGGGGGTTAACGGGCATGTCATTTCTTTTGGCTATCGACCAAGGCACGACATCCTCCCGCGCGATCCTCTATTCGGCGGCGCTGAAACCCTTGGCCAGCGCGCAGGCCGAATTTCCGCAGATTTTCCCCCATTCGGGCTGGGTGGAACATGACCCTGTGGCTATTTGGAACAGCGTTTTGTTCTGCGCCCGCAGCGCCATTGCGGGGATTGATCCACGCGACATCGCCGCCATTGGCATCACCAACCAGCGCGAAACCACTATTGTTTGGGATAAGGTCACGGGCATACCCCTACATAATGCCATTGTCTGGCAAGATCGCCGCACCGCAGATTTCTGCAATACCCTGCGCGCAGGCGGACACGAGGGCATGATAATCGCCCGCACGGGCCTGCTGCTTGACCCCTATTTCAGCGGCACGAAACTTAAATATATCTTAGACTTAGTGCCAAATGCGAGGCAACGCGCCGCACGCGGCGAGATTGCTTTTGGTACAGTCGACACATTCCTGATCTGGCATTTGACAGGCGGGCGCGTTCACGCCACCGATGCCACCAACGCCGCACGCACCATGCTGTATGATATTGGGGCGGGGGCATGGGATGCAGGTATCTGCGAACTTCTTGATATTCCTATGCAAATTCTGCCGTCTGTGCTGAATTCAGCCGATGATTTTGGGGCAACCGACCCCGCAATTTTGGGTGCGGCCATTCCTATTCGCGGCGTTGCGGGCGATCAGCAGGCGGCGACAGTAGGTCAGGCATGTTTTGAACCTGGCATGATGAAATCCACCTATGGCACGGGGTGCTTTGCCCTGATGAATACAGGCACCGTGCGGGCGTATTCAAATTCTAAACTACTGACAACAATCGCTTATCAGTTGAACGGCAAGCCTACCTATGCGTTGGAAGGGTCGATCTTTATCGCCGGCGCAGTCGTGCAATGGCTGCGTGACGGGCTGAAAATCATCACCGCCGCCAGCGAAACCCAAGGCTTAGCCGAGGGCGCGGACGAAGGCCAAGACGTGCTGATAGTGCCTGCCTTTACAGGCCTTGGCGCGCCGTATTGGGCCCCGTCAGTGCGCGGCGCGATGTTCGGCATCACCCGCGCGACAGGCCCGTCCGAACTTGCCCGCGCGGCCCTGCAATCTGTTGGATATCAGACACTTGACCTTGTTACCGCCATGCGCGCCGATTGGCCCGCGCCCGATGGGGCGGTGCTGCGCGTGGATGGTGGGATGGTCGCATCTGATTACACCATGCAGTTTCTGGCCGACATCATCGGCGCGCCAGTAGACAGGCCAAAACTGACGGAAACCACCGCGCTTGGGGCGGCTTATCTGGCGGGCCTGGGGGCGGGGATCTGCCCAGAACCTATTGATTTTGCGAAATCTTGGGCGCTGCAGCGCCGCTTTTCCCCGCAAATGAGCGAGGCGGAACGCGCCGCAAAATCTGCCCGCTGGGGCCGCGCGGTGCAGGCAACTTTAGCGGTTTAGGCTGGTTGCCTTGGCGGGTGATAAGGCCCTCGCGCTACTGGATATTCATGCCGCCGCACAAACGCGTGAATGACGCGTCTGTTATTGGATTTTGGGGCAACGCCAATGTTAGCCCTATGTCGTGGCACCCGCTGTGCCACTTCCACAACCCAATCAAAAGGAAATCACATGTCCACTCAATTGAAGACCTTCGCCGTTGCTGGCGCTTTTGCCTCCGCTTTGGCTGGTATTGCAGTTCCAGCCGCTGCACAGGACACTGAAAAATGCTTTGGCGTCTCTTTGGCAGGAAAGAATGATTGCGCCGCTGGCGAAGGCACCACCTGCGCTGGCACCTCGAAGGCTGATTATCAGGGCAATGCTTGGACACTGGTTCCAAAAGGCACTTGCGTGACCATGGAACTGCCCGCAGCCGCTGATGGTTCGGCACGCACCGGCAGCCTAAGCGCGCTTGACCGCGATATGGTCAAGATTTAATCACCGGCCCCTGCCATCGGGTTTGCCTTGGCAGGGGCAGTTTTTCGGGGAAATTCATGGATAGTTCACTGATTCATCCCAGCCTGCCTGCCGCTGCTGGGGTTGGGTATAAACCGCAGCATTTTGCAGATATTCGCCGCAACGCAGCCCCAATCGCGTGGCTGGAAATTCACGCCGAAAATTATATGGGCGATGGCGGGCGGCCTTTGGCGCAACTGCGCGCCTTGGCGCAGGATTTCGCCATTTCGGTACATGGCGTTGGCCTTTCCATCGGTGGCGATGCGCCGCTGGACAGTGACCATTTGGCACGCCTGAAAACGCTTTGCGATTGGCTTCAGCCCGCCAGTTTTTCCGAACACCTCGCATGGTCAACCCATGACGGCGCGTTCCTAAACGATCTGTTGCCCCTGCCCTATACCCAAGCCACACTTGCCCGCGTGTGCGAGCATATCGACCATCTGCAAACCAGCCTTGGCCGTCAGATGTTGCTGGAAAACCCATCCTCTTATCTGGCCTTTGCTGAAACCACCCTGACAGAGGCGGACTTTTTAGCACAAATTGTTCGGCGCACGGGCTGCGGCTTGCTGCTGGATGTCAACAATGTCTACATATCGTCAGTGAATCAAGCCACTGATCCTTATGACTATTTGCATAGTTTTCCCCTGCATGCCGTTGGTGAAATTCACCTTGGCGGGCACGAGGCTGACGCGGGCGACCATGGCGCGCCATTGCTGATTGACAGCCATTCGCGCGCTGTCGCAGATGCGGTCTGGAAGTTGTACACGCACACCATTCATCTAGCAGGGGCAAAGCCGACGTTAATCGAATGGGACAATGACGTGCCAGATTGGCCCGTCTTGCAAAGCGAGGCCACGTTGGTCGAGCAAATTCTGGCCGCCGCACGCGCGGAGCAATCTGCCAAAGGCGCGGCAGCATGAACAGCGCGCAATTCGTAGCAGCACTGCTGGATCCAGCGGCGCCCCTTCCGCAGGGGCTGATCGACCCGCAGGGCCGCGCCGCGCCGCGACGATTTGATGTATATCGCAATAATGTCACGCTGGGCCTGATCCGTGTGCTAGAGGCGGGCTTTCCTGCAACGCGTGCCTTGGTTGGGGATGCGTTTTTCGCCGCAATGGCGGGCGAATATGCCCGCGCCTGTCCGCCGCAAACCCGTATCATGATGCTGTATGGCGATGATTTTGCCGATTTTATTGCACAGTTTCCACCCGCAGCAACACTGGGCTATCTGCCTGATGTTGCACGGCTAGAGCAGGCCATCCGCCGCAGCTATCACGCCGCCGATGCCCGTAGTATTGACCCTTTGGTATTTACCACATTTACCGAGGCAGATTTGCAAACCCTGCATCTGCGCTTTGCGCCAGCGGTGCAGATCGTTGCATCACCATGGCCAATTTTTGGTATTTGGGCCGCCAATATGCGCGGTGCGGCCGCGCCGCAAATGGCCGCCGAGGCGGTTATGGTCATGCGCCCTGACTTCGATCCCATGCCCAGTTTGCTGCCGCAGCACAGTCTGGAAACAGTGCAGGCGTTCATCGCAGGCGCAGAGTTGGGCGCAGCCCTGAACCTTGCAACAGGGCCATTTGATTTGGGCGGATTGCTAAAATTGCTGCTGACTGGCGGCGCGATTGTGGGGATAGATCAGGATGATCGTTGACGTTTATCTGAAAGGCATAGCGTGGCTGGATCGGCAAGCGGGCCTCTTGCCCCTAGCGACCCGATTGGTTTTTGCAGGCGTTCTCGCGGGGTATTTTTTGGCCTCGGCAGGCACCAAGCTTGACAGCTTTCCATTTGGTCTGTCGCTTGGAGCCTATGCACAAATCTACCCGCGTGCGTTCGAAGCGGTGGAATATGACGCAAGCGCGATGGCGCTTTGGCATAAAATTGTTGTTATTTCAGGAACATACGCGGAATATATCTTGCCCATTGCCATCGTTATTGGCTTGTTTACCAGACTGGCTGCGCTGGGGATGATCGGCTTTGTGCTGGTGCAAACTGCAACCGACATTTGGGGGCACAAGGTAGGGGTGGACACCATCGGTGTATGGTTTGACCGCGATCCTGCCGCATTGATAGCAGACCAGCGGGCGCTTTGGCTGGTGCTTTTGTTGGTGCTGGTCTTTCGCGGGGCTGGGGCGCTTTCGATTGACCGCCTACTTGCGCGGCGCTAGATGCGCACGCCCGCGCCCTGCCCGTTTGGCGGCATACAGCGCTGCATCTGCATCGACGGCCATTTTCTCTAAATCCAAGTGACCATAGTCGGTTGTTGCAACCATACCGATTGACGCGGAAATGCAGCATTCCTGACCTTCAAATTCCATCGGTTTTGATATGGCTGCAATCAGACGGTGCGCAATGGCGCGCAACTGTTTCAGATCGGTCATATAGGGCATAACCATCACAAATTCGTCGCCGCCCACGCGGGCGACTGTGTCGGTCGCGCGGGTTTCGCGGCGCAAAATGCGCGCCACTTCGCGCAGCACATGATCGCCCGCCGCATGGCCGAAGCGATCATTGACAGCCTTAAAGTAATCCAAATCTAGATGCATCAGGCCGAAAGACGCCTCTTGATCCAGCATCACGCCCAGCATCATATCCAGCGCGCGGCGGTTGCGCAGCCCCGTCAATGGGTCTGTCAGCGCCGCCTCTTCAGCCTGCATCTTCTCGCCGTTCAGACGCGCGTTTAGACTGCGAAGTTCTCCCATAACGGCGGCCTTCGCCTCGACCAGATACAGCAGTTCGATGGTCAGATCAGTAGCTGCAAAATGCGCCGCCGAAAGACTATATCGGCGCACAGCCTCGATCACGCCAATGCCAAAAGACAGGTTGATAAGCATCGCGCCGTCCCCGACGGGCATGGCCAATCCGCGCAAATGTACATCGGGCTGCGCGCGCAATCCCAGATGCAGTTGAATACCCGCCTGCGCGCGCAAATCTGCAATCGTTTCTATCCCCGCAGGGCGGCGAAAGGCCAACACTTCGAACAGGCTGCGGCCAAGCGGACTGGGCCGGCCCAGAACACGGCGCAAAGACGGGCCAAGCGCACGGATGCGCCCTGTGTCGTCCACCGCCATATACATGGGCATAAAGCGGCCCATGGCGGCGATGGGAAGCGTGGAAATAGGGGTTAAAATGCCCATTGCGCGCCCTAGATCAACGCGGACAAATCAAAGGCGCGGCCGTTTGAGTGGCGATAGTCCAGCAAATGCACGGCAACCACCTCTTCCCCGCTGGGCAAGGTCTGATCAAAATCAATCAGCGCCAGCATCCCATAATCATCCGCCATCGCGCGCAAAAGGCCTACGACGATATGGCCAATGCCTGTGATTGGCATCTGGCAATACAGCCGAAACACGCCGCCGTCCTGATCCACGAGGCGCAGACGCGGCAATTCTAATTCGGGCAGCGCCAAACGGCCCCTTTCTGGCAGATCATCCAACGAGTGCAGGAATTCAACAAAGTCCACCCCGCCAAAGCGCAGCAGGCGGCGCAATCGTTCCAAATTAGGGTGCGAGACAAGATAGGTGCCGACATCTTCCAAAATCGTCTCGCGCGGGCGGCGCAGCACCAAGGCTGCTGCGCTGACCACGCGGTCGGCCAAGGCTGGATCGTATTGCAGCATGGATTCGAACCGATCAAACCCCAGCCCAGCCGCAAGGCCCACCTGTTCCCAGATGTCCGCGCCGTATGTGTCGCGCAAAAAACCCTCAAAGGCGCGGTTGATCAGGCCAAGCATGGCAAGTGGTTCCTATCCAAAAGGCGTAGATCAAAGCCTATGCGGCAGGGCTTAACAAAGCGCTGCAATCCGCCACGCTGCAAGGGAAATAACCGCCCAAATTCCAGACTTTTTGCACCGCTTTTGCCAAAAATGCCGTCTAATTGCGCGGGCGATTTGGGACTATGGCAGTAAAATCAGCCCGCCCGCGCCCAGAGGCACCTGCATAATTGGCGCGGGTATAAGCGCGGGCAGTGCAGATTGCCAAGCGCGCAAAGCTGCAATCGCCTCATCACCAAAGGGGAAATTAGGTATTCCAATCGTATCGCTCTGCGCCCAATACCCCACAGACGCGTCTTGGTTCAGCCCATAAAGTTGCAAATCGCCGTCCGTCCCGATTAGGGCGATCATCCCTTCGTCGCCCTGCACATCGGGTAGGAAATCGGCCACGATCATGACGCAAGATTTGGCCAAATCGCCAGATGGGCGCGCACAGGCATTTCTGACCTCGGCCAAGGAATAATCGTTCATTCCTTGCAGCAAGATGGCTTGATCGGCGCCCGCACTGGGCGGTTGCAGCGGCAAAACCGCCACCACTTCGGCCCGAAGCGCGGCCAGATCTGGTGTGGCGGTTTCGGTCGTATCATAAGGGTTGGCAAGGCGCGCAGCCAGCGCCTCGCCCCCTGCCACTTTTGAGCGTGTGGTCAAATCATCCAGCGCCGCCTTGCCCGCAATGCCCCAATTTTCAAAGGCCAAAACATCCATCTTTTCGGGCGGGGTGCGGCCATCTTCAATGCGCGACATTTGGCTGGCGGTTGAAATGCGTTCAGCGTTTAGAACCGGGGTCAGCGTCAAGGTAGCCAGCAAGGTCAGCGCCAGCGCCATGGTAACATTGGCTCGGCGAATACGCGCCATCCAACCCTCGCGCACTGCCCCCGCAGCATAGACCAGCCCATACCCAAGGCTAACCGCCGACCCGAGCGCCGCATAAATGCGCGGCGGCGTCCAGCCGTATTGCA
Organism: Pseudorhodobacter antarcticus; assembly: GCA_945862435.1. Lineage (GTDB taxonomy): Bacteria > Pseudomonadota > Alphaproteobacteria > Rhodobacterales > Rhodobacteraceae > Cypionkella > Cypionkella antarctica_C. Next base: position 53,786 of record CAMAXX010000001.1, read on the forward strand.
TCACGCGCTGCGCCAAGGCAACCACCGCCAAAGCACCCAGCACCAGCATCAAAACTGACATCACCCGCGCCGAAAGGGCCAGCAGAGTGCTGCGCGATGCAGCCTCGCCCCGCGCATCGACAACGGCGGTCACCATAGTCGCGGCCACGGCAGAAATCGCCATCAGGGTCATGCCCGCCGACAATGCGCCAAACAGCGATGATAGGCCGCGAAATGGTAGGGCGATCAGGAACAGCGCGACAACAACCACGATTAGGGGCAACAAAGGGCGCAGCAGCATCAAGGCCAAACTGGCCCCAGCAGCGCCCATGCTTTCGGCGGCCACTGCCATGCCAAACCCGCCTGCCGCCCCCGTAATTAGATAGGCAGCTGGGCCGATTTCCCAGATTAAATCCAAGAACCCAAGGCCAACCAACGACAGCAGCAGATCAGACAGAAATATCAGCAGCCAAACCGTGGCCACCAGCAAAAGACCCACGCTATAGCGCAGCACAATATCCCACGCCTGTTCAAACAGCGTGGCATAATCGCGCCAGTTCCCCTGCGTCTGGGCGATAAAGAACGGCAGCGGCAGGCAGCACAAGATCAACGCCGCAAAGACTGGAAAGACCGAGCCGATAAAGGCTTCCTGCGTGTCAAACCGCAGCGAAGCTAAAAGGATGAGCAGCGCCACGACAACCGCTTGGGAAAGGGCGTAAATGGCCGCGCGTCGCAGGGTCATGCGAGGTGAAATCGCCAAAAGTGCGCCAAAGAATACACCCGTGGCGACCACGCCAACCATCAGCGCGCTGCCGACCAAAACCTCGGCCAGCCCGATTTGTACCCACAGATACAGCGCCAGCGCCGCCAGCGCGCCCATCCCCGTCATCATCGCGCGTGATTTGTGTGTGCTGTCCATGCCGCCCCCTTGGTTAAGCATAGGCTACAGCGCCTTTGTGTAAATGGCTAGAAATCTGTCGGCGCGCCGCCCTCTTGTTTGCGTTTTTCCACAAAGCGGGCCAGTTCTTCGGCGTGATCGCCGTTCATCGGGGCGGGTTCAAACTCGGCGATGATTTGTTTGTAAATGCGGTTCGCGCGTTCTGGGGTTTGGACCGCGCCGTCCTGTGCCCATGCCTCATAATTGCGCCAATCAGACACAAAAGGCTGATAGAACGCGGTTTGATAGCGGTCTTGCGTGTGCTGGCAGCCAAAGTAGTGGCCCCCCGCCCCCACCTCGGCAATGGCGTCCAGCGCGATGTCTTCATCTCGGGTGGCAAAGGTGACGGGTTCGAAATAGCGCTGGATCATTTGCAAAACTTCGCAGTCCATCACAAACTTTTCAGGCGATGCGATCAGCCCGCCTTCCAGCCAGCCCGCCGCATGGTAGACCATATTGGTGCCAGACTGCACGGCAGCCCACAGGCTGTTCGAGGTTTCCCACATCGCCTGCCCATCGGGCACATTGGCTGCGCAAACGCCCGATGACCGCATCGGAATGCCGTAATGGCGCACCAACTGCCCCGTCATTTGCGTCGCGCGCATGTATTCAGGTGTGCCAAACGCAGGCGCGCCAGATTTCATATCTACGTTGCTGGTGAATGTGCCCAGCGCCACAGGACAGCCGGGGTTGATGTATTGCAAAAGGGCAATCGCAGCCAGCCCTTCGGCCAGCGACAGGGTCACCGCGCCTGCCATGGTCACAGGCGCCATCGCACCTGCAAGTGTAAAGGGCGTGACCACCACGGGTTGCCCGCGCCGCGCCATGCGCATCGCGCCGTCTAGCATGGGGTAGTCGTGTTTCAGGGGGGATACCGAATTGATATTGGTGAACATGCGCGGTTTTGCGGCAAACTCATCATGGCTTAGCCCGCCTGCAATGCGCACCATCTCCATCACATCTTCCACCCGCTCTGCCCCCAAAGAATAGGCGTGAACAAGTTTGTCCGACTGGGTTAACATTTCATGCAAGCAATCCAAATGCCGCACCGATGGGTGAATATCGATGGGTTCAACTGGGTAGCCGCCCAAGATATGAATACAGTTAAAGTATTGCGAAAGCTTTACAAATTCGGAAAACGCTGTGAAATCGCCAGCGCGTTTGCCGCGCTCCATATCCCATGCGTTGGGGGGCGAGGACACATTCACAAACAGCATATGATTGCCGCCCATTATCAGTTCACGCGCGGGATTACGCGGGGTCATTGTGAAGCTGGCTGGCGCATGCCCCAGCATTTCCATGATGAAATCTTCGTCCATCCGCACGTTTTCGCCCGTAACCTTGCAGCCCGCTTTGCGCAGAATTTCCACCGCTTCGGGGTTTAAAAACTCAATCCCGATATCGCGCAAAATCTTCATCGTGCCGCGGTGGATCGCTGCAATACCATCGCCATTCAGCGGTTCTGTTGGGCGATCTGTGTTGACAGGCACGCGCCATGGCATTTGATCAATCGCTGCACTGCCTGCCCGTGTTTTATGGCCTGCCCTCCCGCCAGAGCGGACACGCTCGCGCGGTTGGGTGGCGGTTTGTGCGTCAGGATCGTGGCTCATACTAGACTCCGAAGGATTTCGGACAAGATGGCGCAAAGCGCGGGCATGTGCGCGCCAAGCGGGCGACGAAAAATGTCGTTTTCACGCTATCTTTCTGCAAGTCCGCTGGCGCGCTGTGCAAGCCAGCCCGCGATATGGCCGATATTGGGCAGAACCACATCGGCATGGGGGGCCAGATCAGCTTTTTCGGCCACGCCTGTCAGAACGCCAATTGCAAGCATACCCGCAGCCCGCGCGGCATGCAGATCGTGCAAGCTATCGCCGATCATCGCAATGTCTGCGGGTGGGGTCGCGATGGTTTTAGCAAAGGCCAAAAGCTGGCCAGGTGCAGGTTTGCCGCCCCAGCCCGAATCGCAGCCCGCAATAAAATCGAACATGTTAAGAACCCCTGCGCGGGTCAGATGCGCGCGTGCGGGGCCTTCGGTATCATTGGTCGCAAGGCCAAGACGCAACCCTTGTGCGCGCAATTCAGCCAATGTTTCGGGCAGATCAACGGCGGGCTGCAACGGCGCGCGAAGCGCCTGTTCGTTCAACACATCAATCAGCGCGGCGGGGGTGAAATGTGGCAAAAACGGTTGGATAAGCGCGGCTATTTCGGGCGTTGTACAGCCAATGACAGGGCTGGATTTAGCAAAACGCCCCATGATTGGATCATAGCCAAGCACTTGCAAAAGATCAGAGTGGCGCGATGCGTCGGGCGCGATTACCGGCAAAACCCCCATCACCCATGCGCCCCACGTCAGGGTAAAATCAAACAGCGTGCCATCTTTGTCGAAAATCAGGGCTTGCACCATTTTATGTCCAATGCATGTACTGCGCACCGGGCAAACTGGCGCGCGCGGCCTGCACAGAGGTTAACGGATGGCTGTGATCTGCGCAGAACTCAATCACGCGTTGATCATCTTCCATTAAGAAATCCAAAACAGCGCCTAAGAACAGCGGTTGCTTGGCAAGCTGCGCCAAATCTTGCGGAGAAGCCCCTGTATTATTTAGAAAATTTCCTAAAAGATCATCGCGCCCCAAGACCCAAGACAGCGCCTCTAGCGCCATAACCTGCGCGGCATCTGCGCCGATTTTGATGTTATCCACAAAAGTTTCCCTGCATTTGCCCCCACAATTCGTCAAATTATTCGCATTTTGTTCCACATTCGGAAAGGATTTTTTAACCACTTAATGCGAAAAATGTGTAACATTTGGGAACAGTCCCCAAGATGGTGTGGTGTACGGATGTTTAAACGTTATCGGCAAGGGTAAGTGGCTACTTCATGGGTAATAAGATTCTTGTGATTGATAGTGTTATGCCAAACAGGATTATCCTAAAGGTTAAGCTATCTGGCGCAGCTTATGAAGTGTTGATTGCCGCGACTGGCCGCGAAGGTCTGGAACTTGCGCTGCACGCACGCCCCGACCTGATTATATTGGATATGGATTTGCCAGATATGCCCGCCGAAGAGGTGATGGCAAAACTGCAGTCGGTCGCCAGTTTGCAAAACGCCTTGGTGATAATGGCCTCGGCAAGTGCAGAGGCTGCCACCCGTATTCGCGCCTTTCATGCGGGCGCGGATGATTTCTTTGGCAAACCATTTGTCGAACCGCGTCTATTGGCCCGCATCCGCAGCCTGATGCGCGGCGACGAACAGTTGCGCCTTTTGTCGGCGCAAAGTGGCGCGCAATTTGCCCATCACATTGCAAACGAAGGTTTCGCCGAACCCACTGAAAGTTTTGCAACGCTGGGCACGCTTGCCATTGTTGGTAAACCCGAAGAGGCGATGCGCTTTAGGCGCAGATTACCTCACAATCTGGAAATCGAAGTTGTCCATTTCAGCTCCGAGGTTGTTATCAACGGCGCGAACTTGCCCTTTGACGTTGCTGATGTTGTGGTGATCCTGTCCGATGTTGCCGACCCGAACGAAGCATTTTTGATGATTGCCACGCTGCGCGGGCGCGCCCAAACGCGCGATGCGCGGTTTTGTGTGCAGTTCGATCAGAAATCGCGGGATGCTGATCGCGAACTTGCCTACGATTTCGGCGCCGATGCCATTTTGATGGACGATGACAGTCCCGAAGAATTGGGCCTGCGTTTGGCTGGATTGATCCGCCGCAAACGCCGCACCGATGCGCTGCGTGATCGCATCACGCACGGACTGATGCTTTCAATGAAAGACCCGCTGACCAATATTCCCAACCGCCGCTACATGGTTTCGGTCATGCGCAGCTTTATCGCCAAGGCGCGCCGTTCGCGTTCTGCCGTGGCCGTGATAATGTGCGATGTTGACCGATTTAAGGCGGTAAATGATCGGTTTGGCCATGGCGCGGGCGATGATGTCTTGTGCGAGGTTGCAGCCCGACTGTCATCCGTGTTGCGCGAGGGGGATTTGATTGCCCGTGTTGGCGGCGAAGAGTTTTTGGTGGCCTTGCCCGATGCCACGATGGGCGACGCACGCGGCGTGGCCGAACGGCTGGTATCGGCCATCGCCGCGCGGCCCTTTGTCATTGATGGTGCGGCACAACTGATGATAACCATTTCGGCCGGCTTGGCCATTACCCAGCCCGATTTGGCGACCCCTGTCGATGCCATCATTGATCATGCCATTGTTGAAGCTGATCAGGCGATGCTTGTATCCAAATCTTTGGGGCGCAACAAAATCACATTGGCGCGATCGGCAGCATAGTATTTCATTGCAAAACAAGGTGCTCGTCTAGACTAAAGTGACTGTGAAAAAAGCGGCGCAAGTTAACGCCTTTTCGTTGGAAGTTTAAACAATCAGGCTTTTAGTCTGGCTTAATTGCCGCCCGTGTTATTCCCCCCGGTTGCCATCCGCTTCACCTCCACGGCGCATCCCGCGTTCTAGCCTATCGGCAAGGGCAAGACGCTGCGCATCGGGCATGGCCAAAATCACTTCGGTCAGCGCCTGATGGCCCAGCGCAAGTTGATTTTCCATCCGCCCGCGCATTGCTTCAAAGGCGGCGCGCAGGGCAGCAGGATCAAAGGGCTGCGCGCGCAAGGCGGTCTGAACGGCGGTCAAATCGGCATATCGCTGGGAATTGGCGCTGCGCAGTTCGGGCGCGCGCCCTTTTAGCCATTCGCGCAGCACGCGGCGGTCATCTGGGGCAAGCGCCTCGCCAAATGGGCCAAAACCCAAATCGCGCACCATTTCGCCGCGACCGCCCATGCCGCCGCCTTCATGCAGGAAACTGCCCGCAACTGCGCCCAAGATCGCAAGGTTCAGCGCAACCGACACAGCCAAGGCAATGCGCAAGGCACGCGGCGTGACATGGCGCATTGGCAAAGACGGGGGAGTAGGGGGCGCGGGCGGGGGCGGCGCGCCATTTTCAAGACCAGGCGAACCCACTTGCGTGGCCGCAGCAGGCTGCCGCGCGGTTTTGGCCTTGGGTGCTTTGGGTGTGGGGGATGTGTCGGTCATAATTATTCCTCGGCCAGCAAACTGTCGATGCTGGGCATAAAATCCAATTGATCAACCGCGCTGCTGCCGACAAGTGCCAGCGTGACTGCCGTGATTGCCGAAGGCTGAACTGCCCCCAGATAAACGCCAGCACAGGCCGCGGTCGCAAGGCCAGCCAAAACACCGCCCCCGCCGAACAGGTCAGATACGGCCTGCCAAAAGGTTAATTTCGCAGGTGCAGTTTCGCGCGCGGCAAAGGCATAAGGGCGCGGCTGCAATCGTGCAGCATCTGCGAGAATTCGCGCCATCAATGCATCTGGCACTGGCGCGGGCTGCGCTGCAAAAGCCGCGCGCTGCGCCAAAAGATCATCCAGATTTTCCATCATGCCTCCTCATATCCCAGTTCTTTGCGCCGCGCTGCCAGCGCCGCCGTCAGTGCCCGTTTGCCGCGCGCGATCAGGCTTTCCACCGCTTCGACCCCCACCTGCAATATGGCCGCAATTTCAGGATTGGCCAATCCTTCGATATGGCGCAGCACCACTGCTTGGCGTTGTCGATCTGGCAGATCAGCCAAGGCGCGGCTCAAGGCCGCCTGCCGGTCGGCCTCGATCATGCCGTCCACGGCAGGAATGCTGCCATCTTCGGGTTCGGTGACATCATCAAGTGCGTCCGATCTGCGCCGCTTTTTGGCGCGCAGGCGGTCGGTGCACAGGTTTACGGCCACGCGATAGGCCCAGGTCGTCACCTGCGCTTCGCCTGCGCGCCATTCAGGCGCGGCGCGCCACAGGCGCAGCATCACCTCTTGCGCGATATCCTCGGCCTCGGCGCGGTCACCCAAAATGCGGGTGGCATAGCCCAAAATGCGCGGCACGATGCGGTGCGCCAAATCGCGCGCCGCATCAGGGTCACCGTTTGCATACGCCGTCAAAAGCGCTGCATCTTGGGTAAAATTTTGCGTGTCCTTGGCCATATCCATTCCGAAAGGTCTATTGCGCGCGGGCCGCAAAAGCAACGCGGCCCGCGCGTGTGGCTGGGGGGCGTGGCCGCCCCCGTTTTGTGTTTACCAAAAGCCGCCAAAGCCGCCCTTGCCGCCATCGCGCCCAACGCCATGGCCGCCTTTGCCGCCGTGACGCCCGCCGCGTTCGGCCATTTTGGCCTGTGCCGCATCTGCCTCGGCTTGGCTGATTGCGCCGTCGCTATCGCCGTCTATGCGGTCGAACATCTTGGCGGCGCGCCCATCGCTTGCGGCCATTTCGGCAACTGTCAGCGCGCCATCGCTATCGCTGTCCAAATCCACAATCATGCGTTTGGCAAAATTATCGGCGCGGGCCTGCAACTGGGCGCTGGCGCGTGCGACATGATGGGCTGCCAATTCTGCCGCGCTGATCTTGCTATCTTTGTCTGTATCCATCGCGGTGATTTCTGCGGCGCGAAACGTCTCGGCCTCGGCTTTGGTGATGGTTCCGTCTTTGTCGCCATCCATCGCTGCAAAATCAAACATCGCGCGGGGAGTGTCAGCGGGGGCTGCTGCATTTTGTGCCATCACAGCCAGTGGTGCGGCTACCGCAGCCATAACGGCAATGGTCAATACGGCCATGGTCTTTGTTGTCGTCAAACGCATCTTTACTCTCCATCCTACAGGCGCTGGGTTTATCTTGCGCCCTCATATTGGGGTAAACGCCGCACCTTTCGCTTTCCGTCGCGCGGCTGCGATAATTCACGCCCATTGTGCGACAAAGCCGCGCGGAGCGGCAAATTTCGCTAAACATTATGGCGCAGCTAAGGTAGCGATAAGCTGATACCGGAAGGATTTCTCCATGCCCAGCACACCCACCCAACGGGCAGACCTGCCAGAGGCGGATCGCTTTACTTGGCCTGCCATTCGGCGGGGTTGGCGTGGGAAATGCCCCAACTGCGGGTCTGGCCCAATGCTGCGCGGTTATTTGACTGTGCGCGATTCCTGCCCCGCCTGCGGCGAGGCGCTGCATCATCAGCGTGCTGATGATGGGCCTGCCTATTTGACCATATTGATTGTCGGGCATTTGATGGCCCCACTGTTGATGTTTGTGTTCACCACATGGCGTCCCGAGCCTGCCACGCTGATCGCGATATTTTCGCTGTTTACGGTGGTGACATCGCTGTATTTGCTGCCGCGCATCAAAGGGGCGATGGTTGCGCTGCAGTGGGCAAAGCGGATGCACGGATTTGGCGCAGCGCCCACAGATGCTGCAAACCTGCACCATGACGTCGTCTGAAGATTTCATCGCCGCCGCAGCCAGTATGATTGTGCTGCAAGGCTGGGGCGATGGTGCCAAAGTATTGATGGGCCAGCGCGCTGCGGGCGCAGCATTTATGCCCAGTAAGTTTGTGTTTCCAGGCGGGCGCGTTGACGCAGACGATCACACCGCAGATATTCCTAATCTTTTGTCACCTGCCTGCCAGACATCCTTGCATTTGCATCCCGTCGGCGGGCCAATCAGCCCGCGCGCGCTGGTCGCCGCTGGCCTGCGCGAACTGACCGAAGAAACGGGACTGCAACTGTCGCAGCCGCGCGCCAGTGCCTTGCGTTTTGTGTTTCGTGCGATCACGCCGCCCGGACGTTCGCGCCGCTTTGATGCGCGGTTCTTTTTGGCCCGTGCGCAAGATTTTGACGGCGATCATATGGGGTTTTCCGCCGCCTCGGGCGAGCTTTCGCATTTGCAGTGGTTGCCCCTCATTGATGCACGCGCATTGGACTTGCCGTTCATTACCCGCGTGATTTTGGCCGAACTGGAAGCAAATCTTACGGCCGAAGATTGGGTTGGCACGGGCGGAGTGCCGTTCTTTGACAATTCGGGCCCCCACCCCGCATTCTTGCGGCTTTAATCGCTGCTTTCATCCTTGCGGTCTTGGGCGACGGGCCAAATGGGGTGTGGCACTGGGTCTTTCGCGTCAAAGAAATAGCGGGCAAACACTTCGGCATAGTTTTTATAGCGATACCCGTCATTGCGCCGCAAGAAATGATCGCGCTTTGCGGCATATAGTGCAGGCAGGCGATACCAAGGGGCCGATGGGTGCATGTGATGCACCACATGGTAATTGTTGTTCAAAAACAGCAATGCCAGCGGGCCATTATCTTCGACCACCACGGTGCGCGCGCGGTGCGTTGCGTGCGCGCGATGCTCTAAAAAGGTGCGGATGCGCAGCAGGCCAAGCCCAATATAAACAGACAATGCATAGGCCCAAATCGCCATGCCCGTGACCTGCAAATACCAGATCACAGGGATAAGCCCCGCCGCGTTCAGCCCCCAGCCCAGCCAAACCCGTGGTTTGCCCGCCGCCAAAAGCCGCATCTCACTGGCCAGAAAGTAACCGATGCCAATCGCAGGGCCAAGAATGATACGCCCCGCTAAACTGTTATTGGCCGCCAGCACCGCCTGCCACCAGCGCGGCAAGCGGGCCCAAACCACAGGATCAAAAAAGTTTGATTCGGGGTCATCATAAGGGTCTGTCAACGCTGGGTCGTAATGATGTGCCAAATGGGTGTCTTTAAACCGCAAATAGGGCACCAGAACGAACATCGCAGGAAAAACCAGCGCCTCGCTGGCCCACTGGCGGGCAAAGGGGTGGCCGTGCAACACCTCGTGTTGCAGGGATGAAAACTGCGCCAGCGCGATGCCAAGGATCAGAACCGACAGCAGCGGCCATGAGCCCCACACCGCGCCGCCCAGCGCCAATGCGCCATAGGTGGCAACAACCATAACCAAGGTAGGCCATTCTACCGCGCGGTTAGCGGCGGCGCGGGATTTGGTTGAAGAGGAGGATATATCTGCCATATGATTCGTTTTGATTTTAGACAGCTTTATCGAAAAGCCAGCCCTAATACTGATGAAATTGCGTCAAATCATAGCCATTCCACGCCAAAACCTCGCGCGCGGCGCGCATCCGGTCTTTGGGGATTGGGTCTTTGGACACAATCATGCCAAAACTGCCATCAGGGGTTCCAAGGGCAGCAGATCGGTTGCCTTCGTCAATCCACAGCACCCATATCGGCGTGTCAAGATTGGGCAGGTGGTAGCGCCCCTGCGCACCGCCACTGGCAAGCGCGCCCGCGCCCATGCGGCGATTTGGGCCAAAACACAGATCATACTGCGCGCTGGCTCTGCCCCCTTGCGCCGCAATCTGCAAGGTGGGAGCAGTGGTGCAAGGCGTTCGAGCCCCAAAACCTGCCACTTGCCGCCATGTGCCCAGCATGCGCGTAACGGGCAGGGCGGCGGTGGAATAGATCGGGGCCGCGCCCGTGCGAAACCCCTGCGCAGGCGTTTGCGGCGCAGTGCCCTGCGCGCAGCCGATCAGGGCCAGAAACGCCAGCCCTGCCCTTAGTTTAGGCACAGTTGCACCACGGCCCCGTCATTTTGAACCACATCCGTGCAGCCAAACATCGGCCAGAACGGCGCGCAACTGCGCGAGCGGGCAAGACATTGGCTGGAACAGTCGCTTTCCTTGCTGCAGGTTTTGCCTGCATCTTTCATTGGCTGGAAACAGGCCATTGCGCCCGTATCGCCTGCCTTGCCCCAGCGCCCGCCATCTTGCACGCAAGCCGCCTCTTCAGGCGATTGCGGGACGACGGCGGTTGCGGCCGTGGCCCCTGCCTGCAAAGCCGCCGCCGCCGCCGCGCCAATTTCGGCGGCGGTTTGGGGCGATGTGGGGGCCGCTGTGGCGGCAGTGGATTGCGCGGGCGTGATTGCGGTTGCAGCTGGCACCGCCCCAATCACCCGCCCCGTGGCAGGCGCGCTGCCCACAGGCGCTGGCCCCAAAGTTTGGGTTTGAATAGCGGCGGTATCCAACGGCTTGGCTGCGGCATCAATTCCCGCCACTTGGCCCGCGCGGGAATTGAAAAGCCCCGCCGCACCCACACCGCAGCCGCTAAGTGCAACCACAAGGGGAAATGCCCATAAAATTAGGTGAAACTTGCGCATTTGTCTGCCCAAACCCTTGCTGAAAATCCTACCCATCAATTGGCCCGAACTGCTGCTGCCGCGCAAGAGGCGATTATAAGATCGGCACGAATCGGTTGAGAACAAAGTATGAACATTGTATGCCAATCATATGTCTAACCCCGCACCCACATCGCCCACACTCTCGCACCAAGCCCTGCGCGAAGATTTGGCGCGGCTGGTCATGCCCAGCTCGCGGTTGCGCGCGCCGCAGATGTTTCTGGCCAATGCATCGGGGGTGCAGTTTGCCCTAACACGGGCGCGGGTGCATGAATTTTGCGGCTCCGCCCGCACCACGCTTGCCGCCTTTGTGCTGGCGGCCACATCGGGGGCGGTGATTTGGGCCAGCCCTGCGTGGCTCCCCGAACGGGTCTATCCCTATGGCCTGATGCCCTTTGCCGACCCAAATCGCATTATCTTTGCCCGCTGCCGCCGGCCTGAGGATATTTTATGGGTGATGGAAGAGGCACTAAGGTCTGGCGCGGCGCCTGTGGTGCTGGGCGATCTGCACACGCCCCCTGCCCTGACCCCCATTCGCCGCCTGCATTTGGCGGCCGAGGCGGGGGCAGAGGCGGCGCATCGGCGCGGCCGCCCAGCGCCCTTGGGCCTGATCCTGACACCGCAGATGGGCGGGGCGCAGGGGGTGGAATCGCGATGGCATATGCAGGCTGCGCCCAGCGGCATGACCATGCTGGAAAACCGCGCGGCGTGGACGCTTGCCCGCCTGCGCGCACGAGGTGACACCCCCGCCCGATGGGGCGTTTCCCGCGCCAAGGGGCAGGTCAGTATTACCCCCCTTGAGGGCGGCGAATAGCTGCAACGCAGCACTGGAATGCGCGGCCCGCTTAGGCTAAATGATTGGCCAAGACGGCGCAGATGCGCCACCGAACAGATACGGCAGACAAAAAGGCGCGCATATGGCACGGATACTGATCACCTCGGCCATTCCATATATCAACGGAATCAAGCACCTAGGCAACCTAGTGGGCAGCCAATTGCCCGCCGATCTGTTCGCGCGCTATGCGCGCGGGCGCGGGCATGAGGTGATGTTCATTTGCGCCACGGACGAGCACGGCACGCCCGCCGAACTTGCCGCCGCCAAGGCAGGCCAGCCCGTGGCAGAATATTGTGCCGAAATGCACGCCGTTCAGGCCGAACTCGCAAACGGGTTCCGCCTGTCCTTCGACCATTTCGGGCGCTCCTCCAGCACGCGCAACCATGCGCTGACCCAGCATTTCGCGGGCAAACTATATGATGCGGGCCTAATCGAGGAAGTTTCCGAAAAACAGGTCTTTTCCATCGACGACAACCGCTTTTTGCCCGACCGCTATATCACAGGCACTTGCCCCAACTGCGGCAATACATCGGCGCGCGGCGATCAGTGCGAGGAATGCACCAAACAGCTAGACCCGACCGATTTGATTAATCCGCGCTCGTCTATTTCGGGCAGCACCAATTTGGAAGTGCGCGAAACCAAGCACCTGTATCTGAAGCAGCGTAACCTGCGCGATAAACTGCGTGATTGGATCAAATCCAAAAAAGATTGGCCCCTGCTGACCACATCGATTGCGCTGAAATGGCTGGATGATGGCGACGGGCTGCAAGACCGCGGCATCACCCGTGATCTGCATTGGGGTATTCCTGTGCGGCGCGGCGCGGCCCCTTGGCCTGGCATGGAAGGCAAAGTGTTTTACGTCTGGTTCGACGCGCCCATCGAATATATCGCTGGCACTGCCGAATGGGCCGATGCGCATGGCCGCCCGGATGCCGATTGGCAGCGCTGGTGGCGCACCGATATGGGCGCAGAAGATGTGACCTATTACCAATTTATGGGCAAAGATAACGTGCCGTTTCACACCCTATCCTTTCCCGCGACGATCTTGGGGTCGGGCGAGCCGTGGAAGCTGGTCGATTACCTGAAATCGTTCAACTATCTAAATTATGATGGCGGCCAGTTTTCCACCAGCCAAGGGCGCGGTGTGTTTATGGATCAGGCCCTTTCGATCCTGCCGTCTGATTATTGGCGCTGGTGGCTGTTAAGCCACGCGCCCGAAAGCGCGGATAGCGAGTTTACATGGGAGAATTTTCAAGCCTCGGTCAACAAAGACCTTGCCGATGTGCTGGGCAATTTGGTCAGCCGCGTGACGAAATTCTGCGCGTCGAAATTCAGCGGAGAAGTTCCAGCGGCGGGCGAATATGGTGCGCGCGAGGAAGAATTAATTGCGGCTCTGTCTTCGGGGCTAGAGGCCTATCAATCTGCCATGGACAAAATACAGGTGCGGCGCGGGGCCGAGGAATTGCGCGCCCTGTGGGTTTTGGGCAATGAATATCTACAATCTGCCGCGCCGTGGAGCGTGATTAAGACGGACGAGGCGCAGGCCAAAACCATCATCGCGCTATCGCTGAACTTGATCCGTCTTTACGCAATCCTCTCGCGGCCGTTCATTCCAGACGCTGCCGAGGCGATGATGGCCGCGATGAAGTGCGATGATTGGACGTGGCCATCGGACATCGCCGCAGATTTGCGCAGACTGCCTGCAGGGCATAGCTTTGACGTGCCAGAAAACCTGTTCCGCAAGATCACAGACGAGGAGCGCGCGGCTTGGGCCGCGAAGTTTTCGGGCAAGCGCGATTAAGGGCGAGATTGCGGACAGGTGCCTGCGGCGCAGGTATTTGGATCAGTATGAAAAAGGGGCGGCAGTCCCTAGACGGGGGCGATGATGCCAGTGTTTTTGAACCATTCCGCTAGCGATTTCGAGGCGCGCTTTGGCGCCCTGTTGGGAATGAAGCGCGAAGATGCCGAGGATGTTGACCGCGATGTTGCGGCGATTATTGCAGACGTGCGCGCGCGCGGCGACGGCGCGGTCATTGAGCTGACCGCCAAGTTTGACCATCTGGCCCTGACCCCCGCAACGATGGCCTTTACCCCCGCTGAAATTGCCGCCGAAGTGGCCAAGGTTTCGGATGATGACCGCGCGGCGTTGGAACTGGCCGCCGCCCGCATCCGCGATTACCACGCGCGGCAACTGCCAAAAGATGAGATGTGGATTGAGGAGACCGGCGCGCAGCTTGGCTGGCGCTGGACGCCTGTTTCGGCGGCGGGGCTGTATGTTCCGGGCGGCACGGCAAGCTATCCGTCATCGGTGTTGATGAACGCGATCCCCGCCAAGGTGGCGGGGGTGGAAAGGCTGGCGATTGTCTGCCCCACCCCACATGGGCTGGTGAACCCGCTGGTGCTGCTGGCCGCGCAAATTGCGGGTGTGGACGAGATTTACCGTATCGGCGGCGCGCAGGCGGTGGCGGCGCTGGCCTATGGCACACAAACAATTGCCCCCGTGGACAAGATCACTGGGCCCGGCAATGCCTATGTTGCGGCGGCTAAGCGGCGGGTGTTTGGGCGCGTGGGCATTGATATGATTGCAGGGCCTTCGGAAGTTTTGATTATTGCCGACGGCGATAATAACCCCGATTGGATCGCGCTTGATCTGCTGGCGCAGGCGGAACATGACGCCTCGGCGCAGTCCATTCTGATCACCACCGATCCGGGCTTTGGCCGCGCGGTGGTGGCGGCGGTCGAGGCGCGGCTGGAAAAGCTGGAACGCCGCGCGATTGCAGGGGCATCATGGGCGCAGCATGGCGCGGTGATTGTGGTGGATGATCTTTCAGCGGCAGCGCGGCTTTCCAACCGCATCGCGCCTGAACATTTGGAACTGTGCGTAGCCGATCCGGACGCGTTGGCGCGCCAGATCACCCATGCGGGGGCGATTTTCCTTGGCGCTTGGACGCCCGAGGCGATTGGCGATTATGTTGGCGGGCCAAACCATGTGCTGCCAACGGCGCGCTCGGCACGGTTTTCATCGGGCCTGTCGGTTTTGGACTTTATGAAGCGCACAACGCTGGCCAAGATGACACCAGAGGCGTTGCGCGCCATTGGCCCTGCGGCCGAGCGGCTGGCCACATCTGAAAGTTTGCAGGCGCATGGCCTGTCGGTGCGCGCGCGGCTGGACGCGCTGAATGGGGTGCAGGAATGACCGATTGCATTTCGAAAATCCATATCGACGAGGCGGGCCTAACCCTGCCTACGCCCGAGATTGAGCAAGAACGCCGCGTGGCGATTTACGATCTGCTGGAAGAAAATCATTTTACCCTGCCTGCGCGCGAGGGGCGGGCCACGCCGAAAGGCCCCTATCACATGCGCCTTGCCATTCGCGAAGGGCGGCTTGTGGTGGATGTAACCTCCGAGGCGGGCGAAAAAGCGGCAGAGTTTCACCTGTCCCTTGGCCCATTTCGGCAGATTGTGAAGGATTATTTCCAGATCTGTGACAGCTATTTTGATGCCGTCAAACGCCTTGCCCCTGCCCAGATCGAAGCCATCGACATGGCGCGGCGCGGTATCCATAATGAGGGGGCCGCCGTGCTGCAAGAACGGCTGGATGGCAAGGCCAGCCTTGATAAAGACACCGCGCGGCGGCTGTTCACGCTGATCTGCGTTTTGCAGTGGGGGATGTAGCAATGCCGAATTTCCCCCAAGCAGTGCTGTTTTGCTGCGATCATAACGCCGTGCGATCCCCTATGGCCGAGGGACTGATGAAGAAACTCTACGGCCAGCGCGCCTATGTGCAATCGGCGGGGGTCAAGAACGATCTTGAGATTGACGGGTTTTCCATCGCCGTCTGCGCCGAGTTGGGGATCGAGTTGTCGCGGCACCGCAGTCGCAGTTTTGACGAGATGATCCGCGATGGCGAGGATTTGGGGGCCTATGATTTGATCATCGCCCTGTCCCCCTCCAGCCAGCGGCAGGCGCTGGATTTGACGAAAACCAGCCATGTTGAAGTTCTGTATTGGCCGATTTTCGACCCCACCGCGATAGGCGCGGGGCGGGAGGAGAAACTGGCGGCATATCGGCAGGCGCGCGATGAGATTAAGGCGCGGCTTATCGAGAGGTTTGGGTGAAAGACGGCGGGCTTGTCCGCAAAAACATGTCCGTGGAGCGTTTTTAGTCCTGAACGCCCGCGCACGCCTGCGCGGGCTAGTGGGCCTAGTAGTGATAGCGGCACTGCACGATGATGAGGGTATCGCGATCCACACGGTAAACAAGGCGATGCTCGCGGTCGATGCGGCGCGACCAATGGCCCGCAAAGTCACCCTTTAGCGGTTCGGGTTTGCCCGTGCCTTCAAAGGGGTCGCGCTGACATTCAATGATCAGGCGGTTCAGCTTGCGCAGAGTGGCCTTATCGGTTTCGACCCAATGCTGATAATGACCCCAAGACGCACCGTGAAATTGCAGCTTCATTCGGCCTCAAGGGCCAAAAGCTGTTCCATCGAGACCTCAATATACTTGCCCTCGCGCCCGTCTTGTATCGCCTTATCCAGCGCGGCCTTATTGGCAGGGCTGGCGGTGAGATAGGTGGTTTCATCCATGCTGGACCAGTCTTCCAAAGACACCATCACCACAGGCTTGCCCCCCGCGCGGGTGACGATGACGGGTTCATGATCGTCATTCACGCGGTCCATAACCGAGGAAAGATTGGCACGCAGATCGGTGGAGGAGATGTGTTTCATGGGGCGAATGTACGCAATTGCGTACGGAAAGTCAAGGGATGGGTAGGGTGCGGGGTTTTGCGCACTATGGCGGGCGGCGGGGTGGTGCGTGCAAGCGGGCAGCCTACTGGTTATCGAAAGATTCCGCGCATAGGTTCGTCAACTCTTTCCGATCAATATACAAATCCCGCGCCAATCGTGAACCGCCACCAAAAATCCATCCTTCCATCTGAAGCACTGCACCATCGAGTGTGCCAGTAGCATCACCAAAAATTTTCTTTTGGCCACCAACAAAATCAAAGAACACAACATCCATCATTTGCGGAAAGAACTTATTTGGAACCCCGCGCACTAGAATATTTCCATATGGATATCCTGCTTCACAAAAGCTTTGCGAAACTACCTCGCCATCGTATTCGCCTATATCTTCCTCAAAATACAGGAAGATATAGGCATCTAGATTTTCACTTAGTGCGAGGTCGACAGAGTCTACATACCCCTCTGCACGCGTTGAATAGGCTCCTTCCCACTTTTTTGGGTCTAACCAATTTTCAACGTAAGCCTCCTTTAACTTGCTTATATGCTCACCAAAGGAAAAAATATTTCCAGGCAACAAAAGTATCGAGCCAGCCAAAGCCGTAACGGCTGCCAAATATGCCCAATAGACTTTTAAGCTTCTCCAGAAATTTCTTCTGCTGCTTTTTGCGTTTGCAGAAAGCTTGTTTCGCTCAAAATTGTCCCGAAGGCGATGCCGATCACTCACTGATCCAAGAAACTCCGCAACTTCCTGCTCCTGCTCGGATGCTTCAACTTCCGCAGCGCCTTGGCTTCAATCTGCCGGATCCGCTCGCGCGTCACGGAAAACTGCTGCCCCACCTCTTCCAGCGTGTGGTCGGTGTTCATACCAATGCCAAAGCGCATCCGCAAAACCCGTTCTTCGCGGGGGGTCAGCGATGCCAACACCCGCGTGGTGGTTTCTTTCAGGTTTTCCTGAATGGCAGAATCCAGCGGCAGGATTGCGTTTTTATCTTCGATAAAATCGCCCAGCTGGCTGTCTTCTTCATCCCCAATGGGCGTCTCCAGCGAAATCGGTTCCTTGGCAATTTTCATCACCTTACGAACCTTCTCAAGCGGCATTTGCAGCTTTTCGGCCAACTCTTCGGGCGTGGGTTCGCGCCCAATTTCGTGCAGCATCTGACGGCCCGTGCGCACCAGTTTGTTAATGGTTTCAATCATATGCACAGGAATACGGATGGTGCGGGCTTGGTCAGCAATGCTGCGCGTAATCGCCTGCCTAATCCACCAGGTCGCATAGGTCGAAAATTTATACCCGCGGCGATATTCAAACTTATCAACCGCTTTCATCAGGCCAATATTGCCTTCCTGAATCAAATCCAAGAATTGCAGGCCCCGATTGGTGTATTTTTTGGCAATCGAGATCACAAGGCGCAAATTCGCCTCGACCATTTCCTTTTTGGCCTGACGCGCCTCTTTCTCGCCCTTTTGCACTTGGTTCACAATGCGGCGGAATTCGGAAATATCCACGCCGATATATTGGCCTACTGTCGCCATTTCAACGCGCAGTTCTTCGACCTTATCGCGCGAGCGTTCCATCAGCGCCTGCCAGCCGCGCCCCGCCTTAGCGGCCATGCGGTCAACCCATGTTGGGTCCAGCTCATACTCCTGATATGCGTCAATAAATTCGCGGCGATTGATACGCGCGGCATCGGCAAGCTTTACCATCGATGAATTGATCGACATGATCTTGCGATTAATACCATACAACTGGTCAATCAGCGCTTCGATACGGTTGTTATGCAGATGCAATTCATTCACATAAACCACAATCTCGCTGCGCAGTTTTTGATAGTCGGCCTCGGCCTTTTCGGAAAATCCGCGGCTGTCCGACAAGGTGGCTGTCATGCGCAAATCTTGCATTTCGGCCAGCTGTTCGTAATCGCGGGCAATTGCGTCCAGCGTTTCCAGAACCTTGGGCTTTAGCGTGGCTTCCATCGCGGCCAGCGACATAGAAGCGCCGTCTTCGTCATCTTCATCATCATCGCCGCGCATCAGCGGGTTGCCGTCTGCATCCAGCTCTGGCTCTTCTTCGCCCTTAGACGCGCGGGGTGCGCCGTCCATCTCGACGCCCTCTAGGTCTGCGCCAACCAAACCTTCCTCGCCATCCAGAGACCTGCCAAAGGTCGCCTCAAGATCGATCACATCGCGCAGCAGAATGTCTTCGCTAAGCAGTTCGTCGCGCCAAATGATAATGGCCTGAAAGGTCAGCGGGCTTTCGCAAAGCCCTGCGATCATCGTGTTTCGGCCCGCCTCGATCCGCTTGGCGATGGCAATTTCACCCTCGCGCGACAGCAGTTCCACGCTGCCCATTTCGCGCAGGTACATGCGCACAGGGTCATCGGTGCGGTCTAACGCCTCGGAACTGGTGCCAACCACGGCGACATCGCGGTTGCCGCCGCCCGTTTCCACAAGCTCGCCCACAACGGGGGCTTCGCCTTCTTCTACCTCGTCGTCTTCGACCACGTTGATGCCCATTTCGGACAGCATCGCCATAACATCTTCGATCTGATCGCCCGAAACTTGGTCGGGTGGCATCACCTGGTTCAGCTGTTCATAGGTGATATAGCCCCGTTCGCGTGCATCGGCGATCATGCGTTTTACGGCGGCTTGGGAAAGGTCTAGAGTGGCCTCGCTATCATCGGCATCGGGTTTTTGGTCGTCGCTGTCGCTCATGGCCAAGGCGCTCCTACGGGGTCTAGGGGTGTCTGCGATAGAATAACGAATCGCAGAAAGAGGTAAACGAATCAATAGCGCGAATCACGCTGGGTTAAAGGCCGAATCACACAGATTCTGCGGCGAATTAGCGGGATTTCTTCTCCCAAGCGCGGGAATCGATCAAGTTTTGCAGATGATTCGACATCGCAGCGCGATCTTCGCCCAAATCACCCGAATCAGGGCGCGGCGGGTTGTCGGCGCGGTTGCGTGCGGCAGTGGCCTGCACCAGCCGCCACGTTAGGCCTTCGTCGACAAATCCCTCCATATCGGCCATTGCCTCGGCAATCTCGCGCTTCGCGCCGCGATGCGCGTCCAGCTTGGCCAGTTCCTCGGCAAGGCAAAGCGTGGCAAGTTCGCTGTCAATTCGATTGCGCACGCATGGCGCAATGCGTACATGGGGGCGTGCCAGCAGGGCTGCAAGGGCTGGGGCGGCGGCATTTTGCAGCATATCATAAATCTGAACCGCATCGCTATCGGCATTGGCCAGCAGCACATCGCGCAACTGGGCGTGATCTGGGCCAATCAGAGAAAGCCGTTCGATTGCGCTTTCAAATTGGCGGATCAGGGCGGGATGGGTGATAAGCGTCGCCAAAATAACCGCTTCGCGCAGCACATCATCCACAGCACCCGAAGCGGTGGCCAAAAGCGAGGTTTTGGTCGCAGGCGTGGGCGGCAATTCGGTTGCCGCTCGTTTGGCCCCGCGCACAAATGGGGTCCATTCGCGGGCCTTGGTGCCGAACAAATCGCGGCGCAGGCGGTTTATGTCTTCGCTATAATGGCTACGGATCGACGGGTCTTGAATGCGGGCAATATGCGCGCGCAAGGATTTATCCAGCGCTGCTTTGCGTTCGGGGGAATCGAAGCTGCGCCCCTCAATTTCTCGCGCCCACAAAAGGCCCACCATCGGCCTTGCGCCGTCCAGCGCATCCTGCATCGCGGCGGGCCCTTGGCTTTTTATCAGATCATCGGGGTCAAGCCCCGCAGGCAGGCTGGCAAAGCGAAGGCCTTTACCCGCTTGCAGCAAGGGCAGCGCCAAATCCACCACGCGCAGCCCTGCGCGAATGCCAGCGGTATCGCCATCAAGCGCTATGATCGGCTCGTCATGGATACGCCACATCAGCGCCAGTTGGTCGGCAGTGACCGCCGTTCCAAGCGGGGCCACGGCGGCGGTAAACCCCGCCTCAACCAATGCAATCACGTCCATATAGCCTTCGGCCACAATCAGCGGTTTGCCCTTACCCGCCGCCTCGCGCGCGGGGGCTAGGTTGAACAGATTGCGTCCTTTGTCGAAAATTTCCGTCTCGGGCCCATTTAAATATTTGGCGCGCGCATTGGGGTCTAAGGATCGCCCCCCCAGCGATATCGCCCTGCCCCGCCCATCGCGAATGGGAAAAATAATCCGCCCGCGAAAGCGGTCATAGGGGGATGTTCCGTCATCGGGTTTTGCACAAACACCCGATGCCACAATCAAATCATCCGAAAGACCCTTTTGTTTCAATGCCGTATATAGCGCTGATCGGCTGTCAGGGGCCCAGCCAATGCCCCAGCGTTCTTGCGCAGCCTCGGACAGCCCCCGCCGCGCCATATAGGTGCGAGCTGGTTCGGCGGCAGCAGTGCGCAGTTGCAGGCGCATCCAGCGCGCCGCCTCTTCCATCACGGAAATCAACTGGCTGCGCCGATCCGCCACCTGCGCCGCCTGCGGGTCACGCGCGGGCATTTGCATCCCCGCTTGGCGCGCCAGCACCTCGACCGCCTCCATAAACCCCAGATTTTCGGTTTCTTTGATAAAGGTCAGCGCATCGCCCTTGGCGTGGCAGCCAAAGCAATAGTAAAAGCCCTTGCGATCATCCACATGAAAAGACGGGCTTTTTTCAACGTGAAACGGGCAAGGCGCCCAAAAATCACCCTTGGCTTGGTTTGATTTGCGCATATCCCAAGTGACTTTGCGGCCCACAATGGCCGAAAGGGTCACGCGTTCGCGTATCTCGTCCAGAAATCCGTTTGGCAGGCTCATAGGCGTAATATGGGCTAAAGCGCCCGCGCCGCAAGGATTCGCAGCGCGTCTTCCAATTCATGCCAAGCGGTTTGCGCCATAGAGCGGAAGACCATCACCTCAAACGCATCTGCACCTGTGCGCATTAGGCACAGCGGCACATGGTAAAGCTGGCTTCGAATAGACGCGCCGACGGGCATGGAAGATAGGCGCAGATCGACAGGCACATAATGCGCCAGCGTCTCCACCGCCGCAGGCCCTGCCAGCGCAAAGCGCGCCCATGCATCCGATTGGTCGGTCACTGCCGCCGCATCGCCCAAATCGGGGCAATCGGTGCCAATCAGAAACGCCTGATCGCGCCCTGTCCATGCTATGCGCGCGTCACCATGGCTGGCCATTCGATTGGGCGCGGGAAAGCCAAGTCCAATTTTGGCCAAGGCCCTATCCACATCCGCCCCGCGCCCCAGATAGGGCGCAACCGATGTGATTTGCGCCCAGTCCATCTGCACCAAAGTGGTGCCGGCCAAGGTTACAGGTTTGATATAGCCAAGAGGCGCTGTTGCGATAAGGTTAACCACGCATTCTCTCCCCTGATTTATCAAAGAAAACAGGATCACACACTTCGGCGCGCACGTTTATGCCGCGCAGGCGGTCAACCACCATCACGGTTTCACCGTGCCGTGCGCGGCCCCGTTCTAAAAAGCCCAAGGCCAAATAGGATTGGAACTGCGGCGAATATCCCACCGATGACAGATAGCCTTGCGACTGCTCGCGGGTCAGCGCGGCTCCTTGGGCAAAGATATGCGCCCCTGCGGTAATGGCTTCGCCTTGCAAAGGGCGCAGGCCGATCATCTGCTGGCGGTTTTCATGTATCATCCCCTCGCGCATCGCAGCGCGCTTGCCGATGCAATCTTTCTTTGCCGATACCATCCCGCCAAGGCCCAAATCCCCTGCGGTAATGCGCCCGTCTATTTCGGCATGGGTGATAAAGCCCTTTTCAATGCGCAGCACATTCAGCGCCTCCATCCCGTAAAGACCGCCGCCCATCAATTCGGCGCGCGAAATCAGATCGCGCATCAGCGCCTCGCCATAGCGGGTTGGTACGGCAATCTCATAGCCTTCCTCCCCTGAAAAGCTAATGCGGAACACCCGCGCAGCCACGCCGCTGATCTGCGAGGCGGTCACACCCATAAAGGGCAAATCGCCCAAAGGAGCAGACAGCATAGACCCCACCAGCGCACGCGCGCGCTGCCCTGCCACAGCAAATTGCGCAAAGGCTTCGGTGACCGAGATAAAGCGCAGATCAAAATCCGCGCAATAGGCTTGATGGACAAATTCCAAATGCCGCATTACCAGCCCCGCCGCCGCTGTGGTGGTGGTCATCAGATAGTGGTTTTCACCCAATCGCGCGGTGGTTCCATCGTCCAGCACATAGCCATCGGCGCGCAGCATCAGACCATAGCGCACGCGCCCCACTGGCAGCGTGCTAAAGGTGTTGGAATAGACCAAATCCAGAAACTTGCCGGCGTCTTTGCCCGATATGTCAATTTTGCCCAGTGTGGAAACATCCGATACGCCCACCGTACCGCGCACATAGCCCACTTCGCGGTTGCAAGATGTTTGCCAATCGCCTTCCCCCGCTTTGGGGAAATAGCTGGGCCTATACCACAGCCCCGCCTCGATCATCGGCGCGCCGCGATCACGCGACAGCTTGTCCGATGTCAAAAACCGCTGCGGGGCAAAGCCCATGCCGCGTCCGCCTGCCCCCATCGCCGCGATAGACGTCGGCGCATAGGGCGCGCGATAGGTGGTTGTACCCACTTCGGGAATGCCTTTGCCTGTGCTATCTGCCAGCACCGCAAGCGCGCCGATATTGCTGTTTTTGCCCTGATCGGGGGCCATGCCTTGGGTTGTGTACCGCTTCATATGTTCGACCGATACAAACCCCTCTTGCGCAGATAGGGCCACATCCTTGACCGTCACATCATTGGCAAAATCAAGCCATGCGCGGGCATAGACGCCGCCCGATGTCGCCATCGCCCAAATCGGTGTGATGACATAGGCCGCATCTTCGCAGTCGGGAGCCGTAAAGGGTGCAGACGCACGACCCATTTCCGCCAGCGCGGCGGCGGCGGCATCAGCCCCTTTGGTAAAGGCGGCCTTGGTGGAAAAATCCCCGTTGCAGGCCGCGACAGCGCGCATATTGGGAATGGCATTTGTTTGCGGGACAAAGGCGGCAAGGCTTGCCTCCCACCGTGGGCGGCCATTCATATGGCAGGTCAAATGCACCATCGGGTTCCAGCCGCCAGACACAGCAAGCACGTCACACTCCAAAGTAAATTCGCCGTTTAGATGGGTGCCGCTAATTTGGCGCAGCCCGTGACGGCCTTTGGTTTTGGTGATGCGGGCGTTCAGATGCACAGGGCAATCTTCGACGACCGATGCATCGGTGCGCGTGTCAAGTATCGCCAGAACATTAACCCCTGCTTGGATAAGCTGCCGCGCCACGCGCCGCGCACCATCATTATTGGCAAGCAGTACCAGCTTTTGCCCCACAGCCACGCCGTATATGTTCAGATAATCTTGAACAGCGGATGCCAGCATAATGCCGGGGCGGTCATTGTTTTCAAACGCGATGGGGCGTTCCAGCGCGCCAGCCGCCAAGATGGTTTGCGCCGCCGTAATGCGCCAGAAACATTCGCGCGGCAAATCGGCGCGCGGGGCGCGGTGCAGGCCCACCCGTTCCAGCGCGGAATAGACCCCGCCATCATAGGCCCCCGTCACCGCGGTGCGCGTCATCACACGCAAATTGGGCAGGCTGGCCATTTCGGTGCGCGCTTCGGCCAGCCAATCGGCAGCAGATCTGCCATCCAGTTGCGGCATATCGCCCAAAAGGCGCCCACCAATATGGGCCTTTTCCTCGCACAAAATCACATCTGCGCCTGCGCGTGCCGCTGTTAATGCGGCTGCAATCCCCGCAGGCCCAGCGCCTATGACCAGCACATCGCAAAAGGCAAAGGATTTTTCATACTGGCCTTCGTCGTGCGTGCCCGACAGGCTGCCAAGCCCTGCGGCACGGCGGATGATCGGCTCGTATAAGGCCTCCCAAAAGGCGCGCGGCCACATAAAGGTTTTGTAGTAAAACCCCGCTCCCAGAAACGGCGTGGCCAGATCGTTTATCGCCAAAATATCAAAACGCAAGGATGGCCAGCGGTTTTGGCTGCGGGCATTCAGACCTTCGAAAATCTCTTGCCCCGTGGCGCGCACATTGGGGGTGTGGTTGGTGGCGCCCACCACTTCAACCAAGGCATTGGGTTCTTCAAACCCCGCTGTCAGTACCCCGCGCGGGCGATGATATTTAAAACTGCGCCCCACCACGCGCACGCCATTTGCCAGCAGCGCCGATGCAAGGGTATCGCCCTTATACCCCTGATAGCGTTTGCCATCGAAGGTAAAGCTGATGGGCTTTGCGCGGTCGATCAACCCGCGTCCGTCAATGCGCATGTCAGGCGTCCTTTTTCGGCGTTCTGGGTTTCGGGCTTGGTTTTGCGGTAGGCATTGCGGCGGGTTTCCGTGCAGCTTTCACGGCGGGTTTTGCCGCAGCAGTAACAGGCTTCACGGCAGGCTTTGGCGCAGCATTAGCGGCTAGTTTTGGCGCAGCCTGCGCGCCAATCACCAATTCTGCCCCCAAAACCGCATGGCTAATAGTGTTACGAGTGACCTTCAACCACGCCGCGCATCCGCCCTCATGATACCATAAATCCTGCACCTGACCTGCGATATTATCGCGCAGGAACAATTGGTTATCAAGCGCATCCAAATCCGCATCCTGCCCCACGGGGCTCAGATAATCGGGGCTGCCGTAGTAGTAAAACTCGCGCCGGTCGCGCGGCCCGCACAGGGGGCATGGAATTTTCATCGTATCCTCCTAATGCAGGTTATGTTGGCTGCCCGTGCCTTCTTCGTCAATCGTGTGCCCCGTGCGAAACCGATCTAGACGGAAGCGGCGGGCCACCTCGTGCGGCGTACCTGTGGCCATCAAATGCGCCATGCACCAGCCCGAAGCAGGCACGGCTTTGAACCCGCCGTAATTCCAACCCGCATCCAAAAACAGCCCCTGCACGGGGGTTTTGTCGATAATCGGGCTGCCATCGGGCGTCATATCCATAATCCCGCCCCATGAGCGCAGCACCTTGGCGCGGCCAATCATCGGCATCAGGGTCATCCCCGCCTCCATCACATGCTCTACCATCGGCAAGTTCCCGCGCGAGGCGTAGCTTGCGTAAAAATCAATATCCCCGCCAAACACCAGCCCGCCCTTATCCGACTGGCTAATATAGAAATGCCCCATGCCAAAGGAAATGACATGGTCGATCACGGGCTTTAGCCCTTCGGTCACAAAGGCCTGCAGCACATGGCTTTCAATCGGCAATCGCATCCCCGCCATTGCGGCCACTTGGCTAGACCTGCCCGCCACCACAATCGCCACCTTCTTTGCGCGGATCGCCCCGCGCGTGGTTTGCACGCCGCGCACAACCCCGCCTTCAATATCAATGCCCGTGACTTCGCAGTTTTCAATCAGATCCACGCCGCGCGCATCGGCCCCGCGCGCATAGCCCCACGCCACCGCATCATGGCGCGCAGTGCCGCCGCGCCAATGCATCAGCCCGCCGTAAATCGGGAAACGAGTTTGCTCAAAATCCAAATACGGCACTTCTTCGCGCACCTGTTCGCGCGTCCAAAGTTCGGCATCATCGCCTTGGTTGATCATCGCATTACCGCGCCGCGCCAGCGTGTCGCGCTGCCCGTCCGAATGGCACAGCACCAACTGCCCGCGCTGCGAATGCATGACGTTATAATTCAGCTCCGCCTCCAGCCCCTCCCACAATTTCAGGGAATGGCTATAGAATTCAGAATTTCCGGGTATATAATAATTGGCGCGCACGATGGTGGTGTTGCGCCCGATGTTGCCGCTGCCGATATAGCCCTTTTCCAGCACCGCAATGTTGGTAATGCCGTGGTTCTTGGCCAGATAATAGGCCGTCGAAAGGCCGTGCCCGCCGCCGCCAATGATGACCACATCATATTCGGGTTTCGGATCGGGCTTGCGCCATGCAGACCCCCACCCCTTGTTGCCGCGCAGCCCTTCGGCAAACACCTTTAGCCCTGAATAGCGCATATCTGCCCCACATCTGCCGCCGCGCCTAAACGGCGCGTTTCTTAGGCGCAGTTCAACCCGCTTTAGGCCCGTGTTTCAACTGCCTTCGCGGCAAAAAATGCGCCATGCGCGACAGTAGGCCCGAGGCAATGGCCCGCGCAAGGCGATTTACCCCGATTTTTCGGCAGATTTCCAAATTTCGGCGCGGGTTGAACACATCGCTGCCATGATTTTCCAGCACAACCGCTGGTGGACAGGTGCGTGACGCGCGCCCACGCCCAAGAATAGGAGCCAGTTATGTCGATGCCATTGAACCAATTACACCATTACCGCAGCGCCGAAATGCAGCGCGCCAAAGCAGGCCGCGAAGACGGGTCACTTACCGTTTTTGCCCTTGTCGCCTTGGTTGGAATGGTAGGGATCGGCGGGCTTGCTGTAGATACGATGAACTATGAGGCCAAACGCGTAGCCACCCAAGACGCGCTGGATCGCTGTGCGCTGATGTCATCGCTGGCACAGAACCGCATTGATGGCGGGGCCACCACAGATACAACGGCAAAGGCCGTGGCCGAAGATTGCATGGGCAAATCCGAAGCGGGCGCTGAAGGGTTGCACGATCCTGTCATCAGCACCAACAATAGCGAACGTTCGACCACGCTGTCAGGCAGCTTTACCTTTGACGGCCTTTTCCCAAATGCCACAGGCGCGGGCAA
Source organism: Pseudorhodobacter antarcticus (assembly GCA_945862435.1). Classification (GTDB taxonomy): domain Bacteria; phylum Pseudomonadota; class Alphaproteobacteria; order Rhodobacterales; family Rhodobacteraceae; genus Cypionkella; species Cypionkella antarctica_C. The sequence goes on from CAMAXX010000001.1 coordinate 80,890, forward strand.
CTCGCCGACCAAGACGTTTGCGCTTTCAGCGCAATCCAAGCAAAAATTACCCAATCTGGAAATCAGCATTGCAATTGACACAACGCACACTGTTTTTTGGACCGCCTTGCGCGACCCGCTTAAAGTGTTTTTAAATACAATCGCCGCGCCTGACACTGGCAACAAAGTTTCGGTGAACATCGTGCCCTATGGCAGCAGCGTTTATTTGGGGACAACTCTGCTAGAGCGTTTTAACGACACAAACAAACCGCCGTTTAGCAACACCGACGCGCGCACCTGTTTGAATTTCTCGCCGACAGAACGGGGCGAGTTGGGGATCACCTATGCCGACCCATACATCTGGAGCTGGCCGCTCACGTTGGCAGGCACAGGATATGCGGGCACAAGCTGGGAAACCGTTGAATTTCAAAGTAACATCTACAACGATGCCGCAGAAGCTACCGCCGCCATGAACGGGGCTGGCAGTTGCGCGCGGCAAACAAATGCCTTGGCCATTGCGGGCAACACCCCGCTTATTGGGGTGCAAGTGACCCGCCCCGTCAGCGCTACAGCCTCCACGACGATCAATAATAAACTGAACGCGATCGTGCCCACAAGTTTTGTGCTTGGAAGCATTGTCGATACAACTGGCGGGTTAAAATGGGCTTTGGCTGCGCTTGACCCCAGCCTCAAGCCTGTGATTGCAGGCCAAGTTACCGCTGGCACTTCACCCGCAGCCGCAACAGGCCGCCCCCGCGATTATACTGCTGCAGACACCATGAAAGTGCTGCTTTTCTTTACCAACAGCGCCTTTGCAACCAGCAACTATGCGGCAACAGAGCTGCAAGGCGGTCAGTTTGGCCGCGAGATTAAACCCGAGTATCTGGGCGACACCCCCTCGACCATTTGGCGCACGCCGGGGCCTGCAACAGTGACGCAGCCCGTGCGCCTGTCTGTGTTTCACGACAATGCACCCGATCCAACACGGCCCTATTGGGTCAGCCAAGGACTAAGCACCAATCCGCAGCCCCCTTCGGAAAATGCACAGTGGATGGCCGTCCCCTATCAACATCCGGGTGGCGGCACGCCCGTGCGCCTGACTTGGGGCCAAGCAATGTCGCAAATCACCCTGTTCACCATCATTCGCCAACTTTATATGGCCCCCTTTAGCCCGGTGACAAACTCAACAAACACGTGGTCGGCCTTGGTGGAAAGGTTCACCTATATTGCCCGCGACAGCGCGAAAGACCGCGAAAACTTTGCAGCGCTCTGTGCAGCGGCCAAACAGGAAGGCGTCTTGATCTATATGTTGCGCAGCCCAGGATCGACGACAGTATCTGCCTCGACCCCAGGGCAGGCAGCGCACAACACAAATGTGGGCCTTGCCAACCCTATATATAACGCCTGCGCCACCTCTAGCGCGCATGCGTTCACCTTAAGCACGACCAATATTCGGTCAACACTGCGGATGATCGCGTCGAACATCGCCCAATTGACCCTTACTCAGTAAAGAGGATGCACATGCGCGCCCTATCAAAGCTTAGAAACTGGCTGTCGCGCGAAAACGGCAGCGCCAGCATTGAGTTCATCACGATCATGCCAATGGCGATGGCAATCTTGCTAGCCTCTGGCGAGGCTTCGATGGTAAGCCTACGCAAAACTGCGCTGGATCGTGCACTGGATATGACAGTGCGTGAATTGCGCCTGGGCCAAATTGCCAACCCAACAGTTTCAGAATTGCGTACGCGGATTTGCAACCGCCTAAATGTGCTAGAAGATTGCGCGGAAAACCTGACGTTGGAATTGACAGTGCGCAGCACCTCGATAACGGGCATCGTCAGCGTGCCCAACTTGAGCAACCTTTGCGTAAACCGCGCCACCAATGTTGCGCCCGTGCTTTTGTTCCAGCCTGGGGCTGCAAATGATTTGGTTTTGGTGCGCGCCTGCCTTGTGCAAGATTACTTTTTTCCGACAACCGCCAACCAGATTAGCCTTGAAAATCAAGCGGGCGATGAATTTCTCTTGATCGCCACCACTGCCTTTGTGAATGAACCCCGATAGGATCTGATGATGCAACGCGCCTTTCATGCCATTCGTAAATTCTTATCCGAAACGCGCGGCAGCATGGCTGTCGAAGCGGTGCTAATCCTGCCCGTCATGTCTTTGATGTTCATTTTCTTTAATGTCTATTGGGACGCATATCGCAGCAAAAACCTAGCGCAAAAGGCGACCTATACCATTGCTGACATCATCTCGCGCGAGCGCGCACAGATTGTGCCGAACTATGCCAAAAGCTTTGTGCGCGTGTTCAATTACGCCGCCGAGGTTCCCGGAACGTTGAATGTCACCAATTATGCAACCTCTGCTGCAATCATCCGCGTGACAAGTGTGACCTTCACTGATGCCGACGATGAAGGCGATGAAGGCCAAGTCAATATGGTCTGGTCAATTTCGTCCGACCCAAATCGTATGCCAGAATGGACAAATGATACCATCAACGAAATCGTCGGCCAAATTCCCGCTATGCTGGATGGCGACAATATTGTCGTGGTGGAATCGCGTGTGCGCTGGCAGCCCAAAATCACCGCCACCGTGGCGGCAGATCTTTTGGGCGAATCTTCGACAGGATGGTTTACCGCGCGCGACATTGAAACTATGGCAACAGTGCGCCCCCGTTTTGTTCCAAGAGTTTGCTTTACCAACAACGTTGCTGGTGCAGGTGCGGTTGTGGTGGCATGCGAATTGTAAGCGCGCGGATACTGTGCGATTTTGCGCATTAAATGGGTAAGGCACGCACTTGTCCTAAGACCACGTCGGCCCTAACTATCGCGGAATACTGGCCCAAACTGTGGGCGCGCAATCTGATAGGTGACCGATGTCTTTCCGCCCCGTAAAATCTACCTCGCTGGCCACGCCGCATATCGAAGGCGCGGGCGTGCATTTGCACCGCGCCTTTGGCTTTGGCGACCCCTCGCGGCTGGATCCATTTTTGATGTTTGATGATTTTCGCGGCGATCACCCCAGCGATTATCGCGCGGGCTTTCCGTGGCATCCACATCGCGGCATTGAAACTATTACTTACGTTCTGGCGGGCGCGGTCGATCATGGTGACAGTCTTGGCAACCGCGGCACGCTGAAGGGCGGCGATGTGCAATGGATGACAGCGGGCAGTGGGATTTTGCACCAAGAAATGCCCAAAGGAAACGGGCAAGGACAAATGCATGGCTTTCAGTTGTGGGCCAATTTGCCGCGCGAATTAAAGATGACGAAACCGCGCTACCAGGATGTGCGCGGCAGTGATATTCCCGAACTTTTGGAAGATGATGGCACTGTGGTCAAAGTGGTTGTCGGCAGTTTTTGGGGCAAAACAGGCCCCGTTGATGGAATAGCCGCGGATCCGCAATATTTGGACATCTATGTGCCGCCAAACAAAAAGCGCAGCTTTCAGGTGGACACCCGCCGCGCGGCCTTTGCCTATGTCTTTGAAGGGGCCGCCAAATTTGAAGACAGCGCCCCCCCGCGCGGGGTTTTGACCGAAAAGGAATATCGCGGCGAAGAGCTGAATATTCGCGATCTGTCAGGCAACCGCACCCTAATCGAATTTGGCAAAGGTGACGAGGTGGTCGTGCGCGCAGGCGATGATGGCGTGCGGTTTTTGCTGATTTCAGGCGCGCCCATTGCCGAACCTGTGGCATGGCACGGCCCTATTGTCATGAACACGCAAGAAGAATTACAGCAGGCAATGCGCGAATTGCGCAACGGCACGTTTATAAAACCCACCCATTGACCAATGCGCAAGCCAAAAGGCCTGCATTGATCTTTGGGCTAAGCAATGGTTAGGGTGCGAACATGATCCGCGCCCTAACCCTTGTCCTTTTACTGACCGCCTGCGCGGAATTTCCGCAGGTAGATGCGGCCGCGCCCGAACAAATCCCGCCGCGCCCTGCCTACCTGACCCCCGAAGAACTTGCCGCCGTGAATGCCGCAGTGACCAAGCCAGACGACGCAAGCCTGGCGGCAAAAGGTGCCGCGCTGCGTGCAAGTGCTGAAGAATTGCGCGCGCAATAGGCGCGGCAAAGCCCCGCGCCGTTGCACACGGCCTAGCCATGCGCTAACAGGGGTCAAGTTCAAGAGGGCCAGATATGTCAACACTCCCCGCACAAAATCCCCCCCTGCGCCTTGGGCTGGCGGGACTAGGCACTGTTGGCATTGGCGTGGTCAAAATCGTGCAAGATCATGCCGATTTGATCGCCGCCCGCACGGGCCGCCGCATTGAAATCACCGCCGTAAGTGCGCGCGACCGCACCCGAAACCGCGATGCGGATGTGTCTGGTTACGCGTGGGAGCAAGACCCCGTAGCACTGGCAAAACGCAATGATGTAGATGTCTTTGTCGAAGTTATGGGCGGGCATGATGGTGCGGCATATGATGCAAGCCTTGCCGCCATTGCGGCGGGCAAAGATATTGTAACCGCCAATAAGGCACTTCTGGCCCATCACGGCCAAGCTTTGGCACTGGCTGCCGAATCCGCTGGCCGCGTCATTCGTTTCGAAGCAGCCGTCGCAGGCGGTATTCCGGTAATCAAGGCGCTGACCGAAGCGCTGGCGGGCAACCAAATTCGCCGTGTGATGGGTGTGATGAACGGCACCTGCAACTATATCCTCACGCGGATGCAAAGCGCGGGCTTGCCTTATGAGACCGTTTTCGAAGAAGCGCGCCAACTGGGATACTTGGAAGCTGACCCGAATTTGGACGTGGGCGGCATTGATGCGGGGCATAAACTATCGTTGCTGGCATCGATTGCCTTTGGCACGGAAGTTGCCTTTGACGCGGTTGAACTGGAAGGCATCGGCGCGATTTCAATCGACGATATCCGCCTTGCCGAAGATATGGGCTATAAAATCAAACTCTTGGGCGTGGCCCAAATGTCTGGGCGGGGCTTAGAACAGCGCATGACGCCTTGCCTTGTGCCATCAACCTCGCACTTGGGACAGTTGGTCGGTGGCACGAATATGGTGGTGCTGGAAGGCGACCGTGTTGGGCAGATCGTCATGCGGGGGCCTGGCGCTGGGGCTGGCCCCACTGCCAGCGCCGTGATGGGCGATGTTATTGATATTGCGCGCGGCCTGCGCCTGCCCACCTTTGGCCAGCCCGCCGCCAGTTTGCGTAAACCTGTGCCTGCCATATCGGCCACCCCCGCCGCCCATTACCTGCGCATGACGCTGCTGGACAAACCCGGCGCACTCGCAAAAATCGCAACTGCCCTTGGCGAGGCGGGCGTCTCGATTGACCAAATGCGGCAATACAGCCACGAAGGCACCGAGGCGACCGTGCTGATTGTCACCCACAAAGCCACCCGCGCCGATATCAACGCGGCAGTGGAACGCTTTGGCCCAACGGGCGTGCTGGTGGGCACGCCCGTGGTTCTGCGCATCGAAGAGGTTTAACCTAATTCAGCGAGGATGGGGCCAAGGCACGAGATAGGCTGGCTTCACCGCGCCCGTGTACAGATGCACTGTAGTTGGCAATCGTATCCGTGCGCGCCGTTGACAGCAGTTGATCCACAATTTCATCAGCCGTTGCCGTTTTGAATTTGCTGCCCAAAATCGCTGCATACCCCGACACAATGGGTGCGGCAAAAGACGTCCCAGCCATCTTCATTTGCTTTTCGTTCACGCCGACAACCAGAAACTGGCTTTGCACCGTTGTGTTTCGGCCAGCGCGGTTTGAATAGCTTGCCAAACTGGCTTTCGAACTCTTGGTGCCATTTCGCGTCAAGGAACCAACAAAAATGGCCGAATCCGCCCCAATCAGATCAACATTCAAATAATCGATGTAACCATAGGCATCGACGCCGCCAATCCGAACCGATTCGTTTCCTGCGGCCTTTACGACGACCGCCTGCGACGTCTGCGCGTAAGTGATGATCGAATCCTCAAGCGCCTCGTAATCGATGCCGCCTGATCCTGGCACGGCAGACATGCCATAAGAAAGATTGATCACATTCAAGCCTGTCCGCAGCGTCAAGTCGCTGTATTCGCTATAAAAACTGCGCCGGTAAACCGTTGCGCGCGGGGCAATCAAACCCGCCTGCTGCGATGTCCATTGGCCATGGGTTTTACGTTCCGTGCGCCCCGTCAAATTACCGGCGAACGGATCATAAGTAAAATCATCGACGACCGAAATGGACACGCCTTGACCTTTAAATCCGCGCGCCCAAGCGCTTGAAACATCGCTGGCCATCCACGCTTCACGGCTTTGGGCGCCGGCAGGTGTAGACACGGCCATCGCAGCCAAAATCAACCCACAAACTGCCGCCAAACCTGTTTTTACAATCTTGATTGTCATAACATTCCCCATTTAGAATGACCACCGCATCACCAAACGCAGCACGCCGACAGCCCTTGCAGGCTCATCCCACAGATAATCGAGTGTCTGTTTAGGCGGTAAAAGAGATGCAGCAAGGCGGCAATTCACCCGCTGAACGCCCCCTATTGCCCCAAAGTTCCCAACACAGGCCCTCTCGCGCAGTTTACCGCCGTAAATTCCAGACACTTCCATTTCCAAAATTAAATTATGCGCAATTGATTTGCGAAAAACAACCCCCAGCGTTGCGGTTGGGCCAAGTGTGTATTTTTCGCCACGCTCACCCATCGCGCCGCCCCAAATCACGCCAAGGTTGGGGGAAACTTCAGTGAGAAATGTCGCGGACAGGTTTGGAAAGCTTGGCGAATACCAGCGTTGCAATTCCACTTGTTGACCGCCGCTCAACTCAAAGCCCGCAGTTGCCGACGATCTGACAAGATCTGAATTTAGCCCACCATTTGTAAGATCAACCAAAAAACTGCGGCCCCAAATACCGTCATCTTGGGATGGGCCGATGCCTTGGCCATAGGCCATGCCAGCGATCTGCGACAGACATAGGCCGATGGCAAAGGCATAATGGTGCCGTCGCCCAATGCGGGCGCAAGTTGCGGCCAGAACTGCCACAAACTGGGCGCGCAAAGGGCCCAAAACCATCACAGCACTGCCCATTTTGCGCCCCAATCTTTGCGCATGATCTCCTCAAGACGACCGGTTTATGAATCACTTAGAAGGAGTGAGTAATGAGTATTGCGTTAAAAACCAATCGCCGTTGGCTAAAATCAGCCATTTTAGCCGCATCTAGCGAAGAAATCATGCCGCCTTGGGCTGCAAAGCGCATTCAGCGCCCTATGCCTACGCAACCCGCGCCCGTAATCCGCATTTTTCCATCGGCACCCACCAAATACGCAGCCATCGCCGCGCGCTAATCGCAACAAGATTCTAAACCGCTGTTAGCGCAAGCAGGATTGCCGCCCCGCACTTCGCCCGATAAAGGCGGATCAGGTGCAACTTGGGGACAATGTAATGAGCGATGTAGCTGAATTTCAAGACCGCTTGCTGTCGCTGGGCCTTGCCCGCGTGTCCGAGGCCGCTGCTATCGCGTCGGCGCGGCTGATTGGGCGCGGTGATGAGAAGGCCGCCGATCAGGCCGCTGTCAACGCCATGCGCGAGCAGTTGAACCTTCTGGATATCGCTGGCGTCGTTGTAATTGGCGAGGGCGAACGAGATGAGGCCCCGATGCTGTATATCGGCGAGGAAGTGGGCACGGGCCGCGGCCCCGCCGTTGATATCGCGCTGGATCCGCTTGAAGGCACGACGCTGACCGCCAAAGACATGCCCAATGCGCTGACTGTCATCGCAATGGCCCCGCGCGGCACTCTTTTGCACGCCCCCGATGTGTATATGGACAAGTTGGCCATCGGCCCCGCCTATGCGCCTGACACTGTAACACTTGACATGCCCCCCGCCGCCCGCGTGCGCGCACTGGCCCGCGCCAAGGGTGTTGCGGCAGATGAAATCGCCGTGTGCATCCTAGACCGCCCCCGCCACGAAGCCATGATTGCCGAAGTGCGCGCCACGGGCGCAGCCATTCGCTTGATAACAGATGGCGATGTCGCTGGCGTTATGCATTGCGCCGAACCCGATGTGACGGGGATTGATATGTATATGGGGTCTGGCGGCGCGCCCGAAGGCGTTCTTGCCGCATCCGCGCTTAAATGCATGGGGGGGCAAATTTATGGCCGCCTTTTGTTTCGCAATGACGAAGAACGCGCCCGCGCCGCCAAGGCAGGTATCACCGATTTGAACCGTGTCTATACGCGCGGCGATATGGTGCGCGGCGATGTAATATTCGCCGCTACTGGGGTGACCCAAGGCTCGCTTCTGCGCGGCATCAAGCTGGGCCATGGCTGGGTTGAATGTGAAACCATTTTGATGCGCAGCAAAACAGGTTCGGTGCGCCGCGTCAGCTATCGTGCGCCGCTGCGCGCTTAATTTTCCCATTGCTAGGCGGGCGGCGGCTGTCGGGACGGATAGCATACGGATGCCATACGGATACCATACGCATGCCAGACGCGTGTCATCGTCCTTTTTTCCGGTATTTGCAGGGTCGCTGGGCTTGCTCCCTGCCCCCGCCTCTGGCATCACAGCCGCATGACGACGCGCGCATTTCTTAATGTTGAATCCTCGCTAACGGGGCGGCGCTGGGTTGGCCCGCTGCCCGAAGAGCGCCGCTTGGCCGAGGCGATGGCCCAGATCACCGCCCTGCCGCCTGCCTTGTGCCAGATCCTTGCGCAGCGCGGCGTTGCTGCGAACGAGGCAGAGGCATTTCTGGCTCCTGCCCTGCGCGATCTTCTGCCCGATCCTTTAACGCTCAAAGACATGGGTGCTGCTGCCGCGCGGTTTTTGGCCGCCATTGACACGCGCCAACGCATCGCCATTTTCGCTGATTATGATGTGGATGGTGGGGCCTCTGCCGCGCTGCTGATCACCTATCTGCGCGCGCTTGGGATGGACGCGACCCTGTATATCCCCGACCGCATCGACGAAGGGTATGGCCCTAACGAGGCCGCGATGGCGCAACTGGGGGCCGCGCATGATCTGATCATTTGCGTTGATTGCGGCACACTTTCGCATGGGCCCATCGCCGCCGCAAATTGCGATGTCGTGGTACTAGATCACCATTTGGGCGGCGAAACCTTGCCGCCCGCCGTGGCCGTTGTTAACCCCAACCGCATGGATGAAAGCGGCGATTTAGCGCATCTTTGCGCGGCAGGGGTGGTGTTTTTGCTGCTGGTCGAAGCCAACCGCCAAATGCGCGCAAATAGCATTCAAGTGCCTGATCTGATGGGGTTCCTTGATCTTGTCGCACTGGCGACAGTGGCCGATGTCGCCCCTTTGATTGGCCTAAATCGCGCCTTTGTGCGCCAAGGATTAAAGGTTATGGCGCGGCGCGAAAGGGTCGGGCTGCGCGCGCTTGCAGATATCGCGCGCATGGACACAGCGCCTAGCGCCTATGCACTTGGCTTTGTGCTGGGCCCGCGCATCAACGCGGGCGGGCGCATTGGCCAGGCCGATTTAGGTGCGCGGCTTTTGGCCACTGCCAGCGAATCCGAAGCCGCCGCCTTGGCCGAACGGCTGGATGTGCTGAATGCCGAACGACGCGATATCGAAGCAGCCGTGCGCGCCGAAGCCTTGGCGCAAGCCGAAGCGCGGGGCCTTGACGCGCCCCTTGTTTGGGCGGCTGGCGATGGCTGGCACCCCGGCGTTGTCGGCATTGTCGCGGCGCGCCTGAAAGAGGCCGCACGCCGCCCTGCCGTTGTAATCGGTTTTGACGGCGATATCGGCAAAGGTTCAGCCCGCTCGATTTCGGGCGTGGATCTGGGGGCCGCCGTTCAGCGTTTGGCAAGCGAGGGGCTTTTGATGAAAGGGGGCGGGCATAAGATGGCCGCTGGCCTAACTGTGGCGCGCGGACAACTGACTGCAGCCATGGAACGACTGTCAGAATTGCTGGCACGGCAAGGCTCGGGGGCGGGTGAGGGAACCGATTTGCGGATCGATGCCCTGCTGGCCCCCACTGCAGCATCGCCAGAACTTGTCGCGCAAATCGACGCCGCAGGCCCCTTTGGCGCATCCGCTCCCGCGCCCCGATTTGCCTTTGCAGATATGGCCGTGTCTGCACGACCGATGGGGATCGGGCACTTGCGCCTGTCCTTTGGCGATGGGCTGGGGCCTAAACTGGAAGCAGTGCTGTTTGGCGCGTTTCAAACCCCAATGGGCGACGCGCTGCTGGCAGGCGGCGCGGGGCGGTTCCATCTTGCAGGACGGATAGAGCTGAACACATGGGGTGGGCGTTCGCGCGTGCAACTGCGCATCGAAGACGCTGCCCGCACCTGAAAATGGCGTCCCTGCGCAGGCGCAAAATCTTACAAAAATCCTAGACGCAAACTGCATTTTTGCTCTTGCACTCAAATGCCCACCCCACTAAAGACGCCACACGAACAGCGTGGCCCGTTCGTCTATCGGTTAGGACATCTGGTTTTCAACCAGGCAAGAGGGGTTCGACTCCCCTACGGGCTGCCACTTTCTCTCACATGATGATATTGGTTTTTGACGTCACCCGAGTTGACGCACATCAACGTAGCCCAGTGTTCCATGCTCTATCTTGCGCCCAAACCTGCACCTTAGCAGGCGATGTTTCAGGAGATGACCATGCACAAACCAATCGCTTATATGCCGCTGTCCACCTATGTCGAGGCGATCAGTGACGCGGCAATTATTGATGCACTGCACTATGGCGCGGGGCTTGGACTGGCGCTGCATGTTGCCGCCTTTGCCGCAGATTTGCCCCAGCCCTATTCCCCCATGGGCGATGTGGCCTTTGACCTTTCGGGCTGGATAGATGAGGCGAAGAAGGCATGTGCGACCGAGGCCAAACGCTTGCAAGCCGTCGTTACGGGCGCGGGGCTTGCGGCCAATTTTGACTATCACGCCCATATGGGCGCGATGATGCAAACTGCCCCTGCCGAGGCGCGGCGCTTTGATTTGTCGTTACTGCCATGGCAGAAAGACGCCGTCACCATGCGCGAGTTGGCCGAAGCCGTGATCTTTGGCTCTGGCCGCCCTGCCTTGCTGGTGCCGCTGGGTGCCAAGCCTGCGCCTTTAGAACACCTTGCCATTGCTTGGGATGGTAGCGCCGTTGCCGCCCGCGCCTTGAACGATGCATTACCACTTCTGGCAAAAGGGGGGCAGATTTTGGTGCTTAGCGCCGCGAGTGCAGGTGCCACGCCCGCGCAAGAACGCGCCGATGCTCTTGTGAGCGCATTAAAAGCGCGCGGATACGCTGCAACTGGCGTGGCTGTTCCCGATGGGGCTGCGTCCCTGTCGGCCACGTTGCAAGATGTGGCAACGGCGCGCGGCGCGGGCCTGTTGGCTATGGGCGGATTTGGCCATTCGCGCCTGCGTGATTTTGTTTTGGGCGGGGCGACCAAGGGCGTATTAGGGCAATTGACCATGCCTGTCTTGTTGTCGCACTAAACTTATCTGCGCTGGATCACTGATCTTGCGGCAATGTTTCGATGAATTCTTCAATCTGCTGCATACGATCTTGGCTAAGGGGGTGGGTCGAAAGCCATTCCATCCCCTCATCTGCGCCATATTCTTCACCAATCCGCTGGAAGAATACCGCCAGCCCTGCGGGGTCATAGCCAGCCGCCGCCGCAAGGCGCAGACCAAACTCATCTGCCTCGCGTTCTTGCCCGCGGCTGTGCGAAAGGGAAAGCAGCACGTTCCCCTCTAGCACGATATCATCCAAAATCGGCCCAACATCGCCTGCCAAAAACGCAATCAGCACGGCCGAGCCTAGCGAGCGATACAGCCGATATAGCCCGTGCTGATCGACCACATGGCCCATTTCATGCCCCAAAACCCCTGCGATTATATCAGGATCGGGGAATTCTTTGACAAAATCATCGGTCATTACCATTGCGCCCCCAGGCAGGGCAAAGGCGTTGGGGCCAAGCCCGGGCATGTTGCGAAACAGCAAAGAAAAGTCCTGCGCCGCGCGAACATCTTGGGGCAAGGCTGCGGTAAGCTTAGTGAAAATTGCCTCTACCTTGGCACGCTCGGCTGCGCTTAAGGTGCTGTCTTCGGCCATAGTGGTATCAAGCACCTGCAAGGTGCCGCGATCCATTTGGGCCACCAAAGCGGGCGGGGTGGCGGCTATGGCGATGGCGGCCAGAATATCCAGACCATAGCGCCAAATCGCCCAAGAGGCCACGACGCAAGCCAGCACGACCCCAATCAGGCGGGGGCCAAAGGCCTCATAGCTGTGCAAAATCGCGCCGCGTGTTTGCCCCGTTATGGCGAGAAATCCGGCATTATCATCGGTTTCAAACAGCGCGCCGTCTGGAAAGGTTACCTTGCGCGGCGCGGTGCCAATTGGCGCGTCAAACTGCAACGTTTTGCGCGGGGCACGCCCCAAAACCATGCCAGTCGCATCGCGCAGTTCTGCCCATTCGGCGGTGACTGTCAGTTGCGCATTCACGCGGCGTGACGCCCCCGCGCCATAGGCTGCACCTTGAATCACACATTGCGTTTGCCCGTACGCCATCACATTCGCTCTCACATGGGCAGCCCCGCGCCCATGCCTTCAAAATCGGCATAGGCATCGCCCACTGCATTGCCCGTGGTTTGCGCCTCGGTCACGAAATCATCGAGCGGCCCGCCAAGGCTGTATCCCGTATGCGCAGCCAAATACCGCGCCAGCCGCACTTGCGCCCAAGGTAGCAGCAGGAAAAGCGTGCAGATCACAACAACTGTATTAGAAAGGGCAATCCACAGCAGCATCGGCGCAGATGCCGCCGAGGCCAGACGATGCCCGCCTTCCAAAACGGTGTTGTTGTAAACCACATTGCGCGTCATGGCCTGATAGATAAAGGACGCAGGCAGTATAGCCGCAAAAAACAGCAGATAAGCCAAGCTGATGAGGCGCATAATCTGGGTCGGGTCTGTTTCGGCATTTTGTGCCGCCAAACCAAAGCTTGCAATGCTGATGCCAAACAGCGCCGCCCCGCCAAGCGAAACAGCAATCACCCAAGCGATGGCAACGGCAAATGCCTTGTAAAAGGCACCCAGCGGAAACTCTGCCCCAAAACGCGTGCCACCAAGGCGCGCGTTTGCAATAGAAAACCGCTTCAATGCGCGGTCAAGAATGGGGAAGGTGGTATAAAGCGTTAGAAAAACTCCAATCGGATAGACCAGCATCAGCAGCATTGCTTGGCCCGTTGTTCCATCAAAGCCAAAGCGCACGTTGGAAAAGCTGGACATCCGGGCATTGAACATCATCGACCGCAAGATCAGCCACGGAAAGGCAAGCAGCAGCACAAGTGAAAGAAGCAGACCCAGGGGCGGCACCAGGACAGCGATCATCTGATACACAATCAGCGCCCCGATCACAATCAAACGGCCCTTAAATATCTGGCCACCTGTGGCATGATAATCAAAATTGCGACCTTCAGCGAAAGTGTGATTATAAAAGTACTTTTTGGTGCGCACTTTGGCCCAAGCGGAATAGACCCCGATGGTCACGATACTGAGCATCAAGTTCACAATCCAAATGCCAAACCATTCGTTCGCCGTACCCGTAAACTGAAAGGGTTTGCTGCCTTCGGGAAGTGATGCGCTCATATCCTGTCCATTCTTTGGCGTTTCAATTGCGCTAAGTTATGCAGAAGCTGCCGGTTTTGAAAACCGCCATATTGGATCAAACATAAAATTTCGAGCTTGGGTTGCAAATAAGTATCCCATATTTGCCTGATCCACGCCGATTGTGCGGCGGGGTTGATTGTTCAAGGCAAACCATTTTTTGCATAAATCGCGGATAAGCTGCAAGTTTTGTAAGCCACATGATCTAGATCATAGAAAACCCTTGGCGCCTTTGGCAGGTAGTAATTGTAGCTTTTCTATGGGGTTTACCAATGCGATTGACAACACGCACAAATTTGGCTGCCCGCGTGCTGATGTCTTGTGCGGTGAATGACGGTGTCATCGTCCGCAGCATGGATATCGCGCAGCGTAGCAAGGCCTCGCTAAGCCATATGTTGCAGGTAGTGACCATGCTAAAGGAACATGGGTTCATTGAAACTTTGCGTGGCCGCGCGGGCGGGTTGCGGCTAGCGCGCCCCGCAACTGAAATTTCAATTGGCGAAGTAATCCGGATTTTTGAAGGTCGCATCGCCTTTACGGAATGTTTTGATTCAGCGAAGAACACCTGTCCCTTGGTCAGCGCCTGCCGTTTGCGTGGATTTCTATCCCGTTCGGTTGAGGCGTTTTTTCACGAAATGGATATGGTCACTTTGGCCGATTTGGTATCGGGCAATTGCGGGTTGTCTGCGCTGCTTAGTTTTCACGGTCGCCGCAGCCCAATTTGCAATGGGCAGAATACGCTGCTTGTGCCCACATAGCCACAGATTCACAAACAACGGCATCCACAATCAGCAAAAAATATGGCGCGGGGGAAACACCCCGCGCCATCGCGATTTGATTGTGGCGCGTTGCCGCAAGCTGACCTATTCAGCCGCCGCCAACTTTGCCGCCAAAGCTGCTTCATAGGCCTTCAGCGTACGCCGCGCCGATGTGCCGTAGCCTGCAAAGTCGCCACTTGCCAATTCTGGGAACAAAGCCAGAATTTCGGCGCGGGCCTCTTCGGCAAGCGCGCCCCAGCCGATCTCGCCCGGGTGGAAGCTTTCCGATGGCGCACCCTTGGCAAAGACGATCTCGTGGGTGTCAAACAGCATATGGAAGTATTCCACCTCACCGCCTACTACCCGCAGGATCGTGCTGTCGTTGACCAGATGTTTGGCGGCCACCAGCACTTCGTCATCGCCGAACAGCATCTCGGCCTGCCAGCCACCCAGCAGCATGCGGTGCTGCGGCGAGACGCGCAGATCGCGCGTGTTGCCCAAGGCACCTGCCTTTACAAGGATCGGCGCAACGCTGCCCGTTGCGGCCACTTTGCTTGATCCAATCCAGCGGATCGGTTGGTAATCATGATCTGCCGTGCGCACCAGATCGCCCACTTGCAGGCTTTCAATTGCAACCTCGCCCTGGGCCGTATCGATCATCGTGCCTGCTGCAAAGCAGACCACGACACGTTCGATTTGGCTGAACTGCACCGTCACATCTTGGTTTGCAGAATTGCGATAGGTCGCCGTGCCCGATTCCGATGTGGTGCCGTTCCATGTCGGATCCAGCTGATTGTAGATAACCTGCACATTGGTGCTGCCCGTCAGGTCCAGCACATCGCCAGTGCCGCCGTTCGAAGGATCACTTAAATCTTCGCCCGTCTCACCGCCCTGCACCAGAATGGTGGCCGTGCCAGCCAGCGCAGAGTTGATCGAGAACACATCATCGCCGCTGTCGCCAAAGGCTTGGTCAGAGGCCCCTATGACGATGTCGTCATCGCCGTCGCCGCCCGCCATAATATCGCGCCCTTCGCCGCCAACCAGCGTATCGCTGCCCGCACCGCCGTCGATGGTATCGTTGCCGATACTGCCATCAAGGCTGTCGTTACCGATACCGCCATTGATGATGTCATTGCCCTGATCACCAAAGACGCGGTCATTGCCGTCGTCGCCGTTCAGGAAGTCATCATCGATGCCGCCATAGATCGTGTCATTGTCCGCGCCGCCATAGATGCTGTCAGCATCCTCGCCGCCGTAGACCAGATCATTGCCCGCATCGCCATACAGCAAATCGGTCGAGTTGGTGGTGACAGGGTCAGCCCCGCCCGCATCCAGAAGGTCATAAACCGCCGAAGCTGCAAAGCTTGGATCCGTGTCGGCTAGTGCGCCAAAGACGGTGTCATCGCCCGCGCCGCCATAGATCGTATCGCGGCCTTCATTGCCGGCGATGCTGTCATTGCCATCGCCGCCTTCCACGCGGTCATCGTCAAAGCCTGCATCGATGCTGTCGTTGCCCGTGCCGCCATAGATCGTGTCATTGTCGTCACCCGACAAGACCGTATCATTGCCAGCCCCCGCGATGATGCTGTCGCGGTCGTCGTTAGGGGTTGGGTCAGCCGTATAGCTCGCGGCAGGGTTGCCAGGAACGGTCAGCCCAATGTTCGGGATGCCATTGCCAGCCGAGGTGCGGGTGTTGATAAAGTCATCGCCATTGCCTGCGTCAACCGTGTCATTGCCCGCGTTGCCGATCAGGCTGTCATTGCCATCGCCGCCGTCAAGGCTGTCATCGCCAATGCCGCCATCGACCGAGTCATTGCCTGCGCCGCCAGCCACAGTGTCATTGCCGTCGCCAGCTGCAACCGTGTCATCGCCCGCGCCGCCGTCGAGGCTGTCATTGCCCGTGCCGCCATCAACAGTGTCGTTGCCGTCCCCAGCCGCGACCGTATCATCGCCTGCGCCTGCGGTGACGCTGTCATTGCCCGTGCCCGCATCAACAGTGTCATTGCCAGCGCCCGCATCAACCGTGTCATTGCCCGTGCCCGCTGCAATCGTGTCATTGCCCGTGCCCGTGGCCACGCTGTCATTGCCCGCGCCCGTATCGACATTCACAGGGCCCGTTGCGCCTGCGCCGTTGATCGTGTCGCTGCCAGACCCCGTGATCACCTTTTCGATCTCGGAGAAGGTGATGTCTGGGCCGGCGTCCGCGTCAAGACCGTTCACAGTGCCCTGTTCAGGGTTTGCGTTCAGGTTGACCGTGACAGGTGCCGTGACACCGCCCAGATCCAGAACATCGCCCGCGCCGCCGTTGGCTGGATCGGTCAGATCCTCGCCAGCCTCGCCGCCCGCAATCGTTGCGTTCAGATCACCCGCAGTGTCGGTGGGATCGACGCTGAACACATCATCGCCCAAGCCGCCAAGCGCACTATCCGCGCCGCCAACCGCGATGTCGTCATCGCCGATCCCGCCGTCAAGCGTATCATTGCCCAGACCGCCAGCCAGCGTGTCAGACCCATCGCCGCCCAGAACAGAATCCGCCCCTGCGCCGCCGGCGAGCGTGTCGTTGCCGACCCCGCCATCCACCGTGTCATTGCCAGCCCCGCCATCAACAGTGTCATTGCCAGCGCCGCCAGCCACAGAATCGTTGCCCGCATCGCCGCCCAAAATGTCATTGCCAAGGCCGCCGTCAACCGTGTCATCGCCAAGGCCCGCGGCAACAGTATCATCCCCCGCGCCCGCCAAGATCGTGTCGTTCAAGCCGTCCGCGCCATCCACCTGATCGCCCTGCGGATCGGTAAAGCCGGGGCCCATATTGTCGCCCCCAGCCGTGCCATCTACCGTGCCTGCAGGAGGCGGTGCGTCGGTCAGAATGGTCTCAATCTCAGAATACGTGATCGTCACCGTCTGGCCAGCGCCATTGGTATAGCTGGCCGTGCCCGATTCTGCGCCAACAAAATCTGGCGTGACCACAACCCCCGTCAGCCCGCGCAAGTCCAGAACATCGCCGATGCGCCCCGCTGGGTTGTTCGACCCATCAATCACCGATTCCTCGTCGGTCTCGCCGCCGACAACCGAGATCGCCGCAGTGCCAGCCAGGCTTGGATCGAAGGTGAACTCGTCATCCCCAGCGCCGCCCGTGACCGTGTCACCAGCGCCTGCGCGGATGTCGTCATCACCCAGACCGCCCGACAAGATGTCATTGCCAGCCCCGCCCGCCAGCGTGTCAGACCCTGCCCCGCCAACCAGCGTGTCATTGCCCGCGCCGCCCGCAAGGCTGTCATTGCCATCGCCGCCCGACAGGCTGTCATTGCCATCGCCGCCGTCCAGCGTGTCATTGCCCGCGCCGCCGTCCAGCGTGTCGTTGCCAAGTTCGCCATAAAGTGTGTCGTTGCCAAGGTTCAGCGGATCATCACCCGCAGAGGTGCGATCATCGCCGTCACCGCCATAGATCAGATCGTCGCCCTGATCGGTGAGGAAGACATCATTGCCCGCCTCGCCGTAAAGCGTGTCGTTGCCGTCGTTGCCGTTCAGCGTATCAACGCCGTCGCCGCCATAAACCAGATCGTCGCCGCCACGCGCGCGAAGATTATCATTGCCCGCGTTGCCATAGATAGTGTCACTGGTAATGTCGCCTGCGATGTAATCATTCTGGGCGCTGCCTTGAACCACCTCAAAGCCCGCAATGGTATCTTGACCTGTGGCCGTGCGGCCGAACTGGTTGATCAGATCAACTTCGACACCCGAAGTTTCGCCGCGGTAATCCAGCGTGTCCACGCCGTCGCCGCCTTGCAGCACGTCTGCACCAACGCCGCCCGCCACAACGTCATTGCCCGTGCCAGCGTCAACGGTGTCGTTGCCAAGCCCCGCGTTAATCGTGTCATTGCCACCATTGCCACGGATGGAGTCGTCCAAACCATCTGCGCCATCCACTTGATCGCCTTGCGGATCGATATAGCCGGGGTTCATCACCTCGCCCGTGGCCGCGCCATCAACAACGCCATCGCTGCGTAGGATCGTCTCGATCCCTTCAAAGTTTAGAACCGATCCGTTTTGGAAGGTAACGGTGCCGCGCACTGCGCCTGCATCGTTCGGGTCTGCCGATTGCACGATGGTGACTTGGCCTGCGCCGCGCAGGTCTAGAACATCGTTATCTGCCGCGCCGTCGGTGCCGCCGAACACTTGGTCGCCGGCGCCATCAGTCGCAGAATTGATGCTGAACGCATCGTTGCCTGTGCTGCCGTAAAGCGTATCTGCCCCAGCACCGCCAACCAAAAGATCATTGCCCGTCCCGCCATAAAGCTGGTCATTTGTGTTAGCGCCTGCGATTGTATCGTTGCCCGCATCGCCATAAAGTTTGTCACCATAGGCAGGGTCTTCATTGGTCGAAGTTATAGAGTCGTCACCATCGCCGCCGTAAACCGTATCAAACGCTTGTTGGACTGTGATTTTATCGTTGCCAGCGCCGCCGTAAACCAAATCACTGTCCGTAGGGCCTTGTCCCCATCCTTGGAACGTATCGGCACCGTCGCCCAGATCAATGGTATCAGCGCCACCGCCAAGGTTGTTGCCGATAACCTCGTCCGTGACCCAATCATTTCCTGTGCCAGAAGTTATTGTATCACTTCCAAAGCCCCCGATAATGCTGTCATCGCCAGAGCCGCCATCAATGGTATCGTTTCCAGTGCCGCCATCGATGGTGTCATTTTCGAACTCGCCACTCAGCAGGTCATTTCCGTCGCCGCCAGCCATGCTGTCTGCGCCAGAACCACCGTAAACCGCGTCATTGCCTGCATCGCCCGAAATGGTGTCGTTGCCAACACCACCCAACATGAAATCGCCGCCATCGCCGCCAACCAAGCTGTCGTCGCCATCGTCACCGTAAGTGTCGTCGTCGCCGATGCCGCCGATCAGCGTATCATTGCCGTTTTCGCCGCGCATATAATCGTTGCCATCGCCGCCCGACAGGCTGTCATTGCCGTCGCCGCCGTACAGCTTGTCATTACCGAGATCGCCAGAAGCGATGTCATTGCCCACATCGCCATAGATGGTGTCATTGCCAGCGCCTGCCTGAATCACATCGTTGTCACCGCCGCCATAAATAATGTCATTCAACCCATCCGAGCCGTCGATCTGATCGCCCTGCGCATCCGTATACCCGGGCGTCATCACATCAGCACCCGACGTGCCGTCCACGGGACCACCGCCTGTGGTTGGCGCGATGGCCCCCGTGGTCACAAAGTTTTCAATATCGGTATAGTTGATCAAAATCGGCGAAAAGCCAGATTTGGTCAGTGTCATCGTGCCGTTAAATCCCGCTTCGCCGGGGATAAGGGGCAGGCCCTGAAGGTCCGAGAGCGCAATGTTAGACTGGATTATCCAGCCGTCTGAGATCAGCGCCGAGACATCTAATGTATCAGAATCATTGCCCGTGAAATCCCCACCAATGGTGACAATACCGCCGCCCAAAATAGGCAAACCACCTTGCGGGCCAACTTTGAAAACATCCGCGCCCGACCCACCATAACCACTGTCCCCAATGGACAAGGTGATCGTGTCATTGCCATCGCCGCCAAAGGCGGCGTCAAGACCCGAACCAGTGTTGATGACGTCATTGCCTGAACCCGCATAGAACTGGTCAACGTCCGAGGTTCCCGTCAGCGTATCATTGCCCGAAGTGCCATTGAAAATTGTCATGATTTTGCTCCTTGGGCTGCGTTACTGGCACTGAAAACTGAGTTTGCCGAAAATGGGTTGGGTTTAACGAAGGAAAGGGATTTCGTATTAGGCCGGGGGGACGTGCCGATAATCTGTCTGAAATCATCGTCCTTCCCGTTAGATGTTGCAGGATTAGGCGAAGCGACTGCATCTTTGCGGAAGGTAAGGGTAAAGGTGAATGTGTCGTTCGTGGTGCCGATGTCGCCGTCCAGATTGGGCAAACACAAAAGGCCGCCGTTTTCACGGGCGCTGATGGTGATCGTCTGCGTCAGCGTGCCGCCCGGGGCCAAAGCTTTCCATGCAGACCCTGGGCCCGTGTTCAGTTCAAACCGCAGGCGATCGTTTTTTAGCAAACCGCCAACAAGCGGCGGCGTTTCTTGGTTGATGATGCCCAGGCTACCGTATTGTAGACCCCACGTTTGCGTGCCCCCGCCCGCCGTGCTGCCCGTGGTGGATGTCGCCCCCGCGCCGTTCTGTGACACCAGATTGTAACTTTCCAATTTATCCAGCGGATCAGACGCCAATCCAAGTGCGTCGAACATTTCAAGGTTGGTTTCCACCACAAAAGACGCGCCCGTTGCTGGCAGGGTGTAGGTTTTGGTCAAGGAACCTGTTTGCCCGAACAGCAGATCCAAAAAGCCAGAGATTCCAAGGTTTTTGTACAAAATAGTCATAGGGGCGTTCCTTTAATAGCAACGATGCGACGAACATACACAGTTGGGGCTTCTAGATTGTTAAGAGCGGGCAGTTGCGCGCCGCGCGAGGCGAACCGCGCAGAATGCGCGAAAAGGCCGCGATAAACCGCAGCCTGTCCATTGACGTCGCAATTTTCATTCTTGAACAAATCCATTACTCGCGCACAGTCCCATGATCGCAACGCTGCCCACAGCAGGTGCTGGGGCGATGAAAGCGTATAGGTCTTTGCTATGCCGAATAGTTATAATTCAGTCTTTCGCGACATTTCGCTGACCGAGACATGAATTTTGGCCTTTTGGTGGCGAAAATCAACTTTGTGTGGGAAATGCTATCTAAGTTAACCTAGACCAGACGTAATATTTCCGAAAAAAATACATTTATTCAATAGGTTAAATCATAAAGTTAGAACAGAATTGCGCCACAGATTCGCCTTTAAAAATCGATCTCTGGTTAACGATCCGGCGCAGATTGTTTCTTTTTCCCCCCAAATTTCATGACCAAAAGCACATAAAATCGCTGAAAAGTGTAGGAAAAATTTCCGAAATGGTCGCAAAATGATCTTTCTGCGAATCAAAGCCATGCCCGCGCAACCGAAAATTAATTCATGCAACTGCGCGCGCGGGCCGGCAGCCTTACTACGCGATTTTCTTGGCGATCAACCAAGATATGGGCACAGCCAAGACTGCGCCAAGGGCAGCTGCCGCGATGATATTCTGCGCCGTTGCCATGTTAGCGCTTAGAATAATAACCACCCCGATACCAGCCAAGGTCGTCCCAGCAACCGCGAAGATAATCATTGTCAGACGTACCATTTTGGCCCCCATTCGGAATGATGGCTGCTGTTTAGCACAGCCTAGCCTGGCAAGATTTGATATAGGTCAACGCAAAAGACTAAGGCACGAAGCAACGCCATGCTTGCGCGCACCTTAAGCGCCACCAATCGTTATAAAGAATGACTTTGAAAGAATTGAAATGGCGCAAACCAGCAAAGACTGCGGCGATTTATGCGGGCCCGCCTCCGCAGTGACCTTGGCCAAAATCCAGCCTATGCTTTAGGAAATTCGCCGCATGCTACGTCATTTGCGCGGCTGAATGCGCGATTTCCATTTGCCCACCAACCCTGCCATGCGGGGCACATCTGCACGCTGATCCCGCAAGAAAGGGCGTCTGCCAGATCATCGCGCCCGGGAATTATCCCTTTAAGCTGATGCTTGCCCCCCCTCTTTGGGCGGCATAACTTTGGGGATAGCGTTTCACAAAGGGTAAATTCCTCTTTACTATGGCATCAGGAAAAGTCCTGCGATAGCGTGCCGCAAACAGTACAGGAGACCACATGTTCCGCGCCCTTATCTTGGACAAATCCGATGACACAGCTGCCGCTTATATCCGCGAGTTGGACGACAGTGCGCTTCCAGCAGGCGAGGTGACCATCGATGTGGCCTTCTCGACACTGAATTACAAAGATGGTCTGTGCCTGTCGCCAAATGGAGGCGGGCTGGTGCGCGCCTATCCCCATGTGGCGGGGATTGACTATGCAGGTACTGTGCACAGCAGTGATGATCCGCGCTACAAGGCGGGCGACGAGGTTGTGTTGACAGGCTGGCGCGTGGGCGAGGTGCATTGGGGCGGTTACGCCACACGTGCCCGTGCCCGCGCCGATTGGCTGGTACCCCTGCCTGCAGGGCTAACCCCGCGCCGCGCTATGGCGGTGGGCACGGCTGGGCTAACAGCAATGCTGGCCATTCAGGCGCTAGAAGATCACGGGCTGAACCCCGATCAGGGCGAGGTGCTGGTGACGGGGGCCGCAGGCGGTGTCGGATCAGTAGCAGTGGCGCTGCTGGCGGCCATGGGCTACCAAGTGGCGGCTGTCACGGGGCGGCCAGATACGGAAGACTATTTGCGCAGCCTTGGCGCGGGGCGGATCATCGCGCGCAGTGAATTGGCCGAAACAGTGAAGCGCCCCCTTGAAGCCGAAGCTTGGGCAGGCTGCGTGGATGCCGTTGGCGGGGCCATGCTGGCGCGGGTGCTTGGGCAGATGAAATATGGCGCATCGGTTGCTGCAGTTGGCCTTGCAGGCGGGGCGGGTCTGCCTGCCAGCGTGATCCCGTTTCTGCTGCGCGGTATCAACCTTTTGGGAATTGACAGCGTGCTGCAGCCCTTTGCCGCACGGCAAAAAGCATGGGCGCGCATTGCAGCCAGCCTACCGATGGACAAATTGGACGCGATGATCCTACCTGCAACTCTTGCCGATGTGCCCGCCCTTGGCGCGGCCATTCTGAAAGGCGAGGTCAAGGGCCGCGTTGTTGTCGATGTAAACACCTAAGCGCAGAGCAAACCCCGCGATGGTCCCCCCCGCACGTTTGCCCGCCGCACCTTTGCCCGCCGCACCTCTCGCCGCCGCAACCCCCCGCTTGCGCATCCGCATCGTCTTTGACGAGGCGCGGTTTTTTGGCCCAGGCAAGGCGGATTTGCTGGCTGGCATTGCGCGCGCAGGTTCTATCGCCGCCGCTGGCCGCGACATGGGCATGAGTTACAAGCGGGCTTGGGATTTGGTGCAGGCGATGAACGCGATGTTCGCGGTCCCCTTGGTGGCCATGGCGCGTGGCGGAGCCAACGGCGGCGGCACGGCCCTGACTGCCGAGGGGGAACAAGTCTTGGCGCTGTATCACCAAGTACAAGATGCCGCCTTGGGCGCGGGTGGTGTGGCGCTACAGGAACTTACCGCGAAACTTAACGATATATAGTCTCGAAAATATCGCTTGCAGGGCTGCGGCAACTAAGCGATATATTTTCGAAAATATATTCCTTTGCCTATCTCTAAATCGTAAAGCCCACGACATGCCCTTTGCCCGCTGGATTTTTGCCGCCGCGCTTTGCCTTACGCCCTTGCCAGCCGCTGCTGAACTCGTCACCGTTTTCGCCGCCGCCAGCCTAAAGTCGGCGCTAACCGCAGTCGGCGATATTTGGAGCGCACAGACAGGAAACGCAGTGGCCTATTCCTTTGCTGGCACTTCAACACTGGCTAACCAAATCGCCCTAGGCGCGCCTGCGGATGTTTTTATCTCTGCCTCTGTCGAATGGATGGATACGCTGGCCGAAAGCGGCGATATTCGCACAGACACCCGCCGCGATATATTGGGAAATAGGTTGGTGCTGATCGCCCACGGCGCGGGCGCGGCCCCTGCGACTTTGGACACAAGTCTTGACTTGGCGGCGCTGCTTGGGGGCGGCAAACTGGCGATGGCGCTGGTCGATAGTGTGCCTGCGGGGCAATATGGCAAAGAGGCGCTAACATCTTTGGGCCTGTGGGACGGGATTTCCACCCAAGTGGCGCAGGCCGAAAACGTCGCGGGAGCGCTGAATTTTGTTTCCGCGGGCGAGGCCCCTTTGGGCATAGTTTATGCAACCGATGCCAAACGCGCCGCCAATGTTTCCGTAATCGGCACCTTTCCTGCGGCCAGCCATAGTCCCATCACCTACCCTGCAGCCATCACATCGGCCAGCGCCAGCGCGGCAGCGGCAGATTTCTTGGCCCTTCTGTCGTCGGATCAGGCGGCCATAATCTGGCAAGACGCAGGGTTTGTGATTTTGAAATGACAGACGCCGCAAATTGGCTTGGCCCCGAAGAATGGCAAGCGGTGCGCGTGTCACTTCAGGTGGCCGCATGGGCGATATTTGTCAGCCTGCCCTTAGCGCTGCTGACGGCCTATGCGCTGGCGCGGTGGTCTTTTTGGGGCAAATCCCTGCTGAACGGGATTGTGCATTTGCCACTGATCCTGCCGCCCGTGGTCACGGGCTATATCCTGCTGCGCGTCTTTGGGCGGCGCGGAGTTTTGGGCGTTTGGCTGGAACAGACATTTGGCATTGTGCTGTCTTTTCATTGGACAGGCGCGGCCCTTGCTGCCGCTGTGATGGCCTTTCCGCTGACAGTGCGCGCCATCCGTCTGTCCATAGAGGCAATTGATAGGCGCACCGAGCAAAGCGCTGCAACCCTCGGCGCTGCGCCAGTTTGGGTTTTTGCCACCATCACCCTGCCCCTTGCCCTTCCGGGCATCATCGCGGGCGCGATCCTTGGCTTTGCCAAAGCCTTGGGTGAATTTGGCGCGACCATCACTTTTGTCGGGGCAATTCCTGGGCAAACGCAAACCATTCCGTCGGCAATCTATGTTTTTTTGCAATCGCCCGATGGCGGACAAGGCGCGCTGCGGTTGGTGATTTTGGCTATTGTAATCGCGATGACCGCGCTGTTTGCATCAGAATGGATGGCGCGGCATGCAGCGGCTTGGGCGCGCGGGGCATGACGCTGCTTGTGGACATTAAGGCGCAACTGGGCGCATTTTCGCTGGATGTGCAATTTGCCGCGCCCAGTGGCGTGACCGCTTTGTTCGGCCCATCGGGGTGCGGGAAATCGTCTGTCATCAATGCCATAGCGGGGCTGATCCGACCAGATCAGGGCCAGATCATTTCCGCGTCACGCCCTTTGTTTGACGCCGCGGCGCGGGTAAACTTGCCCCCCCACCGCCGCCGTATGGGCGTGATATTCCAAGACACACGCCTGTTTCCCCACCTAAGCGTGCAGCAAAACCTGACCTATGGATGCTGGTTTGCGGGCAAACTTAGGAAGGGCCCAAGCCTGCAAGATGTCACAGATCTTTTGGGCATTAGCCACCTTCTGCACCGCCGCCCAGCCAGCCTGTCAGGGGGCGAGGCCGCGCGCGTCGCCATTGGGCGCGCTCTGCTATCTGCCCCCGATATGATCCTTGCAGACGAACCATTGGCTGCGCTGGACGAAGCCCGCCGCGCCGAAATACTGCCCTATTTCATCGCCTTGCGGGATGCCGCATTAGTTCCGATGATCTATGTCAGCCATTCTGTCGCCGAGGTGGCGGGGCTTGCTACCACCGTTGTGGCTATGGGCGACGGGCGTGTGATTGCCATAGGCAGCGTGGATGACATCTTTGGCCGCAGCGATGTTATGGGCGCGAATGCCATCACATTGCTGCCCGCGCGCATTGTCGGCCATCACTCAGATGGTTTGTCCGAACTGGCGACCGAGGCGGGACAGATCTTTGTGCCCCAAATGAGCGCTGATATTGGCACATCCCATATGCTGCGCATCAACTCTGGCGATGTCATTTTGGCGCGCAGCGAACCAAACACTTCTGCCCTGAACATTCTGCGCGGCGAGATTTGCAGCGTTGGGGCGCAAAGGGGCGGCGCAGTGATGATCGATTTGCGCGCTGGCAATGCCACAATCCGCGCCCGCATCACCCAGCGTTCATGCGCGTCGATGGGGCTGGACATAGGCCAAACCTGCTTTGCGATTGTCAAATCCCTGTCCTTGGCTAGGGGCGAGGATAGGTGACAGGGGCGACGCGGGGGTCTGACACCTTCAACCCAGTCCTGCGCGATAACGTGCGGGTCGCACTTTCGGCCTTGCAACACAGCCGTGATGCCGTGATGATTTGTGTAACGCATCATCAGATTAAAGCGATACCCATGGCGCACCGCATCGTAGCCTTGAACAGGGGCCGTATCGAGCAAATCTTATCTCCGATGGGGCAGGATTGCCCGCCTGCCGCAGGTTTTGGCAACACTTTTTTCGGCCTGAACTTTGCGCCAAGCGGTGCTCATGTATCTGATAGTGCGGGCCGCGTGATGCGCCGCCTTGCAGCCTCTGCCCGCGCGGCCTAACCCTAAGGAGCGACGAATTGCGAATTGTTACAGCGGGAATGGGACTGCGCGCAGGCAACGTTCTGAACACCCTACTGGCCACAATGCCCGAGGCAAAGGTGGTGGGGTTTTACGACCCGTTCCCCACTCATCTTGATATGCTGGGCGGCGATATTCCGCGCTATGATCGTATCGAGACGATGCTATCGGATGCCAAACCTGATCTATATTGCGTCTTCTCGCCCAATGTCTTTCATTTAGACCAAATCCGCCTTGGGTTAGAGGCTGGCGTGCAGATTTTCACCGAAAAGCCTGTGGTGATTTCTATGGCAGAAACTTTGGAACTTGCCCGCCTTTTGTCCATCCATGGCGGGGCCGCGCGCGCGATGGTGGGGCTGGTGCTGCGCTATTCGCAGCATATGCTCGATCTGCGCCGCGCCATGGCGGCGGGCCAGTTGGGCGACATAGTTAGCCTAGAGGCGAACGAACATATCGCCCCCTATCACGGCGCGTTCTTTATGCGCGACTGGCGGCGAAAAACGAACCTTACCGGGGGGTTTATGTTGGAAAAGTGCTGCCATGATTTGGACATTTACAACATGATCACCGCATCGCGCCCCGTCCGCGTGGCCTCATTCGGCGGGCGCAAAAGCTTTGTGCCCGCCCATACCCCCGCCTCAAATGCCGAGGCAGAGATTTTCCATGTCAAGAAATCGGTTTGGGAATCGACCAATGACCCCTTCCATTCGGACGGCGATATCATCGATTTTCAGACGGCAATTTTGCAATATGAAACCGGCAGCAGTCTTGCGTTTCATACCAACCTAAACGCGCCTGACGAACATCGCCGCTTTTGCGTGATGGGCGCGTGCGGCATGGCCGAGGGGGACTTTGTGCGCGGATTTTTGCGGGTGACAGCCCGCGATGGGCGCAGGCTAGCAGACTATGATTACACCAAAGGCGCTGCAACCAAAGGCGCGCATTATGGCGCAGATGCCATGATGTGCCGCGACATTACCGCCTATATGCGGGGGCAATCGGCGGGCCTGCCTGTGTCGATTTTGGACGCGATGCAGGCAGGGATTGCCGCGCTGGCGCTAGACCAAGCGCGCGTAACGGGACAGATGGTCGATCTTACGGACACTTGGGCGCAGCTTGACGCCTTTGGCTTGCGCGGATGAGCGCACTTTGCGGCCGCAAGTGGCACAGTGTTTCGCCTGCACCCGTCTGATGCGGGTGCGCGCGGTCTGCCCCTCGCCGTCGCCGCGCGGTTGCCTTACCTGACATATTCACTTGCCCTGCACTGCGCCATTGCCCTAGGTCTTGATCCATAACATCCCGCCACCCTGTCCAAAGTGTCCCAAACCAGATGACGCAATTGACCCAAACCGCAACACGGCGCGAAATACACGCCCAGAGCGATATTTGGCGCGAATGGGGCGCGGGGCTGGATGTTGCGCTTGCACAAGTTTTGGCGGCGGTTTGGTCAGATGGCTTGGGGTTGACTGTCGATGATCCTTTTGCGGGCAAAGGCACGCTGACGCGGGTGGTATCGAACGTAAAACTGCACCTGGCGGTGCCGCGATGATAGCAGCAGGCATTGATTTGGGCGGCACAAAGATCGAGGCGCAGGTCTTTGGTGACGATTGGCAACTGGCCGCGCGCAAGCGTTGGACCACCCCAAAATCATACCCCGATTTGGTGGCCGCCATGGCGGGTGCCGTGGCGTGGTGCCAAGCGCAGGCCCACAAAAGCCTGCCAATTGGCGTATCTGCTGCTGGCCTGATTAACCCCGTCACGGGCCTTGCGCTGGCGGCCAATTTGGCGGCATCGGGAAAACCCTTTCCCGCTGATATTGCCCGCGCTGCAGGGCGGCCCATTGCATGGATCAACGATTGCCGCGCGCTGGCCCTCTCCGAGGCGCGCTTTGGCGCGGCACAGGGTTTTGATCCAGCCCTTGCGCTGATCATTGGCACGGGCCTGTCGGGGGGCGTTGTGACGGGCGGGCAAGTTTTGCCAGCCTTTGCAGGCCTGGGAGGCGAAGTCGGCCATTTCCCCCTGCCTGCAGGCCCGATGATCGCGCACGGCCTGCCCGTTTTGCCTTGCGGTTGCGGGCGGGCGGGCTGCACCGAAACGCTGCTGTCCGCACCAGGGCTTGCCGTTATTGCCCTACATGTGACGGGACAAATTTACACGCCCGAAGATGTGATTGCGGGGCGCAGCACAAATGCAGGTCTGCAAAAAACTTGGGCGATTTGGCTGGAACTGGCCTGCGATTTTCTGATCACCTTGTGCTTTACCATCGATCCGGCTGTGATCGTGATCGGCGGTGGGTTGTCCAATGCCCCACACCTAACCGATGATCTAGCCCGCGCGCTGCAAGCCGCCACGTTGAAGGACTGCGCTATCCCCCCCATCCGCTTGGCCCAAGGCGGGGATGCATCAGGCGCGCGCGGGGCGGCCTATGCGGCATGGCGCGAGCGGTTGGTATGACCCAAATCCTGCGCCGCATTATTGCCGACAATCAGGCAGGCAACGGCGCAGCGCTGCGGGCATGGCTGCGCCAGATGACATCTGCCCAGTTGACTTCGCCCAGATGCCATCAACTTTTTCAAAGGCACAGCGCCTTGTGCGCGGGGTGCTGCGCGGTCTCCGCTTTGGCGGCGATCATCCTGACCCGCTGGCGCGGCGCACGCGCAATGCCCGATGTTGGACAAAGCCTGATGCGAAGATCTTGCAGCATTTCAACCAAAGCAAGCTTGCATCTGCCCGCCAATCATCGCAAATCTTGCTTGGCGCTTTGGCGCTTGCCCGAATGCAATCTACTCTTCGCCCCTATTTCTTTTCGCCCGCGCCGATTGCGCAACCGATCTAGGACATCGCCATGTGCGCCAGCCCTATCCCCCCCATTTGGATTGCCCCCGAAGCGCTTTTTGACGGCAACGAATTGCATGGCGGTATGGCGCTGTCGGTGATCGGTGGGCGCACAGGTCAGATTGCCCCCCGCGCAGGTCTGCCGCCCGAGGCTACGGTGATTGACGTTGCAGGCACGCTGTGCGCGGGTCTTTTGGACTTGCAGGTCAATGGCGGCGGGGATGCGCTGCTGAACAACGATCAAAGCGCGGGCACCATCGCGCGCATAGCTGCCGCGCATCGCCGCTTTGGCACTGTGGGTATTTTGCCAACTGTCATCACAGATGCGCCCGAAGTGCTGGATCGTGCCGTGGATGCCGCGCTTGCGGCGCATGGGATGCAGGGGGTTTTGGGCCTGCATATCGAAGGGCCGCATTTGTCAATCGCGCGGCGCGGCACGCACAGCGCGCAGTATGTTCGCCCGTTCGAAGCGCGTACCATGGCCCATATCCAGCGACTGCGCGCGGCAGGGATTTTTGTGAAAATCACCGTCGCCCCCGAGGCCGTTACCCCTGCCCAAGTGGCGCAAATTGTGCAGACGGGCGCGGTTGTATCCATCGGCCATTCCGATGCCAACGCCGAAGATGTGCGCGCGCTGCTTGCAGCGGGGGCCAGCTGTTTTACCCACCTGTTCAACGCCATGTCTCCTATGCTCAGCCGCGCCGAAGGCGTCACAGGTGCCTGCATCAATTCGCGTGCCTATGCCGGCATCATCTGTGACGGGCACCATGTGGCAGATAAGATGATTGCCCTAGCCATCCGCGCGCGGCCCATCGCGGGGCGAATGTTTTTGGTATCAGACGCGATGCCCACCGTGGGTGGGTCTGATCGCTTTACCCTTTACGGTCAGCAGTTGCATTTAGAAGGTGGCCGCTTAGTCAATGCCGAAGGATCGCTTGCAGGCGCGCATGTGACCATGGCCGAAGGGCTGGTGCGGCTGATCACCCATGTCGGCGCGCCGCTTGCCACAGCCCTAGACATGGCCATTTCCGCCCCAGCGCGGGTGATTGGGCAGCCTGCTTTGGCCAGCCCCGCAAAGCGCGATTTAGCAGATATTTTGGTTCTGGATGCACAGTGGCGGCCCACGTTTCTGGCCCAGCATTCAAAACTGGATGCAATGGCTGCACATGGATCTGACAAACTGGACACAGAAGCACCATAGCGGCGTGCGGCGCGATGCCACGCTTGCCCATCCAACCTTGCCCGCAAGACATGGGTGTTTGCGCCCCCGCGTGCTGCGCTAAACCTCTTTCAACCGTTACTTTTAATCGAACGCCGACAGATGGAGCAGCAGACGTGGATTGTCTGCATAACCCGTTGCGCAGTCCGTCGTTCTGCGCCACAGTTTGCGCCATTGTCAGGGAGAACAACCATGGAAATGCCGCGCCCAAGTAGCATGATTTTGTCGCGCCGCGCGCAGATCGTGGCGCAGTTGCGCGCGGCTTTGCCCAAGAGCTGCGTGATCGATGATCCCTTGGAAACCCGCGTCTATGAATGCGATGCCCTGTCAGCCTATCGCTGCGCGCCTTTGGCGGTGGTGTTGCCGCGCAGCACTGCCGAAGTTGCCACCGCTTTGCGCATCTGTCACGCGCTGGGCGTGCCTGTTGTCCCGCGCGGGTCTGGCACCTCGCTGGCGGGGGGGGCGATGCCATCTGCCGATTGCGTGGTGCTGGGCGTGGCACGAATGAACGCGGTGCTAAGCGCCGATTATGACAACCGCTTTATCCATGTGCAATCGGGGCGCACCAATCTTTCTGTGACAGGTGCGGTCGAGGCGCGCGGATTTTTCTATGCGCCTGATCCATCCAGCCAACTGGCCTGCGCCATTGCGGGCAATATCGCCATGAACAGCGGCGGCGCGCATTGCCTGAAATATGGGGTGACCACAAATAACCTTTTGGGCGTGACCATGGTCAAAATGGATGGCACTGTCGTAACTATTGGCGGGCCGTGGGGCGATGGCTATGGCCTTGATCTTTTGGGCGTCGTTTGCGGATCCGAAGGCCAGCTTGGCGTGGTCACCGAGGCTTGGCTGCGCATTTTGCCCAAACCCGAAGGGGCGCGGCCTGTGCTGGTTGCCTTTAACTCTAGCGAAGTGGCAGGGGCTTGCGTGGCCGATATCATCCGCGCGGGCATTTTGCCCGTGGCGATAGAATTTATGGATCGCCCCTGCATCCGCGCAACCGAGGCCTTTGCCCATGCAGGCTACCCCGACTGCGAGGCGCTACTGATTATCGAGGTCGAAGGCAGCGCCCCCGAAATTGACGAACAGCTATCGCGTATTCGTGCAATTGCCGCGCGGCATAATCCCATAGAATTCACCGAAGCCGCCGACGAGGCGCAGGCCAAACGCATCTGGCTGGGCCGCAAAAGCGCCTTTGGCGCGATGGGGCAGATGGGCGATTACATGTGCCTTGATGGCACGATCCCTGTCTCGCAACTGTCCTATGTCCTGCGCCGCATAGGGGAGTTGTCGGCGGAATATGGGCTGAACGTTGGCAATGTGTTTCATGCAGGTGATGGCAATATGCACCCGCTGATTTTGTATAATGCAAACAAGGACGGTGATTTGGCCAAGTGCGAGGCGCTGGGAGCCGAGATATTAAAGCTATGCGTGCAGGTGGGCGGTTGCCTTTCGGGTGAACATGGCATCGGGCTGGAAAAGCGCGATCTTATGCCCGTTCAATTCACCCCTGCTGACCTAGAGGCGCAGATGCGCGTCAAGGATGTGTTCGATCCAAGCTGGCTTTTGAACCCCGCAAAAGTATTCCCTTTGGCTGCCAGTGCAGCGCGGCGCGGCGACACATGATCTTGCCACGCAGCGAGGGGGAACTGGTCGAAGCCATCGCATCTGCCACATCGCCATTGCTGGTAAAGGGCGGCGGCACGCGGATGATTGCGAATGCGCAGGGCGAAGTGTTGGATATCACCGGCCTTTCAGGCATAAAACTTTACGAGCCTGCCGCCCTGACACTGGTGGTGCAGGCGGGCACGCCTTTGGCACAGATAAACACCCTGCTGGCGGACGAGCGGCAGCGCCTTGGGTTCGAGCCGCCCGATTTGCGCGGGCTTTTGGGGCGCGATGGGGTATCTACCATCGGCGGGATCGCGGCATCCAATGCCAGCGGCCCGCGCCGCGTCCAAGGCGGGGCTGCGCGCGATGCGATGCTGGGCGTGCGGTTTGTCGATGGGCGCGGCGCAGCCATTTCCAGCGGCGGGCGGGTGATGAAAAACGTGACGGGCTATGATTTGGTCAAACTGATGGCGGGCAGTTTTGGCGTTTTGGGTGCGCTAACCGAGGTCTCGCTTAAGGTGCAATCCATACCCGAGGCCGAGGTCACGCTGGTGCTGGACGGCCTGAGTGATGACGCAGGGCTTGCAGCACTGCGCCGCGCGCTGGGATCGCCCTATGATATTTCTGGGGCTGCGCGGGCGGGCGGGCGCAGTTATATCAGGCTAGAGGGTATGGCAGGATCAGTGGCCTATCGCGCGGAACGCTTGCGCGCGCAGTGCGATGGCGCCGTGCTCGAAGGTGCCCAAAGCGCCGCCATTTGGGCCGGCATCCGCGATGTTGCGCCGTTGCACGGGCGCGCGGGCGATATCTGGCGGCTGTCGGTTTTGCCAACCGATGCAGCGGGAATCGTGGCGGCAATTTTGGCGGCGTTTGGCGGAGATACGCTGCGCGATGCAGTCTATGATTGGGGCGGCGGCCTGGTGTGGTTGGCCCTGCCCGCAGGCGCGGACGATGCCGTGCGCGCCGCAATAAATGGACGGGGAGCGGCGGTAAAGCTGCGCGGCGCTGGGGCCGCACCCTTTGCCCCGCAATCGGATCAGGTCAGCGCCCTTTCTGCCGCGCTTAAAGCCCAGTTTGACCCACATGGCCGCTTTGCCCAAGGTATAATTTGATGCAAACCTTCTTTACCCCACAGCAACTGACCGATCCAACACTTGCCGAGGCAAACAAAATCCTGCGCGCTTGCGTCCATTGCGGCCTGTGCACCGCGACCTGCCCCAGTTATCAGGTTTTGGGCGACGAACTCGACAGCCCGCGCGGGCGGATTTATCTGATTAAAGATATGCTGGAAACGGGCCGCGCGGCCGATGCCAAAACCGCCCTTCATATTGACCGATGCCTGTCTTGCCTTGCCTGCACCACCACCTGCCCCAGCGGTGTGGATTATATGCACCTGATCGATATGGGCCGCGCGCATGTCGAAAAAACCTATCGGCGCCCGTGGTTTGACCGCATGTTGCGCGGCGTTCTGGCGCGGGTTATTCCCTATCCCACCCGATTTCGGCTAGCGCTGCGGGCGGCGATGCTGGCGCGGCCCTTGGCGCGGTGGCTGCCAGACGCGCGGCTGCGCGCCATGCTGGCAATGGCCCCCACTCGCCTGCCCGCGCCCAGCCCCAATGATGCCCCGAAAGTATTTCCAGCCATCGGCGCGCGCCGCTTTCGCGTGGCGCTGCTGACGGGCTGCGCACAAAAGACACTGAATACAGATATCAACGATGCCACAATCCGCCTGCTGCGCCGCCTTGGCTGCGAGGTGGTGGTGGCCCGCGGCGCAGCGTGCTGCGGCGCGTTGACCCATCACATGGGCAAAGAGGATATGGCCCGCACATCCGCCCGCGCCAATATTGCCGCTTGGACGCGCGAGGCGCAGGGCGCAGGGCTGGACGCGGTGATAATCAACACCTCTGGCTGCGGCACGACGGTTAAGGATTATGGCCATATGTTCGCGCGCAGCGATATTGCGCAGGATGCTGCCACCATCGCAGCCCTTGCGCGCGACGTGACCGAGTTTTTGGCGCAAATTGATTTGCCTACCCGCGATCGTCCCGCCAGCCCCGCGCAAAACCTGCGCGTGGCCTATCATGCGGCCTGCAGCCTGCAGCACGGCCAGCAAATCAAATCCGCCCCAAAGGATTTACTGACCCGCGCAGGGTTCTCAGTGATCGAACCGCAGGACAGCCATTTGTGCTGCGGCTCGGCTGGCACCTATAACCTGATGCAACCGGACATCAGCGCGCAGTTGCAAGCGCGCAAAGTGGCAACCCTAATGGCCACATCGCCGCAGGCCATCGCAGCGGGCAACATCGGCTGCATGATGCAAATTGGCGCGGCGGCGGGCGTGCCTGTGGTGCATACGGTTGAACTTTTGGATTGGGCCTATGGCGGGCCAAAACCGCCTGCGCTAGGGGATTTGCCATGACCGTGGCGGCCCAAACAGACGCGCCCATTCGCCTTGTAGCCGCCGTGCTATGGATGCTGGGGTCAATCGCATCCTTTTCCATTATGGCCATCGCCGTGCGCGAGTTGGGGGGCACCTATGATACGTTCGAAGTGATGACTTATCGCTCTGCCATTAGTATGGTTTTGGTGGTGACAGCGGCGGCAATACTGGGGCGGCTTGGCGATATTCGCGCAAACCGCATCAGGCGCCATTTCTATCGCAATGTGCTGCATTTTATGGGGCAAAACCTTTGGATTTACGCCATGATGACTGTGCCCATGGCACAGGTTTTCGCGCTGGAATTCACATCGCCGATTTGGGTTATTCTGCTATCCCCGCTTGTGTTTGGCGAAAAGTTGACTGCCCCGCGCCTGATGGCGGCTGCACTGGGATTTGTGGGTATCCTTATCGTTACCCGCCCCGATTTTGCCACTTTAAACTTAGGCACGTTGGCCGCCATAGCCTGCGGGTTCTTTTTTGCCGCAACCGCTTTGATGACCAAATCACTGACCCGCGCTGAAACCATTGTCTCGATCCTATTCTGGCTGACTGTGATGCAACTGGCCTTTGGCCTGATCATCGCGGGTCATGACGGCGACATGACGCTACCCAATGCGCAAACCCTGCCTTGGCTGGCGTTGATTGGCCTGACGGGGGTGACGGCGCATCTATGCCTGACGACCGCTTTATCGCTGGCCCCTGCGAGTTTTATCTTTCCGATAGATTTCATCCGTTTGCCCTTGATCGCGCTTGTGGGCACATTTGCCTACGGCGAGGCCGTTGACCCCTTTGTCATTGCAGGCGGAGCGGTGGTTTTTGCCGGCAATTGGATCAATCTGGCCTTTGGGCCAAAAACGTCCATGCCAACGACCAAATCTTAGCTTTTATCAGCCAAATCGGCCTAAGTTTTGCTGGCCAGCACATAACCTGGCGCGGCGATGGCCTGCACTGTGGTGATCGGCGCATTATCCAACCAAGTCGTCCTCTCAACCGTCAGCAGCGCTTCGCCCGCCGCGCACCCAAGCTGCGCGGCAATTTCTGCATCTGCATTGATAGCAAAAAAGCGCATCTCAACACGGGTGTAGGGTTTGTGGCGCACCAGCCATTCATTTGCGCTGATTGCGGCGAAATCTACCGAAAGAATCTCAGGACAGGTTGCCAGATCAACCCAGCGATCTTCCAGCATATAGGGGCGCGCGTCAGCCAGATGCAGCGCGCCAAGGTGCAGCATATCGCGGGGCTGCGCT
Organism: Pseudorhodobacter antarcticus; assembly: GCA_945862435.1. Classification (GTDB taxonomy): domain Bacteria; phylum Pseudomonadota; class Alphaproteobacteria; order Rhodobacterales; family Rhodobacteraceae; genus Cypionkella; species Cypionkella antarctica_C. The sequence continues at coordinate 116,671 of CAMAXX010000001.1, forward strand.
GCGCCAAACCGTACCATGATGGGCGCGGGAGATGGGCCGCGCTGAGTTGATATCAGGCGGTGGGCATAGGAATGGCCCAGCGCCTCAACTTCGCTGCGCGTGACGGGAATATCGATTGTGGCGCGGGTGATCGGGTTGGCCACCACATGTGTGCCGCCCTTGCGTTTGCGGTCAATCAGGCCAGCGGCGGCCAAATCCTGCATGGCGCGGTGCACAGTGGTGCGGGTGCAGCCCAGTTCCTGCGCGATATCCTCGTCGCGCGGCAGTTTTGCGCCAAGGCCATAATCGCGCACCAAAATCCGCCCGTGGATGACATCGCGCACATCTGTCCATGATAAGCGAGACGGAGGCGTCATAGATCAGTCTTCAACGCGCGCATTATGCGCTTATACGCCGCCTCAATAGCGCCTCGGTGAATATGCCGCCCGCCCCGCACCATATGCCGCCCCGCGCTGAACACATCGGTGATACAAGACTGCCCGCCGCCACCGAAAATCAGCGTATCCAGCGCCATATCACCATGTCTGTTGCACAAATGGGCGTTATCATCATCTAGCAAAATCAGATCAGCCAGCGCGCCCACTTCCAGCGCGCCGCGCCCCCGCCCGCCCGCCTGAGCGCCGCCCGCCTGAGCGCCGCCCGCCGCCGCGGCGTCAAACAAAACGCGGCCCGTGGATTTGGTATCGCTGGCCAGGACCGCACGCGCGCGGGTGGTCAATCGCTGCGAATTTTCCAGTGCTTTTAGCTCTTCAAACAGCGAGATTTGAATATTGCTGTCCGACCCAAAGCCAAATCGTCCCCCGACATCAAGATAGGTTTTTCCTTTGAAAATCCCATCCCCAAGGCTGGCTTCGGTCAGCGGGCACAGCCCTGCCACGGCCCCTGTTGCCGCCAGCGAACGCGTTTCAAAATCGGTCATTTGCGTGCAATGGATCAGACACCACCGCGCATCAACCGCGTGATTGGCCAGCAGCCATTCTGTCGGGCGCGCCCCAAAATGTGCCAGAACTTCGTCCACCTCGGCCACCTGTTCGGCAAGGTGCATGTGGATCGGGCCATCCCCTGCCGCTGCCACAACCGCGCGCAAACCTTCGGGCGATACCGCGCGCAGCGAATGGGGGGCCATGCCTATGCGGTAATCGTCAGGGGCCGCGCGCAGCGCGCGACACGCCTCTTGATGCAGGCGCAGAAATTGGTCTGGGTCATTGCCAAACCGCGCTTGCCCACCTTGCAGTGCCGGCCCGTCGCAACCGCCGAATTGATACAGGACGGGAAGCAACGTCAGCCCAATGCCCGCTTGGTCTGCGCCCGCAATAATGCGCTGGGACATCAGCGCCAGATCGCCATAAGGCACGCCGCCTATATCGTGATGCAGGTAATGAAATTCTGCCACCGCGCCAAAGCCAGCCTCTAGCATTTCCATATAGACCTGCGCGGCGATGGCCTGCACATCATCTGGCGAAAGCTGCTGCAAAAACCGAAACATCAGCCGCCGCCATGTCCAAAAACTGTCGCTGGCATGAGGCCCGCGCGATTCTGTCAGCCCCGCCATCGCGCGTTGAAAGGCATGGCTGTGCAGGTTCAGCGGCGCAGGCAGCAACAGTGCCGCGTGATGATCGGCGCTGCCCGTTTGCGGCCCAATGCTGGCAATCGCCCCATCCGCGCCGATGGTCAGGGCAATGTCGCGCTGCCAACCCTGCGGGGTAAGCGCCGATTTTGCGTGAATGATCAAAGCGGCTGCGCCCATGTCATAACCCCTCAATTCGTCATTGACATTTTATGTGCGCACATATTCATTCAAACTACCGCGCAATGCAAGCGCCGTTTAGGAGGGCCGATGAACGCTTATGTCATCACAGCGGATACTATCGCCACAATGGCCGATCCGCATGGCTATGGCCTGATTGAAGCGGGCGCGATTGCGGTGGAAAATGGCCGCATTGCTTGGGTCGGCCCTTTGGCGGATCTGCGTGCGCCCTTCACCGCCCTGCCCCGCCGCGATTATGGCGCGCGCACCGTCACGCCGGCGCTGATCGATTGCCACACCCATATCGTCCACGGCGGCAACCGCGCGCGCGAATTTGAAATGCGTCTGAACGGCGCAAGTTATCAGGATATCGCCCGCGCAGGGGGCGGGATAATCTCGACCGTCACCGCCACCCGCGAAGCCAGCGAGGCTGATCTTTTGGCCGCAGCCCTGCCCCGTCTTGATGCGCTGATCGCCCAAGGGGTGGCAGTGGTCGAAGTGAAGTCAGGCTACGGGCTGGATTTGGAAACCGAACTTAAAATGCTGCGCGTGGCCCGCGCGCTGGGGGTAGCGCGTCCCGTGCGGGTCATCACCACATTTCTGGGCGCTCATGCGGTGCCCAAAGGGATGGACGCAGACAGCTATATCGACACAATTTGCATCCCCGCCCTGCACGCAGCCCATGCCGAAGGTCTGGTCGATGCCGTAGATGGGTTTTGCGAAGGGATCGCCTTTACCCCCACCCAAATTGCCCGCGTTTTTGATGCGGCGTGCGCGCTGGATCTGCCTATGAAACTGCACGCCGAACAGCTTAGCGCCAGCGGCGGCACAGCCCTTGCCGCGCACTATCGCGCCCTTTCTGCAGACCATGTTGAATATGCCAGCGACGCCGATGCCGCAGCCCTCGCGAGCGCCGGCACAGTTGCAGTGCTGCTACCGGGTGCTTTTTATGCCATTCGCGAAACCCAAATCCCCCCCCTCGCCGCCTTTCGCGCGCACGGCGCGGCGATGGCCGTGGCGACCGATTGGAACCCCGGATCATCGCCCCTTGGATCAATCCTGCTGGCAATGAACATGGCTTGTACCCTGTTCCGCCTGACCCCAACCGAGGCGCTGGCAGGCACCACCCGCCATGCCGCCCGCGCGCTGGGACTGACAGATTGCGGCGAAATTCGCGCGGGGATGCGCGCCGATTTGGCCATTTGGGATGTTCGCTCGCCCGTCGAGCTATCCTATGGCATTGCCATCAACCCCCTTTACGCCCGCATTTTTGGAGGTGTCTTGTGACCCTAACCTTAACCCCCGCCGCAGCCACCTTGGCCCAACTGCACCAAATTTGGCAAGGCAGCGGGCCCGTAGCCCTTACCCCTTCGGCGCGGGCAGGAATTGAAGCATCCGCCGCCGTTATTGCCGCCGCCGCGCGCGGGGACGCGCCCGTTTACGGCGTGAACACGGGTTTTGGCAAACTCGCCTCCGTGCGCATCGCGCCGCAAGACACCGAAACCTTGCAACGCAACCTGATCCTGTCGCATTGCTGCGGCGTGGGCGAGGCGCTGGAACCTACCACCACCCGCCTGATGATGGCGCTAAAACTGCTATCACTCGGGCGCGGCGCATCGGGTGTACGGTGGGACATTTGCGCGCTGATCGAAGGCATGATCGCCCGCGGCATAACCCCCGTTATCCCCGTGCAAGGGTCGGTCGGCGCATCGGGCGATTTGGCCCCGCTGGCGCATATGGCCGCAGTGATGATTGGCGAGGGTGAGGCGATTTACGGCGGCACCCGCATGGGTGGCGGCGCGGCCCTTAGCGCGGCTGGCCTAACCCCCGTTGTGCTGGGGCCAAAAGAAGGGCTCGCGCTTATCAACGGCACACAGTTTTCCACCGCTGCCGCGCTTGCAGGCCTGTTTGGCGCATGGGGCGCAGCAAAGGCCGCAATTGTAACATCGGCCATGTCCACTGATGCAATCATGGGATCGACCGCGCCCCTAAACCCCGCCATCCACGTCCTGCGCGGCCATGCGGGGCAAATCGACGTGGCCCGCGCGATGGCCGCTCTGCTGGATGGCAGCGCCATTCGCGAAAGCCACCAGATCGGGGACACCCGCGTGCAAGACCCCTATTGCATCCGCTGCCAGCCCCAAGTCACGGGCGCAGCCGTTGACCTTTTGCGCTTTGCCGCCCGCACGCTGGAAATTGAGGCGAACGCCGTCACTGATAACCCGCTTGTCATTGTCGAGACGGGCGAAATCCTGTCAGGTGGGAATTTCCACGCCGAACCTGTGGCCTTTGCTGCAGACCAAATCGCCATTGCAATCGCCGAAATTGGGGCCATCGCCCAACGCCGTGTTGCGCTGATGGTCGATCCCACCCTGTCCTTTGATCTGCCGCCCTTCCTAACCCCTGCGCCGGGCCTAAACTCTGGCCTTATGATAGCCGAGGTCACATCTGCCGCGCTGATGAGCGAAAACAAACATCTGGCCAACCCATGCAGCACCGACAGCACGCCAACATCGGCCAATCAAGAAGATCATGTATCTATGGCCGCCCACGGCGCGCGCAGGCTAAAGCGGATGGTCGCAAATTTGGATATGATCCTTGGCATCGAGGCGATTTGCGCGGGCCAAGGCATAGATCAGCGCGCGCCCTTGCAAACCGCCCCGTCCCTGCGCGCGGCGTTAGCAGCCTTGCGGCAAAAGGTGGCGGCCCTTGGCCAAGACCGCTATTTGGCCCCCGATTTGCAGGCAGCATCAGAAATGGTCGCATCAGGCGCTTTGGTGCGCGCAGCGGGCGTGGAACTGCCACTATGATCGAAGTGACGCGCGGCAGCAGCCCCCTAATCCTTGGCCTGCCCCATACTGGCACCGATATTCCCTCAGATTGCGCCGATTGCCTGAATGAGGTGGGTAGCAGTTTGGCCGATACCGATTGGCATATCGAAAAGCTGTATGCGGGGCTGGTGGAGGGGGCAACTTATGTCCGCACGCCCATCCACCGCTATGTGATCGACGTAAACCGCGACCCCAGCGGGATCAGCCTTTATCCTGGCCAAAACACCACAGGCTTGTGTCCGCTGACCGATTTTGACGGGCGGGCAATTTATGCGGCGGGGCGCGAACCCAATGCGGATGAGATTGCGCGCCGCACGGCCACCTATCACGCGCCCTATCACGCAGCACTTGCCGCCGAAGTTGCGCGCGTCAAAGCGCTTCACGGCTTTGCCATTTTGTATGATTGCCATTCAATCCGCAGCGAAATTCCCTTCCTATTCGATGGCACCCTGCCCGATTTCAACATCGGCACCAACAGCAGCGGCGCCTGCGCGCGCCAGATCGAGGCGCTAGTTTACGCCCGCACCCGCGCCGCCACGGGATATACCTGCGTGCTAAATGGCCGCTTCAAAGGCGGCTGGACAACTCGCCATTATGGCAACCCAAAAGGCGGCGTTCACGCCATCCAAATGGAATTGGCACAGTCTACCCACATAACCGAAAGCCGAGGTTGGGAAATCAACCGCCCCCGCTTTGATGCCCTGCGCGAACATCTGCGCGCCATCTTAACCGATTTGCAAAATTGGAGACCGCTTTGACCGAACTCAAAATTGGCCCGCGCCACAATACACGCGTTATCATGCCGCCAACTGGCCCCCATATCACCGCGAAATCTTGGCAGACCGAAGCGGCGATGCGGATGCTGATGAACAACCTGCATCCCGATGTAGCCGAAAACCCCGCCGAATTGGTGGTCTACGGCGGCATTGGCCGCGCCGCGCGCACTTGGGCCGATTTTGACAGTATCGTCGCCAGTCTGAAAGATTTGGAAGATGACGAGACGCTGGTCGTCCAGTCGGGCAAACCCATCGCCATTATCAAAACCCACACGGATGCCCCGCGCGTATTGATCGCCAATTCCAACCTTGTGCCGCATTGGGCAACTTGGGATCACTTTAACGAATTGGATAAAAAGGGGCTGGCCATGTATGGCCAGATGACGGCGGGCAGTTGGATTTACATCGGCACCCAAGGCATTGTGCAAGGCACTTATGAGACCTTTGTCGAGGCAGGCCGCCAGCACTACGGCGGAAGCCTAAAGGGGCGCTGGATTTTGACGGGCGGCCTTGGCGGTATGGGCGGCGCGCAGCCGCTTGCCGCCGCTATGGCGGGGGCGTGCTGTTTGGCGGTGGAATGTAACCCAGATAGCATCGATTTTCGCCTGCGCACGCGCTATGTCGATGAAAAGACAGACAGTTTGGACAAAGCCTTGGTGATGATCGAGGCTTGGACAAAGGCAGGCGAGGCGAAATCGGTGGGCCTTTTGGGCAATGCCGCCGATATCTTCCCGCAACTTTATGCGCGCGGCGTGCGCCCCGACATTGTCACCGACCAAACAAGCGCCCATGATCCGCTGAACGGCTATCTGCCCCAAGGGTGGAGCATTGCCGAATGGAAAGCGCGCCGCGAAAGCGATCCCAAGGGCGTGCAGCGCGCGGCCCGCGCCAGTATGAAAACCCATGTCGCGGCGATGGTGGATTTTTGGAATGCAGGTGTGCCCACGCTGGATTACGGCAACAACATCCGCCAAGTGGCGCGGGATGAGGGGCTGGAAAACGCCTTTGCCTTTCCGGGCTTTGTGCCCGCGTACATAAGGCCGCTGTTTTGCCGTGGCATTGGCCCGTTCCGCTGGGTTGCCCTGTCAGGTGATCCGCAAGACATTTACAAGACCGATCAAAAGATGAAGGAACTGTTCCCCGAAAACAAACACCTGCATAATTGGCTCGACATGGCGCGGGATCGTATCGCCTTTCAAGGCCTGCCCGCGCGCATCTGCTGGATTGGGCTTGGCGATCGCCACCGCGCAGGGCTGGCCTTTAATGACATGGTCGCATCGGGCGAATTATCCGCACCCGTCGTGATTGGCCGCGATCATCTAGACAGCGGATCGGTCGCCAGCCCGAACCGCGAAACGGAAGCCATGCTGGACGGATCAGATGCCGTTTCCGATTGGCCGCTGCTGAACGCACTTGTCAACACCGCATCGGGGGCAACATGGGTGTCAATCCACCACGGCGGCGGTGTGGGCATGGGGTTTTCGCAGCATGCAGGCGTGGTTATCGTGGCCGATGGCACGGCGCAGGCTGCCAAACGGTTAGAGCGTGTGCTGTGGAACGATCCCGCCAGCGGTGTGTGGCGTCACGCCGATGCAGGCTATGCCGATGCAGTGGCCTGCGCACGCGAGAACGGCTTGCGGCTACCAAGGATCTTAGGTTAACGCCGCCTGCGCGCTCTTTACGCTAACGCCGCCTGCGCCGCCGTGCGAATTGCGCGAATATTCTCGCCGTAGGGAGCTGGATTTTCCACCGAACCACCGCGAAACACAGCCGATCCAGCAACCAGCACATCCGCCCCTGCCGCCGCCATCAAAGGCGCGGTGGCAGGATCGATTCCGCCGTCAATTTCAATATGGATGGGCCGATCACCAATCATCGCGCGCAGCGCGCGCACTTTGCCTGACATATCGATAAACTTCTGCCCACCAAATCCCGGGTTTACCGTCATAACGCAAACCAAATCGGCAATGTCCAAAAGATGCGCAACCGCGCTGGCAGGCGAGGCAGGGTTTAGGGCTACGCCCGCTTTCATGCCAGCTGCGCGAATGGCTTGCAGGCTGCGGTGAATATGCGGCCCCGCTTCGACATGGGCGGTCAAAATGTCGGCCCCCGCCTTGGCAAAGGCGTCGATAAACGGGTCAACAGGCGCAATCATGATATGCACATCCATCACCGTTTTAACATGTTTGCGAAAAGCGGCCACGGCGGGCGGGCCAAATGTGATATTGGGCACAAAATGGCCATCCATCACATCAATATGCACCCAATCTGCGCCCTGCGCTTCAATCGCCTGAATTTCGCGGCCAAAATCGCCGAAATCGGCAGATAAAATAGAGGGAGCAATTTTAATACGGCGGTCAAAGGTCATGGCCTGCGTCCTGTAGAACAATATCCTCTGTGCATAGACGAAGCCGCGCGCCCGTCAAGCGGTGCTATGTCGCAAAGCCAGGGCGATTGCCCCAATCATGCGCATCGCGGATCATAATGTCCATCGTGCTGCGCTGGGGCTGCCAGCCCAGCACAGTGCGCGCGCGGTCTGACCCAGACACCAGCGCGGCAGCATCGCCCGCACGGCGCGCGCCATAGGTAACTGGCACAGGGCGGTTGGTGACTATGCTTGCCGCTGCAATCACCTCACGCACAGAAAAGCCCGTTCCAGAGCCAAGGTTGAACGCAGTGCTGCCGCGCCCATCCAAAAGCCAGTTCAGACCCAAGACATGCGCATCCACCAAATCGCAGACATGCACATAATCACGCAGGCAAGTGCCATCGGGGGTAGGATAATCGGTGCCAAAAACCGTCAGCGCAGGGCGGCGGCCATCGACCGCGTCCAGCATCAGCGGAATCAGGTGCGTTTCGGGGCGGTGCTGTTCGCCCACCTCACCATCTGGATCGGCCCCCGCCACGTTGAAATAGCGAAAGATCACGTGTTGCAGGCCAAAGGCCGTGCCGAAATTGGCCAGCATTTCTTCGATCGCGCGTTTGGACGCGCCATAGGAATTGATCGGGCGTTGGGGGGTATCTTCGGTCAGCACCACGCCGTCTTGGTCGCCATAGGTGGCGCAAGTGGATGAGAAGACAAAATTCAAACAGCCCGCCGCAACGGCCGCCTCAATCAGGTTCAGCGCGCCGTTCACATTCACCCGCCAGTATTTCGCAGGATCAGCCATCGATTCGCCCACCAAAGACAGCGCCGCAAAATGCATAACAGCAACAGGGCGATACTGCACAAAGGCGGCGGCAATATCAGCGGGGTTCATCAAATCGCCCTCAACGCTGGGGCCAAACTTTACTGCCTCGCGCCAACCCGTTGCAAAGTTATCAAAGACCACGGGCACAAACCCCGCGCGGCCCAAGGCTTTGCACGCATGTGCGCCAATGTAACCCGCCCCCCCAGTCACTAAAACATGCTGCACCATTTCAACCCTCCATGCTGGGGTATCTTGGCGCAGCGGCGGGGCATTTAAAAGATAAAATCGGCATCCGTAAACGCCGACGCGGCAAGAGGCCCGCCCGTGGCCGAGGTAATAATCAACAGCTCATTTCCATAGGCAATTTCCGCCCCTGTCGCGGTTGATGTAATCACCAAAGATTGGGCAGAATAAATCCGCCCCCAACTTGACACATCCAGCCTATCAAGCCCGTCTTGGAAATCGGTAATGCGATCCACACTGCCATCGCGGGCAAAGACAAACACATCCTCGTCCGCCCCGCCAGTCAGGGTATCGGCCCCTGCCCCATCATGCAAAAAATCCGCGCCGCCGCCTGCTTGGATCACATCGCCGCTTTCGCTGCCAAGAAGCCGCTCATCCGCGCCAGTGCCTGTGGCCACCCCGCCACTTGCCGCAATGCGCGCGCCCAGATTGCCCAAAGCAAGATCATAGCGAAAGATTTGATCCGCCCCGCTATCCACTAAAAACACGGCAACATAACTGCCCATTAATTGCGCCTTTACCGCGGTGACAGCGGTCAATCCAACACCGCCTTCCAGCACAAAAGTCTCTACATGCGACAGGCTACCATTCGGTAAAAGTTCAAACAGAGTAAGCCCAAAATCTGTGCCACCCGCCACGATGAAAAAGCGGCCCTGCGCAACAAAGCCGTCGAATGCAGCAATATTGGCAAATCGGGTGTCGCGCGTATCTATGACATGATCTGTTTCAAAAATGACGCCCATATTGTTGATGCGCAACACCGTGATCGAAGACGAATTCGTACCTGCGACAAGCGCAAAATCCACCCCGCCAATTTGAACCACTTGCAGCATCGATGGCCCCGAAATGGCCATGCCGTTTTGGGAGCCGTAACTATCCACCCACTCCACCGCGCCATCTGCGCCGATAAGGTGGGTTGAAATGCCATTTTCTTGTGCCGACAGGGTGAGAAGCAGCTGATCGCCGCCACGCGCTATCGTCGCGGTATCGCTGATGGCGTCCAAATATGTTTTTGGCGTATCGGCAAGGTGTATCGGCGCAGACAGGCCGCCGCTGTCTGACAACCGGTGCAGCGTCAGCCCCGCGGATAGGCGCTGCGCCAAGGCCAGCCAATCCCCGCTGGCGAACTCCAAAACCTGCGCCGCGCTTGCATCGGTAATGCTTTCACCCTGCGGTGTCATCACAATTTGCGCCCAATTCGGGGTGCCATTGGCCAGAACGGTGTTCATGACCATTGGCGCGTTAAAGGCTGACATGTTGAACAGACGCGGCAGGGTTGCAGTGCTTTGAAAAGCAAAATCTGGACCAAATTGTGCAGCATAGACCACATCGCCTTGTGGGCTGGCAGATGGTGCGGCCCCCAAATTCATCGAGGACAACAAATTGCCATCGCGCGCCGAAAAGATCAGCCGCAAGGTGCCTTGCATTGTGACAGTGGCAAGCGAAGAAGAAATGTCGCCAAAGCCAATTGAATTGGCAAGCAGCGAAGAAGTGTAGGTGATCTGCATCCTAAGCCCTTTGACAATTCACGAAACAAGATGGGCATACCTTGCAAAACAGCGTGCTTTTGCGTGGGGCAGCATTTGGGCAAGGCTGCGGCCTTTGCCAAAAATCCATTGAAAATTGCTGCAAAATGCAGGGAAAATGCGCGGCAAATAGAGGGCAAATGCGCCACAAATCAGCGGCGCTTTTGCGCGGCCCTGATGCGCGGCTGAACGAAATTTTAAGCCTTGATTAACCCAATCCGCGCATCCTTTGCATGGGTAAGTGGGTATTGATATGGGTGCAATTTCGGGCAATGGTCAGGCCCAAACAGGGCTTGGCGGGCCTGCGGGATTTGGGGAAATTCTGCTAGATCGCAGCGATGATGGCGCATTTGCCATCGACACCTCGGCGGTGTTTGAAAACGGCTTTGCCTTTGGGGGGGCAACTTTCGCCGCATCGGCGCTTTATGTCGCAACCGATGGATTTATCACCTTTGGCGCAGCGCCAAACAGCGGCTATTTGGCCGCACCCGCCAGTCTGACCACACCCTTTATCGCCGCCTTTATGGCAGATATCGACACGCGGCTAGATGGCGAAGGCAGCGAAAGCGGGCCAATTTGGGTGGACATCGACAGCGCGAATGATGTGGTCACGATCACTTGGGCTGACGCGGGGTTTTACCGCCGAAATGCAGATCTGACCAACACTTTTCAAATACAACTGTTTGATCGCGGCGCGGATGGCATGGATATTGTTCTGCGCTATGACACCATTCTTTGGACGGCGGGCGATGTGCAGGGCGGCTGGGATGGGCTGGGCGGCACGCCCGCCACAGCCGCGCTGCGCATGGGCAGCAGCGGGGCGATCACACCGCTTGCGGGTTCGGGCAATGAGGCCGCATTGTTGGCCCTGCCCAGCACAGTGGGCAATACGGGCCAAGCAGGACTTTGGGTCTACAACGTGCCCTTATTGGGCAATGTCGGCGGCTTGGGGCCGCCCCCAAGCACCGAAGGCAGCAGCGGCAATGACAGCGTGAGTGGAACGGCGGGCACAGATACATTGCTAGGCCTAGCGGGAAACGACTTGCTAGAGGGCGCAGGCGGTGCTGATAGGCTGGATGGCGGGGCGGGCAGTGACCTTGCGTCCTATGCGGGGGCGGGCATTGGGGTCGTGGCAAATTTGGCCAATACCGCCGCCAATACCGGCGATGCGGCGGGCGACAGCTATATCGCGGTCGAGGGAATTCTTGGCAGCGCCTTTGCAGATACGCTGGTGGGCGATAGCGCGGCCAATATCCTACTCGGCGGCGGTGGAGATGATTGGCTTGTCGGCGGGGCGGGGGCAGATACGCTGATCGGTGGGGCGGGAACAGATTGGGCCGATTACAGCGCCGCCACGGCAGGGCTGATCGCCAGCCTGACCAATGCCGCGCAGAGCGCTGGCTTTGCCGCGGGCGATGATCTGCGCGAGATCGAGGGCATTGTCGGCAGCGCCTTTGACGACACATTGCTCGGGGCCGCAGGCGCGGAATACTTAATGGGCGGGGCGGGGAGCGATCTGCTGCGCGGTGAGGCTGGCGCAGACACGCTAGAGGGCGGCGATGGCAATGACACCCTAATGGGCGGCGCTGGGGCCGATATGCTGCGCGGCGGTGCAGGGGTTAACTGGGCCAGTTACAGCCTTGGCCCCGCGCTGCGGATCGATTTGCAAACGCCCAGCCTGAACACGGGCGATGCACTAGGCGATACATTCGACGCGGTCGAGGGGATTATCGGATCGGCCAGCGCTGACATTTTGGCGGGCGATGCCAGCCGCAACAGCTTTGACGGCGGGGCGGGCGATGACCTGTTACAGGGCCGCGGCGGCGATGACAGCCTTTTGGGCGGCGCGGGCAACGACACGCATATTGGCGGTGCAGGGGCCGATACGCTTATTGGCGGTGCAGGATTTGATTTTGCCAGCTACAGCGATGCCGACAGCGCGGTCTGGCTTGACCTGCGCGATGTCGGCATTGATTTGGGCGATGCCTTGGGCGACAGCCTGATCGACATTGAGGGGTTTCTAGGCAGCGCTTTTGACGATCGCTTCAGCGGGGATGGTGCGGGCAATTGGATCGAAGGCGGCGGCGGCAATGATGTGATTGCTGGGCACTGGGGCGCCGATACCCTGCGCGGCAATGATGGCAATGACACGCTGAATGGCGGCGCCGACCGCGACGCGCTGTTTGGTGACGCAGGGGCTGATTGGTTGATCGGCGGCGAAGGGATGGACAGCCTGTTTGGCGGGGCTGATGCCGACCGTTTGGTGGGCGATAGCGGCAATGACGCGCTGTATGGCGGGTTGGGCAATGATCGCCTGATCGGCGGCGCGGGGCGGGACTTTTTATTTGGCGGTGGCGGGGCTGACCATTTTCAATTCACCTCGACCAGCGAAATGACAGCCAAGTCCAGCACCACCGACATTTTATTTGACTTCGTCGCAAGACAAGACAAAATTGACCTATCCGCCATAGATGCAAGCCGCAAATTAGCAGGCAACAACGCCTTTACCTTTGATGGGACCCGCGCCGATGGCACCTCAACCCAAGGCGACATTTACTATAAACGCTATGATTTTGCAGGAACCTCGCGCGACTATACTCTGGTGTTTATCGATGTAGATGCCGATGCAAGTTCGGAGGCTGTAATTTTTTTGAAAGGGCTGCAGAGGCTGACGGCAGGCGATTTTATCCTTTAACCTTTACCGCCCCACCTACCGCCCCACCGAGACATAGCTTTCAAACCCAGCCGCCAGCGCTTCGGCCTGACTATACACATTGCGCAAATCAGCCATGCGGGCGATTTCCATTTTGCGGGCAAGCTTGCCCAAATCCATCGCGCGAAATTCGTTCCATTCGGTCAGCAGCACAACCGCCTGCGCACCTTGGGCCGCTTGATAGGGGGTTTCACACCATTTCACACCGGGCAGCAGCGCCTCGCCTTCGTGCTTGCCTTGCGGATCACACACCCGGACTTTGGCCCCTGCCCCTACTAACGCAGGCACAATAGTCAGCGATGGCGCTTCGCGCATGTCATCTGTGTTGGGTTTGAAGGTGACACCCAAAATGGCGATGGCCTTGCCGTTTAGTTGCCCATCACACAGATCGACAATCTTATCCAGCATCCGCCGCTTGATTTCCTCGTTCACCTTTATCACCGTTTCGGTGATTTGCATCGGCACGGCATGTTCTTGGCCTATGCGCGCCAAGGCTTTGGTATCTTTGGGAAAACAGCTGCCGCCATAGCCTGGGCCTGCGTGCAAAAACTTGTTGCCAATACGCCCGTCCATACCCATTCCCTTGGCCACATCTTTCACATCTGCCCCCACCCTTTCACACAGGGCAGCGATTTCGTTGATGAAGGTGATCTTGGCCGCCAAAAATGCATTGGCCGCGTATTTGATCATCTCGGCGCTTTCCAGACCTGTATAAACAACGGGAAATTCGCGCAGGAAAAGGGGGCGGTAGATATCGGCCAGCACCTTTTTCGCGCGTTCCGTTTCCACCCCCACAACCACACGGTCTGGGCGCATGAAATCGTCAATCGCGGCCCCTTCGCGCAGGAATTCGGGGTTCGATGCCACGTCCAACTGCGCGGCAGGGTTCGCCGCCATCGCCGCTTCGAATACTTTACGGTTGGTGCCCACAGGCACGGTGGATTTGGTGACAATCACCGCATACCCCGTCAGCGCCGTCCCAATTTCGCCAGCCGCCGCCATGACATAGGTCAGGTCGGCATGACCATCGCCGCGCCGCGTGGGCGTGCCAACGGCGATGAAAACGGCATCTGCGCCCGCCACAGCGCGTGGCAGATCAAGGGTAAAGTTTAACCGACCAGCCGCAACATTTTTGGCCATCAAAGCCTGCAGGCCGGGTTCAAAAATTGGCACTTCGCCCGATTGCAATTTGGTAATTTTTGCGGGGTCTTTGTCGACGCAAACAACATCATGCCCAAAATCCGAAAAACACACTCCGGAAACAAGGCCGACATAACCGGTGCCAATCATTGCGATTTTCATAAATCATCCCTCAAAATCTGAGGACGGTTTACGCAGTGCGGCCAAGATTGTCAATAAAACGGCAATAATCATGCCCTATCTGCTTGCGCTACCTAATCGAGTGCGCGGCTGTCTTGCTGGGTAAAAATCTTCGTTTTTACCGCAGTGATCTGATCTGGGCTAAGCCCATCACTGCGGGCAAGATATGCCAGCAAATCAGTTACAATGGCCCCATCACGCATGATCGTTTGTGCATCGCTCCATTGGTTTTTTGCGCCAATGCGATCAAGCAAATCCTTCCCGTTTAGAAACGCGTCAAAGGCTGGCGGCCATGCGCCAAGTTCGGTTTTAATCGCCTCGGCCTCGGTCAAAATGCCCGCGCCGATCAGCGCCACGCAGAACGCCTCGCGGGATAGCGTCGGTGGCGGGTAATCAACGTCAGGCAGCGGCGTATCATCTTCGACTTGCACCACTGCGCCACTTTGCACATTCACAATTGTTTCATGCGGATGTTGCTACTCCCAAGTGATAGCTGCAGTGCCCGCATCAAAACTATTTGCGCCTGCCGTAATGCGGATTTGGTTTAAGACACCTGACAGGGCTTTCGAACCGCAAACGCTATGTAAATAGGCAGCATCTGATCTGCCCGCAATTCCGCTGAAAACCCAAAGATTTGTGGCCAAATCCATCAAGTTAAGTACAATGCTACCCTGCAAAACGGCAGACGCCGCCCATGTTGTAGAAAGATGCACCCCAGACGAAGTGTTTGCCAATATTGTTGCGACACCCACTGACCCTGCATACCCACTCGCCTCAATCCCGCCAGCAGCGCCCAGTTGGATCAGCGGCACAGTTGTGCCGTTCGTGGACAATCCGCTAAACAGCACAGTCACGCGCCGGGCTGTTGATGGGATACCCGTGAAATCGACACTTGAACCAGCTAGAATGACAAGCGAAGACTGCCCCTGCCCCAAAGCCGCCCGCACCTGCGTGGAAGTGGCTGGCAAATACCGATAGGCCAGCCTGCTTGTCCCACGATCCAACTGAATTGCTGAAAAACGATAAACAGCATTGGTAAAGACTGCTCCAATAGCCAAGCGAAGCAGCGCTAACAGCCGCACCCCGACAGTTCCAGCATTCACCAAGGTATAGCTTGCCTGAGTGACGCCACTTTGGCCGCTGTTCACCAAAGGGGTGGTTGTCGTTTCTAGGAAAGTTCCGCCAGTCAGTGCGCTATATCCTTGCAAATCTAACCGCGCACCGACTGCGCCAATAGCGGAACCAGAACTAAGGCTCATCACCGCGCCAAATGTAAAGGTCTGACCCGTTGCGGCGCTGGCAAACGGCGTTCCCTGCGTAAAAAGGGTTATAGCTCCCGTCGTTGTCGCAGTGCCGTTCACAGTATATTCAACCCAAGGCGTGCCATCGGCGGCAAAGCCCGTGGCCGTTTTGGTGGCCGTGACGCCGCTGGCCACCACAGATTCTGGCCAAGCCGAGGCCGAAGCAACTTCGCCGGCGCCCTTTGCCAAATTGGTCGTCTCGCCCAAGAGCAGCGCATTGGGAAAGGCTGATGCGGCAGTGTTCAATTGGGTTGCAGTCGCGCTTATGCCCAAATCGGGCAATGTTGCGCCGCCACCGCCGCCCGCTGGCGCAGTCCAAATGCCATCAGCGCGCAGAAAATTGACTGTGCCACCGCCAGAGGCGGGTGCAAGCCCTTTTTCCGTTGCCGTAAAGGCAGGCAGGATGCTGGTCGCTTCGGCGGGCGTGATATCGGTTGCTGGGCCAGACCCTGCGGCCACCCGACCTTTAAACGTGGCGCTGGGCATATTGGCCAGTTTGGCATTGGTAATGGCCGCTGCGTCCACAGTCCAAACAGTTCCGCTCGCGCTGACAGTAACATCGCCCTTGTCGCCATCGATCAACCCAACGCCGCCAGAGGCGATCACAACAGTTGCACCCGCACTGTGCATTTTCACCTCGCCTGTGGTGCTGTTCAGCCAGATCGTACCATTGGGCGGCGCGGCGGGGTCGCTGGCCTGCCCGCCCAAACGCAGCGCGGCGGGCAGCGTCACTGCCCCGCTGGTCGCAGCAATCGACAATCCTGTAACGAAGCTCGCCCCATCCGCGCTGACCTTAATGGCAAAATCATCATTGCCCGCAGTGCCCATTTCGGCCCGCCCAGAAAAGCCCGTCTGAAACAACAGGCTGGCCGTATCGCCCGCCGCCGCCTTGTTCACCTTCACCTGATGCCCCGCCCCAGCGTGGTTCAGCAGCGTCGCGGGCGAGGACAGCGATAGGCGGTTGTTGGCATCAGCAGTGGCCGAAATGCCAAGCTGGCCCACGCTTAACGGCGCATCGGCTTGCGACACCCATACCGCGCCGTTGTAGCTGGCCAAGACCTGCTCGGATGTGACCCATGCCGTCCAGCCTTCACTCGCTACAAAGAACTGCCATGCGCCGTTTTCATACAAGGCGATCTGCCCAACCTTACCCGCCCATGCGCCGCTGGCACCTGCGGCGACAATATATCGGTCACCCTGCGAAGGGCTTGCGGGCGGCTCACTTATATTGCGCGCGGTCACGGCAAGCTGCACGAGCACATCCAAAACACGGATAGCCTCGTTATGGGTGACATGTTTTTGCGCTTGGGATGGCAGAATATACGGCAGCTGCAAAATGGGCGTTGTATCAGGCATTTGGGGTTCCTTGGGCTAGCGCTGTGGCCAAACCCTATGCAAAAGCCGTTAAGGCCCATTCACCCCAGCGCGCGCTGCCCCATAGGCCTGTCCCTTCAACGCCGCCGCGTCCAGATGTTCGCGCCAAGCCAGCCAAGAAATCGCCCCGATTATCACCGCGCCGCCCATCAGAACAAAGCCGTCCAGCGCCTCGCCAAACATGGCCGCCCCCAAAAGGCTGGCCCAAACCAATTGCAAAAAGGTCACAGGTTGCGTCACGGCCAAAGCGGCTGCACGAAAGGCCCGCGTCATCGCGTAATGCCCACCGGTCGCCGCCAGCGCCACTGCGCCCAGCCACAGCACCTGCGCTGCGGTCACAGGTTGCCACACAGCCCAAGCAAAGGGCGCAAGAAGCACGGATACAACGAGCGACATCATCACCACGATGACAGATACATCCACGCTTGCGCTTAGGCGTTTGGCCAAAAGATAACTGCCGCAAAAGGCCACCGCCGCGCCGATTTGCGCATAATGCCCATCGTTCAGGGTCTGAAACCCCGGCCGCAGCACAATCAACGCGCCAATCAGCGCCACCAGAACAGCAAGCACGCGGCGCATTTGAAACCCTTCGCCCAGCAGCAGGCCAGCGGCCAGCAGCATCAAGACAGGGTTCAAATAACCAATCGCGGTGACCTGCGCCAAGGGGATGCGGACAATGGCATAAAACCACAAAACCACCGCCAGCGCGTGAAACACCCCGCGCCAAACCAGCAGGCCCACCGCCGTGCGCGGCACATTGGCGCGCAATTTAGGCAGCATATGCGCAAGCAACAATACGCCCCAGACAAAGCGGATGAATGCCGATTGCAATGCAGGCAAATCATCGCCCAAATACCGCACGATCCCGTTTTGCACCACAAAAGACAGCCCCGAGGCCAGCATCCACAAGATGCCCCATTTGGTCTGGCCTAAATCGGTCAGCTTCATCCGCCCAAAACCAAGGTCAGCGCAATGGCCCACATCACCGCGCCCACGATCACCTCAAGCACCACCCACGCGCGGGGCCGCTGAAAAACAGGCGCAAGCAGCCGAGCGCCATAACCAAGGGCTGCGAAAAACACAAAACTACCGCTGGCCGCCCCGATACCAAACTGCAACCTGTAAGGCTCATATTGCGCCGCGATAGACCCGATCAGTGCCACAGTGTCCAAATACACATGCGGGTTGGCCCAGGTCAGCAAAAGACAGGTCGCCAACACCGAACGCAAGGATGCGCTGGCCCCCTCTTGCGGCATCAATGCCGCCCCACCCGCCAGCGCGGCGCGAAGCCGCAGCGCACCGTAACCGAACAAAAACGCAGCCCCGCCCCACCGCATCACCTCGCCCAAGGCAGGCAAAGCGGTCGAAATCGCGCCAAAGCCCGCAACGCCCACCGCAATCAAAATGGCATCCGACAGCGCGCAGACAGCGACCACCGCAAAAACATGCTCGCGCCGCAGCCCTTGGCGCAGCACAAAGGCATTCTGCGCGCCAATGGCCAAGATCAGGCTGATTGATACCAAGAACCCCTTTAGTGCCGCGTATAGCATGTCAGCCGCACCGCACCGCTGTGATGATACCCGCATCTGACACATGAACGTTCAAACGGTTTGGCGCGAAATCCATTGTCACTGCCATGCCGGGGGTTATCACGCGCACCCGCTGGGAAAAGCGCATCGCGTCCAGCACCGCTTTTGGCTGGCCGATCAGGCTTTGCAAATCTTCTGCTCCGCAACTGGCCACCATTTCATCCCCCAAGTTTTGCGGCGCAGGGCTGTCACAGCCCGCCAATAGCAACGCCGCAGCGCCCGCCAAAGCCCATTTTTGCACCGATCTTCCCCCCACTTATTGCGCAGCAAGGTGCAGCATTCACCGCCGCCCCGCAAGGTGCTTTCGCTATGATTCCAGTTGCTTTTGCAAACATGCTGCGCCAGTCTGCGCGCAATGCGCCCAACCAAATCAGGAGTTTACCTATGCGTACCCGTGCCGCTGTCGCCCTTGCCGCTGGCCAGCCTTTAACTGTGATGGAGGTCAATTTGGCCGACCCCAAAGAAGGCGAAGTTCTGGTCGAGATTAAGGCCACAGGCATTTGCCATACCGACGAATTCACCCTGTCTGGCGCCGATCCCGAAGGGTTGTTTCCCGCCATTCTGGGCCACGAAGGCGCGGGCGTTGTCATTGCCGTCGGGCCAGGGGTTAAATCGCTGAAAGTGGGTGATCATGTGATCCCGCTTTATACCCCCGAATGCCGCGAATGCCCGTCCTGCCTGTCGCGCAAAACCAACCTCTGCACCGCCATTCGCGCAACCCAAGGGCAGGGCCTGATGCCCGATGGCACCAGCCGCTTTTCGATGCTCGATGGCACGCCGATCTATCACTACATGGGCTGTTCGACCTTTGCCAACCATACCGTTGTGCCCGAAATCGCGCTGGCCAAAGTTCGGACAGACGCGCCATTCGACAAAATCTGCTACATCGGCTGCGGCGTGACCACGGGTATCGGCGCGGTGCTGAACACGGCCAAAGTAGAACATGATGCAACGGCGGTGGTCTTCGGCCTTGGCGGCATTGGCCTGAACGTGATCCAAGGCCTAAAAATGGCAGGCGCGCGGATGATTATTGGCGTGGATTTGAACAATGACAAGCGGGAATGGGGCGAGAAGTTCGGGATGACCCATTTCATCAACCCCAAGGAAATCGAAGGCTCGGTCGTGCAAGCCATTGTTGACCTTACCAAAACCCCCATCGATAAAATCGGCGGGGCGGATTATTCGTTTGACTGCACGGGCAATGTCAAAGTGATGCGCGACGCGCTGGAATGCACCCACCGCGGCTGGGGCCAATCCATCATCATCGGCGTGGCCCCCGCAGGCGCGGTGATCGAAACCCGCCCGTTCCAACTGGTCACGGGCCGCGTCTGGAAAGGCACAGCCTTCGGCGGCGCGCGCGGCCGCACCGATGTGCCGACGATTGTCGATTGGTACATGGACGGGCGGATCGAGATTGACAGCCTGATTACGCATATCCTGCCATTGGAGGATATCAACAAGGGGTTTGATCTGATGCACGAGGGGAAAAGTATTCGGGCGGTGGTGGTGTATTGAAGGGGGGCGTGAGCAAAATTGCGCTATGAGACTGCATCCCGTCTCAATCGCAAAAGTTTTTGTTGACGCCTTAGCGACAAGAGAGCATTTCTCAAGCATGATTGATCGCATCAAAGATGCTAGGAACTTGACGTGAGCGAAGACAATGTCATAGGCGCTTTCAGCGAGACTGATGCGGCAAAGTTGACTGGCCTAACAGTCGGTCAACTTCGTGCATGGAACAACAAAGGTTTCATGAAGCCTAGTTTCATTGAAAGCGACCATCGGTTGCCTTATGGAAAAATTTACTCTTTCAGGGACATCGTATCCCTGCGAGTGCTTGGTCAGCTTCGTAACAAACACAAGGTATCGCTTCAACATTTGCGTCAAGTATCCGACAGCTTGGCGCATCTTGGTGATGCGCGTTGGATTGCCACCACCCTTTATGTTCTGGGTAAGCGCGTGGTCTTGACCGACCCAACTGACGAGCAACGCAAAGAAATTGTAACCGGTCAGCGCGTTTTTGACATTCCTTTGAGGGTTGTGGTTGAAAATACTCGGAAAGCCATAGCGGATATGAATAGACGCAGTGAGGCGCAAACGGGTAAGGTTGTTCATGGCAAGTTCACACTTCAAAACGAACCTGTTTTTGAAGGAACACGAATTCCTGTCGCCACGATAAAGCGTTACTTGGACGCTGGGTTCACTGCAGCCGCAATCATTGCAGAATTCCCCGACATTACTTTGCAAGACATTAAAGTTGCTAGTTCCTTCGAAAATGGGAAAACCGCCGCTTGAATGATGAAATAGAGGGTCAGTGGCCACAGTTTCGATTTCTGACAGATCACAATGTCCCTGACTCAGTGGGGAATAAACTTGTTTTGCTTGGACAGGACGTAGTGCGATTACGTGATGTAATGGCCGCTGACGCAAAAGACCCAGTCGTTGCCACGGCAGCAATCGCGGATAATCGGATTCTAGTCAGTTGGGACCGCGACTTTAACCAGCAACGGTTTATGTCTCCCCGATTTGACGGCCTTAGTAGGCTATCTATGTCTGGACAAGAAATGGGCGGCGCTGCACGGATTGAGGAAGTATTTGATGTGATCATCTTCGCGCTGCGACGCGCCAAAGGCGCTCCCATTACAATCAGGGTCGGCGAAGGGAAGATACAAATTCACCTTTGAGCGTGATCCACGATCCTTAATTCCAAGTTGTCAAAATTCATCGATGATTTAAGTCCCCACAACCCCGCGCGGACGTGTCTCTCTTGGCACGGGCGGCGCACGCCTTTGGCCAATTTGAACACCATCTCGCGCGGTTTATTGGGTGCATCAGCCGCATATATCCCGACGAATTCACTAAAGAATAGCAAGCCGCGCGGCCCGCGTCAATATATTCCGACAAAATTTGTCAACCTTTAACGCCCGCCCAAAACAAAAAGGGCGGGGAACCCCCCGCCCTGTCCAACCATCTGCTTCTAAAACCTATTCCAGCTGCGCCGCCACATCCTCGGGGATGTCAAAGTTGTGCGTGACGTCCTGCACATCGTCATCTTCTTCCAGCATATCAATCAGCCGCACCAGCTTTAGCGCGGTGTCCAAATCCACCTCGGTGCGCGTCTGCGGTTTCCAGATCAGTTTTGACTCGGTCGACTCGCCCAAGCTTTTCTCCAGCGCATCCGACACGGCGTTCAAACTCTCAACCGCGCAGTAAATCCAGTGACCATCCTCGTCCGAATCCACATCATCCGCGCCCGCATCTAATGCTGCCATCATCACATCATCGGGAGAACCCGCAGATGCAGGATAGGTAATCTCGCCCACGCGGTCGAACCCGTGCGAAACAGACCCCGTCTGCCCCATATTCCCGCCGCCTTTGGAGAAATAGCTGCGCACATTGCTGGCGGTGCGGTTCAGGTTATCGGTCATCGCCTCGACAATAATCGCGATGCCGCCCGCGCCGTACCCCTCATAGCGGATTTCAGTATAATCCGCTGCATCCCCCGCCACCGATTTCTTAATCGCGCGGTCGATCACGTCTTTGGGCATCGACACCGATTTCGCGGCCTTCACGGCAAGGCGCAAACGCGGGTTCTTATCAGGGTCAGGGTCGCCCATTTTCGCGGCAACTGTGATTTCCTTTGCCAGTTTGGAAAACATCTTGGAACGCAGCTTATCCTGCTTGCCCTTGCGGTGCTGGATATTTGCCCATTTGGAATGGCCTGCCATGACCTAAAACCCCTGTTGAAACCAATCTCTTTGGTGATGAAATTCCCTACACCAGCGCCTAGGGGGGCCGCAACCCCCGCGCCCGCCCCTACATCGGCCAGATGATCGGGATCAGGGCCGAACAGGTCAGCCAGATCAAGATATTCAGCGGCAAACCCACCCGCAGATAATCGGAAAACCGATACCCGCCAGGCCCATACACCATCATGTTGGTCTGATAGCCCACAGGGGTCGCAAAGGCCAAGGTCGCCGAAAACATCACCGCCACCACAAACGGGCGCGGATCAAGCCCCAGCGTCTGCGCCAGTTCAATCGCAATCGGAGTGTAAACAACCGCAACCGCGTTATTAGACAAAAACTCGGTCAGGATCAGACCCAACAGATAGACCGACAAAATCAGGAAAAACGGCGACATCCCCGCCATATAGGGGGCCACGACATCCACAATCAGGTTCACCGCGCCAGAATGTTCCAGCCCAGCGCCCACGGCGAGCATCGCGAAAATCATGGCCAGAAGGCGGCCATCGATAAAAGAAAACGCCTCATCAGAACCGATGCAGCGCAGCACGAAAATCGCGGCCACAGCCACAAGGCCCAGCGCCATAATTGGGGCCACATCAAACCCCGACAAAATAACCACGCCCGCAAGGGCTGCAATCGCGATAGGGGCCTTGGGGCGGCGGTATGCCTTTTGCGTGGGGTGGGAAATATCGACAAGTTCCATATCCGTGGCAAAGCGCTGAATATCCTCAACCGTGCCTTCCAGCAGCAGCGTATCGCCGATCTGCACCTCTAACTCGTCCAAAGAGGTGATGTTCTGATTGCGCCGATGCGCGGCCAGCACATAAACGCCATAACGGCGGCGAATGCGCATATCGCCCAACGTGCGGCCAATCATGCGGCACCCGCTGGAAATCAATACCTCAACCGTTTCGGTTTGCACCGAGGACAGCTTGTCAAGGCTGCGCAGGTTCTTGTTTTCCTGAATGCCCAGAATCTCGCTCATGTCGCTGCGCAAAACCACGCGGTCGCCCATTTCCAAAACCACAGGGGCAAGGTTACGGCGCAAACTGGCATCGCCGCGCAAAACGTCAATCACCCGAATGCCAGAGCGTTTTAATTGCGGCACATCCAGCACGCGCTGGCCGATCAGAGGCGATCCCTCGGGCAAGGCAACTTCGGTAAAGTATTTCATCTTTTTACGATCGCCCAGCAGCGCGCTCATCGATTGGCGGTCGGGCAGCAAGCGTTTGGAAAACAGGCCCAGATAAATCCCGCCAACGATGGTAACGGCCAGCCCAAGCGGCCATATTTCGAACAGCGAAAATCCCTCCAGCCCCGCTTTGCGCGCCACACCATCGACCAAGATATTGGTGGATGTGCCAATCAGGGTCATCATCCCGCCAAGCACTGTCATATAACTTAAAGGGATCAATAACTTCGACGGCGATGCACCCAGTTTTTTCGCGATTTGAATGACAACGGGTATCATCACCGCCACCAAGGGCGTGTTGTTCATAAAGGCCGAGGCAACAGCAACAAATACAAACAGCACCGCAACTGTGGTGCGCGGGCTGTCCGCAACA
Organism: Pseudorhodobacter antarcticus; assembly: GCA_945862435.1. GTDB lineage: Bacteria > Pseudomonadota > Alphaproteobacteria > Rhodobacterales > Rhodobacteraceae > Cypionkella > Cypionkella antarctica_C. Next base: position 140,593 of record CAMAXX010000001.1, read on the forward strand.
CGGCTTTCAGCAGCAGAAATCACCATTTCAACCGCGCCCGTGCGCACAAGGCCCCCCATCAACAGAAACATCAGCGCAATCGTCCATGGGGCCGAATTTGAAAGGGTATCCACCGCTTCGCCCACAGGCAAAATACCGGTAATCAGCATCACAGCCGCGCCCGCAATTGCGGTCACCTCTACGGGAAATGTCTCGCGGATAAACAGGGCAAACATCACGCCCAAAATTATCAGCGCCGCGATCGGTTGCAGATTTTGCGCGATCTCAATCCCGAACATGGCACAAACCCTTTCTAGGTGTCGGTCGTCGATTTGGGGCGCACCAACGCAATTCCGCCAAGTAATACCGCCGCCGCAAGCATCACAAGGGGGGAAAACCGCTCGCCCAAAATAACACTCGCCCAGATCATACCCGATGCGGTCACGATGTACCCCGTTTGTGTGGCAAAGACTGCGCCCGCGCGGGCGGCAAGGTAAACGAAACTGGCATACAGCACGGCGTGCAGTGCCGAGCTGCCAATCAGCGCCAGCTCTGGCGCGCCAAGCTTGGTAATCACAAACCCCTGCCCCATGACCCACATCACAGGGGCGATCATAATGGCCCCCACCATCGACGCCCCAAACATAGCCTGAACCGCATCCATCCCGGCCGTGCCAACGCGGGCCACATAGCTGCCCTCCAGCGCATAAAACAGTGGCCCAATCAATGCCAATGGCAAAAACGCCGCCATCGCAGGGTCGGGCAGGCTGGCATCTGGCAAGGCAATGATTAACACCCCAGTCAGCCCCAAAGCCAGCCCAAACAGCCGCCGCAGTGAGAACTGCTCGGCCCCCAGTATCAGACCAATGGGAAAGGCAATCATCGGCACAGTCGAGATGATGATCGACATGATCCCCGCAGGCAACCGCGCGACGGAAATATAAAAGGTCAGCCCCGGCACAATGGTGCCCAGCACCGCGACCACCACATAAAACTGCACCGCGCGCGCGGTCAGCGGCAGGCCCTTGCCGCGCACCAGCGTCATCGCCCCCAAAACGGCGGTGCACACCACCAATTGCCAAAACACCAACCCCAAGGGCGGATAGCCCGTGGATGCTGCAATTTTGCCCAGCGCCTGCGTCGACCCCCAGCCAATGCCGATGGTCAACAGCACCGCAACCATGCCCCAGCGCCCCACGTTATGGCCCCGCCTGTTGCAGCCGACCGCCTTGGCGGATCATCGACACTTTGCGCGCCAGCCCCGTTTTGTCATCAGTTTCCACATATACTCCCGAAAGTGTGGCAGGCCCACCCGCAGGCTCAAACCGCCCGCTGGCCATGCCCGTGATGAAACGGCGCAGCGGCTCTAGCTTTTCCATACCGATCACGCTGTCATAATCGCCGCACATGCCCGCATCGGTTTGATAGGCCGTGCCCTTGGGCAAAATCATCGCGTCCCCTGTTGGCACATGCGTATGCGTGCCAACAACAAGGCTGGCCTGCCCATCACACCAATGGCCCATCGCCATTTTCTCGGACGTGGCTTCGGCATGAATGTCCACCACAGCCGCCTGCACAGCCGCGCCCAAACGGTGGGTTTTCAGCACAGTTTCAATCGCCGAAAACGGGTCATCAAACGGGCGCTTCATAAACACTTGGCCCAGCACTTGGGCCACCAAAACACGGCGGCCTTGGGTTGCCTCGAATATCTTCGCCCCGCGCCCTGGCGCGACCTTGGAGAAATTTATAGGCCGCAAAATACGCGGGTCGGCCTCAATCGCCTGAAGCATGTCCTTTTGATCGAACGCGTGATCGCCCAGCGTCACACAATCCGCCCCAGCCGCAAACAGCGCCTTGGCATGATCGCCCGTCAGCCCCGTGCCATTGGACGCATTTTCGCCATTTACGATCACGAAATCTAGGCCCCAAGTGCTACGAAGCATCGGCAGCATATCCGCCACCCCATCGCGCCCCGACCGCCCCATCACATCGCCTAAAAATAAAATCCGCATGGGGTAGTGGTATGCGACAGGGCAAGGGCGGGCAAGGGGAAAGCGGGGGGCGATGCCCCCTTTCCCGCGCCCGCCCCCTGCCCTATCTTGCCCCCATGAACCTGCCCGATACTCTTACAGATTGGATCGCAGCCCAAGGCTGGACGCTGCATCCGCATCAATCGGACATGCTGGCGCGGGCAGATGACCCCGCGACATTGCTGATTGCCCCCACGGGCGGCGGCAAAACGATGGCGGGGTTTTTGCCCAGCCTGTGCGAGTTGGCACATGGCTATAACGGGCTGCACACCCTTTATATCTCACCGCTCAAGGCCCTGTCTGCCGACATCGCCCGCAACCTACGCAGCCCCGTCATCGGCGCGGGCCTGCCCATCACGATTGAGGATCGCACAGGCGACACGCCCGCTCACATCCGCGCCCGACAACGCGTGGCCCCGCCGCATATCTTGCTGACAACGCCCGAAAGCCTTGCCTTGATGTTGTCCTACCCCGATGCGCCCCGCATCTTTGCGGGCCTTCAGCGCGTGGTGGTGGACGAGTTGCACGCACTGGCCGAAAATAAGCGCGGCGATCAGCTCATGTTGCTGCTGACCCGCCTGCAATCCCTTGCCCCGCAGATGCGCCGCGTGGGCCTGTCGGCCACCACGCACGATCCCGCCGCCTTGGCGCAATACCTGCACCTAAATGCCGCCCTTATCATCGCCCCCGCAGGCCCCGCCCCAGACATTGCCCTGCTGGCCACCGATGCCCCCCCACCTTGGGCAGGCGGCGGGGGGCACTACGCCATTCCCGATATTTTGGCCGAAGTGGCCGCCCACCAAACCACGCTGATCTTCCATAATACCCGCGCGCAGGCCGAGATTTTCTTTCACAAACTGTGGCTTGCCAATACCGATAACCTGCCCATCGGGATCCATCACGGCAGCCTTGCGCTGGATGCGCGTAAACGGGTCGAGGCGGCGATGGCCGAGGGGGCTTTGCGCGCCGTGGTCTGCACTGCCAGCCTTGATCTGGGGCTTGATTGGGGCGCGGTGGATTTGGTTATTCAAGTGGGCGCGCCGCGCAGCGTCAAGCGCCTTGTCCAGCGCATTGGCCGCGCGAACCACCGCTATAATGCCCCGTCCAAAGCGCGCCTTGTCCCCGCCAACCGCTTTGAAATCATCGAATGCGTGGCCGCCCTGCAAGCGGCGGCGGCAGGCGATTTAGACGGCGCGGCGCAGTCTGAAGGCGGGCTTGACGTTCTGTGCCAGCACATTCTGATCTGCGCCTGCGCCGCCCCCTTCGATGCAGACGCCCTATATGCCGAGGTGCGCAGTGCAGGCCCTTATGCGCTGCTCTCCCGCCCCGCGTTTGACCAGTGTTTGGATTTTGTCGCCACGGGCGGCTATGCCTTGCGCGCCTATGACCAGTGGCAACGCCTGATGCTGCGCGGCAATCTTTGGGGCCTGCGCGATCCGCGCAGCGCCGCACTGATCCGCCAAAACCTTGGCACCATCACCGACACGCCCCGCATTCCCGTGCGCCTAAAAGGCGGCGCGGGATTAGGCGAGGTGGAAGAGGCCTTTGCTGCGACCTTACGCGCGGGCGATACGTTTCTGATCGGCGGCCAGATTGTGCGGTTTCAATCTTTGGATGAACGCGCCGTCACTGTCGCGCGCAGCGCCGCACAAACGCCGCGGGTGCCCGTGTATAATGGCGGTAAATTTTCATCCAGCCTGCAACTTGCCCGCCGGATCGCTGGGCTGATCGCCGCCCCCGCCCCCCTGCCTCCAGATGCCCGCGACTGGGTGCTGCACCAATCCGAAATCTCACATTTACCAAATATGCAGCGCCTTTTGATCGAATGTTTCCCGCATGAGGGGCAGGTCTTTCACGCGATATATGGCTTTGCCGGCCAGAACGCGCAGGCCACGCTGGGCTTGCTCTTGACCAAGGTGATGGAGGAGGCAGGCCTTGCGCCGCTGGGGTATTTGGCCACCGATCACGCCACGCTCATTTGGGGCTTGCGTGCCACGTCCGATCCCGCCCCCCTGCTGGACGGCGCACGGCTGCGCGCGGGGCTGGAAGATTGGCTTGCAGGCACCGCCGTGATGAAGCGCGCCTTTCGCAGCGTGGCCACCATCACGGGCCTGACCCCGCGCAACATTCAAGGTCTGCGCAAATCGGGCCGCGCGGTGACCTTTTCCACCGATATTCTGTATGACACGCTGCGCAAATACGATGCGGGCCATCTTTTGCTGGCCATCACGCGATCCGAGGCCGAACGCGGTTTGGTTGATTTTTCGCGCATTGCCGATCTGCTGGCGCGGGTTGATGGGCGGTTTGATCTGCTGCACCTTGATCGCCCAAGCCCCTTTGCAGCCCCCCTTTTACTGGAACGGGGCCGCGTGCCAATCATAGGCCAAGGCAGGGATGAATTGGCCGAGGCCGAGGCCCGCGCCCTGATGCGCGCGGCAGGTTTAGAATGATTGGACTGCAATGACAGAGTTTTCCTTAAACGGCGCGCGTTTAACCGCCCTGCCATCGGGCGCGCTGTGGTGGGGAGCGCCGCGCCTTTTGTGCGTATCAGATTTGCATTTGGGAAAGTCCGAACGCATGGCGCGGCGGGCGGGGGCCTTGCTGCCGCCCTATGAGGTGGCAGAAACCCTGTCGAAACTAGAGGCTGACATTGCAGCCCGTAGGCCTGCCAAAGTGATCTGCCTTGGCGATAGTTTCGATGATTTGGCCGCGGGCTATGGTCTGGACGAGGGCGCACGCTTGCGCCTAACCATGCTTCAGGCAGGGCGCGAATGGGTCTGGATCGAAGGCAACCACGATGCTGGCCCTGTGGATTTAGGCGGCGTGCATCTGCGCGATTTGGCACTGGATGGTCTTGTGTTCCGCCATATCGCCGCACCAAACTTGGCCGCAGATTGCGGCGAAATATCAGGCCACTACCACCCAAAAGTGCGACTGGCAGGGCAAGGGTTAGCCGCCTTTCTGCTGTGTAAAACTCGCCTGATTTTGCCCGCCTATGGGGCCTATACCGGTGGGATGATGGCAGACCGCGCCCCTTTGCAGGGTCTGATGGGGCCGCGCGCGCGCGCACTCGCCCTGCGCGCAGGCCGCGTGCTGGAAATGCCACTTTAGGGCTAAGGGGCGTGCGCAAGCGTTAAGGGATTAACCCACAACTGCGCGCAGCACTGCCCCAAAGGTGCCAGCACCTTGCGGCAGCAGAAAAACGGGCAAAACACCCGCGCAGCAGCCTATCAGCCGCTTAAGGCGCAGCGTCCAGATTTAGCGGCCCTTAAGCTGCCACTCGCGATGCGCTGCGCAGCATTTCGGCCACAATTTTGCGCTGGATATCGGGTGGCGGTATCGGGCGCGCTGGCACTTTGGCACAGCGGGCCAAATATGCGGGTGGCATCGCCCCCGCGCAAAGCAGGGACTTATCTGCAAAATCAATTTCGTTTTGTGCGCCAAGAAAAAGCGTCTCAGCCGCAATTCCTTCTATCATCAGCAATTCGTGCCGATCAAACAGCAGATGGCAGTAATCGATGCCGCCAAAATGATCACAACTGGCCACACCTTGCACCCCAATCAGCCGATGGGCAGGAACCAAAACTTGCGCCTGCCCAAATAACCTTAGCGCCAAATCAGACTGCAACATAATGCGGTGGTGGCGCGAGACGCAGACATCAGCGCGCGGCAAACCATGGCCCAGCGCGCCCTTGCCAATCACAATACCGCGCAATTTCGGGGCCAATTGCAGCACTTGCGCAGAATAGCTTTGCCGCCCCGCCCAACGCACAGGCTGCAAGCCGTGATCCAGCGTTTCCACCAAATCACCCACCTTAATTGTTTCAATCGCGCGCAACCCTTCGGCAGTTTGCACGCGCGTGCCAGCGGCAAAACAGAAATTGCCTTGAATAGTGATGGTGACATTCATTGTGGAGGTTCCATAGATGTCGGTTACTTGCACTTGAAAAACGTCCGTTGAGGTCTGGCCTGGATCAAGCGCCTTCAACGCAGAGTGCTGATCATTCAGATCATAGAACGTTTGGCCAGACGAATTGATTGTGGCGACACCATAGGTGCCTTGCAGGGAAATCGACCACGTATGCGCGGTTATTGTGTTGGTGGTTTCCGAATAGGTGCCAGACAGAATATTGCCGACCCCTTGCTGCACTGTGCCCGTTGACGGGCCTGAAATAGACGGGCTACCCACGCAGATGCATCGCGTCGTGCTGCAAAATGGATCTGAACTGCCCTTGGCCATAACTGCGCACATCATAAGGCTGGCCCAGCGCGGGGCGCGACCATTCCACCACGCGGTAGCGCATACCGTCTTTGGTGTGATGCAAAGTGCGCACGCGGTTGGCGGTTTGGTTGTCCCCCAGCAGGGCCACCATCTGATCGATATGGCCAAAGGGCGAAATCAAATCCAAAAGCCAAATCGAATGGCCCTAATTCCATTCATGCGGCTCTAGCGCGACATGATCCACCGCCAGCTGATATTCCGCCGCCGCCGACAGCCCCGCCCAAGTGATAAAGGCGCGCGGAAAGCCGCCCGCATAGAAAATGCGGTACTGCCCAAGCCGCAGCGCAGGTTCAAAGTCGCGCAAAATATCCTGCAGGCTGCGGCGGTTGTGATAGCGCGTCAGCGCTGCAAGATAGCACATTGCCCCAAAGTCGGCCAAAACTGCAGGGGGCAAATCAAACCAATCATCGGGAAAGGGTAGATCGCTTTGCCCCCCATGCGCGATGGATTGGCGATGAAAATCAAAATGGCGCAATGTGGCGCGCACAAAATGATCTTTAGAATTTTCAACGCCTATGCCCAAACCATTCTGGTTGCACCGCATCAGCGGCTAATGTGCAGGCGTACGAACAGCCGCTGCCACCAGCCTGCCCGAAATTGGCAAACAAGGTCTTAACGGCGGCAACCGCGTCACAGGAGAAATAGATAAAACTGTAACCAATCAACGCCGCGCCTGACCAACCCCAGTGCACATTGGTTCAAGCGCGGCGTTGTTTGCAGGCCAAATCTTAGGCTGTCAGCCCCTTGGGTTCCGCCAAACCATGCGCCCGCGCCGTCGCCGTCAGCGTATTGGCCAAAAGGCAGGCGATGGTCATTGGCCCCACGCCGCCCGGAACGGGGGTAATTGCACCCGCCACCGATGCCGCGCTGGCATAATCCACATCGCCCACAAGAATGTTTTTGCCGCCCCGTTCAATGCGGTTAATGCCCACATCAATCACAGTCGCCCCCGCGCGCACATGGGCGGCGGTGATCATTTCAGGGCGGCCCACGGCAGCCACCAGAATATCTGCGCGCTGGCAGACGGCCTCCAGGTCTTTGGTGCGCGAATGGGCAATCGTCACTGTGCAGCTTTCATTCAGCAAAAGCTGCGCCATCGGCTTGCCCACAATATTGCTGCGCCCCACGACCACGGCATTCAGCCCTGCCAAAGACCCATAATGATCGCGCAACATCATCAAACACCCCAGCGGCGTGCACGGCACCATCGCCTTTTGCCCCGTGCCCAGCAGGCCCACGTTCGAGATATGGAACCCGTCCACATCCTTAGCAGGGTTGATCGCATTGATAATCAAATCGCTGTTCACATGCGCAGGCAGCGGCAGTTGCACCAAAATTCCATGCACGGCGGGATCATTGTTCAGCCGTTGCACCAACGCCAAAAGATCCGCCTCGGATGTCTCAGCGGGCAGGCGATGCTCAAAGCTGTTCATGCCCACTTCAATGGTCGATGCGTGTTTGTTTTTCACATAAACGCGCGAAGCAGGATCCTCGCCCACCAACACCACTGCCAATCCGGGTGTAATGCCGTGTCCTGCTTTCATTGCCGCCACATGGGTTGCCACTTCGCCGCGCACGCGGGCGGCAAAGGCTTTGCCGTCGATTACTTTAGCGGTCATCCTTTGAACTCTCCTGCAAAATCTCTTCTTCGCGGGCAATCGCCGCTTCGATCAAAACGCGCCACATCTCGACATAGGGCGCGGCTGGCAGGCCAGATCCCGCCGCATGGGCGGCGACATTGGCCAACACTTCGTTCACGCGGTCTGTCAACCGCGCGGGCAGCCCACCTTGCGCTTTAATCTGCGCCGCCCGTTCGATATAAGCGGCACGCTGTGCCAACAGCGCCATCACACTGCTATCCAAGCGGTCGATTTCGGTGCGGATATCGGCCATAGACTGGCATTGAACGGGCGGTTTCATCGGCAATCCCCTTACGCGGTGCTCGGCGGGGTGTTATCCCCGCCGCAGCTTACCCGCAAGACTTAGAACAGCCCTTCAACATTGCCCATGTCGTTCAGGCGGATCACTTCGGCCGATGGCACGCGTGGCAGGCCAGGCATTGTCATGACCTCGCCGCAGATCGCCACGACAAATCCCGCACCCGCCGACAGACGCACTTCGCGCACAGGAACAGTATGTCCCGTGGGTGCGCCGCGCTGGGTTGGATCGGTGGTAAAGCTGTATTGCGTTTTGGCCACGCAAATCGGCAGATGGCCATAGCCCGCCGCCTCCCACGCCTTTAGCTGATCGCGGATCGATTTGTCAGCAATCACGCCGTCCGCATGATAAATCCGCTTGGCGATGGTTTCCAGCTTTTGGAACAACGGCATTTCATCTGGATAAAGCGGCGCAAAGTTCGATGCGCCCGATTCCGCCAGCGAGACAACCTTATGGGCCAACTCTTCAATCCCAGCCGACCCAAGCGCCCAATGTTTGCACAGGATCGCTTCTGCCCCCTGCTCGGCGACATAGGCCTTTACAGCGGCAATCTCGGCATCGGTGTCGCTGAAGAAGTGGTTGATGGCAACAACGACAGGCACGCCAAAACCTTTGACGTTGCCAATATGGCGGCCCAGATTTGGGCAACCATTTTTCACCGCATCCACATTTTCCGCACCAAGATCAGCCTTTGCCACGCCGCCGTTCATCTTCATTGCGCGCACAGTGGCCACGATCACCGCCGCCGCAGGTTTCAGCCCTGCTTTGCGGCATTTTATATCAAAGAACTTCTCTGCGCCAAGGTCAGCGCCAAAGCCCGCTTCGGTCACCACATATTCGCCCAACTTCAGCGCGGTTTTGGTGGCAATCACGCTATTGCAGCCATGGGCGATATTGGCAAACGGGCCGCCGTGCACAAAGGCGGGGTTGTTTTCCAGCGTCTGCACCAAATTCGGCTGCATCGCATCTTTCAGCAGCACAGTCATCGCGCCGTCTGCCTTGATATCGCGGCAATAAACAGGCGTTTTCGCGCGGGTATAGCCGATCACAATATCGCCCAGACGCTTTTGCAAATCGGCCAAGTCATTGGACAAGCACAAAATCGCCATCACTTCCGAGGCAACGGTAATGTCAAACCCCGTCTGGCGCGGGAACCCGTTAGATACGCCGCCAAGGCTGACCACGATATCGCGCAGCGCGCGGTCGTTCATATCCATCACGCGGCGCCACACGATGCGGCGCTCGTCAATGTCCAGATCATTGCCCCAATAGATGTGGTTGTCGATCATCGCCGACAGCAGGTTATGGGCCGAGGTGATGGCATGAAAATCGCCCGTGAAATGCAAGTTCATTTCTTCCATCGGCACGACTTGGGCATAGCCGCCGCCAGCCGCCCCGCCCTTCATGCCAAAGTTCGGGCCAAGGGATGCTTCACGAATGCAAACCACAGCCTTTTTGCCAATGCGGTTCAGACCATCGCCAAGCCCTACTGTGGTCGTCGTCTTACCCTCGCCCGCTGGGGTCGGGTTTATCGCGGTCACCAAAATCAGCTTACCATCAGGCTTGCCCGACAGCGATTTGATGAACTCTTGGCCCACTTTGGCCTTGTCATGACCATAGGGAAGCAAATGCTCAGAAGGGATGCCCAGCTTGGCACCGATCTCCATAATCGGTTTCTTTTTGGCTTCGCGCGCAATCTCGATATCAGTCTTAACGGCCATGATCTTCTCCCTGATCTTCCCTAAGTCGCGTTCTCGGGCAGATTGGGGCCGCCCGCTTGGCAAAACTGGTAGCTTGACCCGCCGCATTTTTGCGACGCATTTGCGACCACAACCGCGCGAAAATCGCCGTGCCTTGTTTCCGATAGGAAAGTTCTGCGCGAAATACGGGTGGCGCCGTCACAAGCCTTGCCAAAATCCCAAAATCGCCGCCGCCGTAGCGGCAGGATGTGTGATGGGCAGCAAATGCGCAGCGCCAGCGACAATTTGCTGGCGCACATTTGGCAGGCGCGCGCCCAGCGCGCGGTCAATCGCGGCGACCACTGGCGGGCTATCTGCACCGCGCAGCAAAATCGTCGGGATCGGGCAAGATTCCAGCCTTAAATATCCCATGATACCGCCGCTATCACCCACCAAAGCGCCCGTTTGCGCCGCAACCAAAGGCAATCGGTGGCGAATATAGGCGCGGGTGGCAGCAGGCAGGCTGTCATAGGCCCGCCCATCTCCCCAATGCGATTGAAAGGCCGCAGCCGCCCCGTCTAAATCGCCCGTATCTAACAGCGTCTCGAACAGCATGTGATCGGCGGCATAGGCGCGATATTCGGGCGCACCATCGGCGCGGGCAGCGGCGAAAAGCACAGGCTCAATCAAAACCATGCTGCGCAGCAATTCTGGCCGCTCCAGCCCCACGCGCAGCGCCACAGTTGCGCCAAAAGAATGGCCGATGATGTCAATCGGCCCGCTGTTTTGCCGCATCAGGGTTTCAGCCTGCGCAATCGCATCGCGCGTGCAGACGCTGTGCAAATCACTGTGCCCATCCCAAGCCTCCCCGCGCCCATGCCCAATCATATCAGGCGAAGTGATGGTAACATCAGGCATCTGCGCAGCAAGCGCGGCAAAGGCCCCGCCATGGGCCAAACTGGGATGCAGCGCCAGAACCTGCCGCTTCATGACGCAGCCAACTGTAGGCCCAAATGCTGGGCCGCATCTTCCAGCCGATCTTGGCCCCAAAACTTGGCCGCGCCCGCCACGATGAACGGGGTTCCAAACACGCCCGCCGCCAGTGCATCTTCCACATTGCGGGCGTATTCATCTGCCGCCATGAACATGCCGCGATCAGCAATGGCTGGGTCAAACCCGCTACCTGCCATAATTGACGCAATCACATCCGCATCCGCAATATCGCGGCCCTCGCCCCACACCGCGCGGCAAATGCCAAAAACAAGCCCATGCAAATCCCCCGCAGCCCCCTTATCCGCCGCCGCCTGCGCCGCAATAATTGCATAAGAGGCAGGCGCAGAATTGGCAGGATAAAACGGCGGCGCATCCAGCATAGGCAATCCCGCCTTGGACGCCTGCCGCGCCAAATCCTGCGCGAAATAGGCTTTGCGCGCAGGGTCTGCATCCACCATCACCAAACTGCCCATCCGTGCCGCCAGCGCCGAAAAATGCAGCGGCTTATATCGCCAGCCCGCCCCCACCTGCCCCGCCATCTGCGCCACACGGGCAGACCCGATGTAAACATAAGGCGAGTTCACCGAAAAATAGTATTCAACCCTCATGATGCACCCCCCTATCTTTCCAAGACCCTAGCCCAGTGCTAACCTTTCCAAGACCCTAGCCCAGTGCTAAGCGGTGTCAACGCCCTAGGTTCCTTGAACCGAATCCATGCATCCAATCCATACGGTGGGAAAGATATGCCAGCCATGACCGAACCCAAACTGATCTCGGGCAATGCCAACCTTCCCCTTGCCACCTCGATTGCGCGGCGCATGTCGATGCATCGCGGAATGCAGGTCAACCTTGTGGACGCACGGGTGGAACGGTTCAACGACCAAGAGATTTTCGTGGAAGTGTATGAAAATGTGCGCGGCGAGGATATGTATATCATCCAGCCCACGTCGAACCCCGCCAACGATAACTTGATGGAACTGCTGATTATTTCCGACGCCCTGCGCCGTTCCTCGGCTGATCGTATCACCGCCGTCATCCCTTATTTTGGCTATGCCCGCCAAGACCGCAGGGCCAAGGCCCGCACCCCGATCACCGCTAAACTGGTCGCCAATATGATCACCCAAGGCGGCATTGACCGCGTGCTAACGCTGGATTTGCACGCAGCCCAAATTCAGGGGTTTTTCGACATCCCCGTCGATAACCTATACGCCAGTCCCGTGTTTGCGCTGGATATCGAACACCATTTCAAGGGGGCGATGGACGATATTATGGTCGTATCCCCCGACGTGGGCGGCGTGGCCCGCGCGCGCGAACTTGCCAAACGCATCAACGCGCCCTTGTCAATTGTGGACAAACGCCGCGAAAAGGCAGGCGAGATTGCCGAGATGACCGTAATCGGCAATGTCGCGGGCAAAAAATGCATCATCGTGGACGATATTTGCGACACCGCAGGCACCCTGTGCAAAGCCGCCGAAGTGCTGATGGAAAACGGTGCATCCGAAGTGCATTCCTATATCACCCACGGCGTGCTGTCTGGCCCAGCCGTGGAGCGTATTACCAATTCCGTGATGAAATCGCTGGTGATTACAGATTCCATCGCGCCCAGCGAGGCGGTGAAAGCCTGCAAAAACATCCGCATCGTGCCAACCGCGCCGATGTTCGCGCAGGCGATTTTGAATATTTGGAACGGCACGAGCGTGAGTTCGCTGTTTGAGACAAGCACGCTGGTTCCGATTTATGAGGGGATGTATCAGCGGCCATAAGGCGCGCCGATACTCTCACCAAACAATCCCCCCACAGGGCCGCGCCCTTCCTCGGGAGGGCTCTTAGTCTCCTGTTCTGCACCCTTTATGGCTCCGCTCTCCCTAGGTCCTTTCTAGCGACTGGCGGCAAAGTGCGCCCTCCCAAGGGGAGGGAGGGTCATGCCATTGGTTTCTTGCACCAATGGCTAAACCAATAGCAAACCCGGCGGCGCTACGCGCCTTGATCCCCGGAAAATTGGGCAAAACCATCAGGTTTCTACGAAAGTCTACCCCAACCGCCCCTTCAACACCGCCCCAGCAGCGCCGAAATCCATCTGCCCCGTATACTTCGCCTTCAGCACGGCCATCACCTTGCCCATATCCCGAATAGATGTCGCCCCCGCCTCGGCAATCGCCGCTGCAATCGCGGCCTCCACTTCGGCCCCCGACAACTGCTGCGGCAAAAACTCCTCAATCACAGCAATCTCGGCCATCTCCTTCGCCGCCAGTTCCGCCCGCCCGCCGTCCGTATAGGCCCGCGCGCTTTCCTGCCGCTGTTTCACCATCTTGCCCAGCAGCGCCAGAATATCGGCGTCGGTCACCTCCACCACGCCCGCCTCGGACCTTCCCGCAATTTCGCGGTCTTTAATGGCGGCGTTCATCATCCGCAGGGCGGACAAACGATCCGCCGCCTTGGCCTTCATCGCCGCTGTAATTTCGGTCTGCAATTGCGCGCGCAGGCTCATGGGATGCGTCCTTTGATTGTGCCATACCACCATACCGCGCAGCGCGCGCCAGCGCAACATCGCCCAAATTTTTCAAGCCGCTGATTTAAAACAACTTTCCTTTTGCACCCAACCCTTGACCTAGCCCGCGCCGCGCCATAGTGTCCGCCAAATTTGACCTGCCTTGGGAGGTATGCCATGCCCACCGCCACACCCCAAAAACCCGCCACCCAAAAACCCACTGCCTGCATCGCCCTATCCGATGGCTCGGTTTTCTTCGGCCACGGCTTTGGCGCAACTGGCGAAGTGGTGGCAGAACTGGTGTTCAACACCGCAATGACGGGATATCAGGAAATTATGACCGACCCCTCCTATGCGGGCCAAGTCGTAACCTTCACCTTCCCCCATATCGGCAACACGGGCGTGACGGACGAGGATGACGAAACAGGCACGCCTGTGGCCGCAGGCATGGTGGTGAAATGGGATCCCACCGCGCCATCAAACTGGCGCGCCACATCCGATTTGCAGACGTGGATGCTGCGTAAGGGACGCATCGGCATTGGCGGCATCGACACCCGCCGCCTGACCCGCGCGATCCGCCAGCAAGGCGCGCCGCATGTCTGCCTTGCGCATGACCCTGCGGGCAATTTCGACGTGGGCGCACTGGTGGCAAAGGCGCGCGCTTGGGCGGGGCTAGAGGGGTTGGATTTGGCCAAAGATGTGACCTGCGCGCAAAGTTATAAGTGGGACGAAATGCGCTGGGCTTGGCCCGAAGGCTATACCAAACGCACAGGCGCGGGCCTGCGCGTGGTTGCCATTGATTACGGCGCGAAACGCAATATCCTGCGCTGCCTTGCCTCGGCTGGCTGCGAAGTTACCGTTCTGCCCGCCAGCGCCACTGCCGAAGATGTACTTGCCCTAAACCCCGAAGGCGTGTTCCTGTCCAATGGCCCCGGCGATCCTGCGGCCACGGGCGCCTATGCAGTGCCGATGATTAAGGGCGTTCTGGCGGCTGATCTGCCCGTTTTTGGCATCTGTCTTGGGCACCAAATGCTGGCTCTGGCCCTTGGCGGGCGCACGGTGAAAATGAACCACGGCCACCACGGCGCGAACCACCCTGTCAAAGATATCACGACGGGCAAGGTCGAAATCACCTCGATGAACCACGGCTTTACCGTTGACAGCCAGTCCTTGCCCAAGGGCGTGATGGAAACCCACGTGTCCCTATTCGATGGGTCGAACTGCGGCATTGCCATGGTGGATAAGCCAGTCTTTTCCGTTCAATACCACCCCGAAGCCAGCCCCGGCCCGCAGGACAGCGTTTATCTGTTCACCCGCTTTGCCGATGCGATGAAGGCCCGCCGCGTAGCAGCCTAAGTGCGCGCATTTTCGGCAAAATTTTTTCGGTTTGGTTAATGGGTTTTTAACCCTGTCTTAACCCTTGGCTCCCTAGGCTTGGACATCCAGCCAAGGAGCCGTGATGTACCTCACCTCGCTGCGCCCGATCACCCGTCTTGATGCCAGCCCTTTGGCGGGGCAAGTGGCGCTGCATCGCCTGCACCCTGCCCCTAGTGAAAGTGAGGTTTTTGGCGTGGCCCTTTTGCGTGCGGGGCACATTTCTGCGCCGAGCCTTCTAGGTGCCCTTAGAAATCCGCAGGTCCACCTGGTGGATCACCTGATCGCAAGCGGCGTGATGGACGAGGGCGCGGCTTACAGCGCCCTTGCCACGCACTGGGCCGTTGGATTGGCCGATTTCACACGCCACCCTGTGGACACCGCCCTCCTCTCTCAGTTGGATGCAGCAACCTGTCTTGCAGGGCATTGGGTGCCATGGCGCAGAATTGGGGCATCGACAGTCATCGTCTGCGCCTATCCAGAAGATTTCACGGCCCTGCGTCCGATGCTAAGCCAGATTTTTGGCACTGTAGTGCTTGCCTTAGCCCCCCGCCGTTTGATCGAGGCGCAGATTATGGCGCGTGCTGGCGCAGCCCTAGCCCGCCGCGCCGAAACGCTTTTGCCCGACCGCGACAGTTGCCGCAATTTTTCACCCCGCCGCACCTATGGTCCACTGTGTGCCTTGGCGGCGATCATTGGCGCGGGCGTTTTGGCAGCGCCCCTGACGGCCGCGTTTGCTTTGCTCTGCTTTGCGCTGGCCTTGGCCTACAGCCAAACAGTGCTAAAGCTGGTTGCCCTACTGGCCGGCCTGCGCCGCGCCCCTGCCCCCCCAGCGCGTCCTGAGCCAGCCCGACCAACCTTGCACATTGTGCCAACGGACGCAGACCTGCCCTTTATATCCATCTTAGTGCCCCTCTTTAGGGAAAGCCGCATTGTCGCCCGCCTGATCCGCCGGCTTGAGAGGTTGGATTATCCCAGCGCGGCCCTAGAGGTGATCTTTTTAACCGAGGATAATGACACCGCCACGGCATCCGCGCTGGCCAGCATCACCTTGCCTGCATGGATGCGGGTGCTACCCGTTCCCACAGGCACGATCCGCACCAAACCCCGCGCGCTGAACTATGGGCTTGACCACTGCAAAGGCCAGATCATCGGCGTCTATGATGCCGAAGATGCCCCTGATCTGGGCCAACTTCGCGCCGTCGCGCAGGGCTTTGCCAAAGCGGGGCCGCGCCTCGCCTGTCTTCAAGGACGGCTAGATTACTATAACCCCACCCATAATTGGCTCTCGCGCTGCTTTACCATTGAATATGCCGCATGGTGGCGCGTGATCCTGCCAGGTTTTGCGCGCATGGGCTTTGCCATTCCCTTGGGCGGCACAACGTTGTTCTTTCGCAGCCAAATCCTGCGCGACCTTGGCGGATGGGATGCCCACAACGTCACTGAAGACGCCGATTTGGGCCTGCGATTGGTGCGGCGCGGATATCAAACGCAGCTATTGGACAGCACCACCTATGAGGAGGCGAACAGCCGCGCAATCCCTTGGGTCAAGCAACGCTCGCGCTGGATCAAGGGCTATATCATGACCTACGCCAGCCATATGCGCCGCCCCGCAGCGCTGCTGCGCGATTTGGGGGCGTGGCGGTTTTTCGGCATGCAGATGATGTTCGCGGGAACTGTTATGCACGCGTTACTCGCCCCCGCTCTGGCGCTGCTTTGGCTTGCAGCCTTTGGTGCAGTCAGCCTTAGCGGTTTTACGGGTGCACAAGGTCTTTTTCAGATTGCGACCATTGGGTTTGCTGCCGAAGTTTTAGTGCTGGCGGCCAATTATTTGGGCCTGCGCCGCGCGGGCCACCGCCTTAGTCCGCTGTGGCTGCCCACAATGATGGCTTATAACCTGCTGGCCAGCCTTGCCGCCTATAAAGCCGTGTACGAGGTGCTGACCAAACCCTTCTACTGGGACAAAACCGCCCATGGCCTGTTTGACGATTAGCGCACCC
Source organism: Pseudorhodobacter antarcticus (assembly GCA_945862435.1). Taxonomy (GTDB): domain Bacteria; phylum Pseudomonadota; class Alphaproteobacteria; order Rhodobacterales; family Rhodobacteraceae; genus Cypionkella; species Cypionkella antarctica_C. The sequence continues at coordinate 157,356 of CAMAXX010000001.1, forward strand.
TTCGTCTTTTGCCGCGCCCCGCGCAACTCTTCTTTTTCCAAATATCCTGCGGGGTAGAGGGTTTCCTTACAAACCCTCGTAGCGGCGGCATACGCCCCTGTCTGACCGCAATGCTGCATATCTAGCGCGTCTTCAACTCGCCCGCATCCACCCGCAGCCGCGTCTCATAGGCTTTGGATATGTGCCCGCGCAGCGCCGCAAAGGCAGCTTCGCCATCACGTGCGGCAATTGCCTCGACAATGGCAGAATGCTCGCCCAGCGCCACCTCATCCCGCCCTGCGGCGGCAAACGATGTGGTTGCCATCAACGCCATCGACCGATGCACCAAATCCAATTGTTGCACCAAAAATCGGTTGTGCGAGGCAAGGTGGATCAAGCGGTGGAACCGCTTATTCGCACGGCTCAGCAGGCGCGGATCGCCGCCCAGCAGGGCGCGGTCGTCTTGCACCATGCGGCGCAAAACGGAAACTTCCTCATCCGTAGCATGGCGCGCGGCCAGCTTGGCGGCCAAACCCTCCAGCTCGGCGCGCACAGTGTACAGTTCGGCCAGTTGCGTATGATCTAGGCTGGCCACAATCAAAGACCGCCCATCGCGCGTCAGCATCCCTTGTGTTTCCAGCCGCTGAAGCGCCTCGCGCACAGGTGTGCGCGACAGGCCAATCCGCTCGGCAAGCTCACTTTCCACCAGCCGCGCGCCGGGGCCAAAATCACCCGACTCGATGGCCTCTAGGATCAAAGTATAGGCGTCTTTTTGCAACGTTTCCTCCGCTGCTATTACCCTAACCGCGCAGCGGGGCAAAGTTCAACCCATCCCTTGCCTGCCAGCCCCGCCGCTGGCATGGTGCGGACATGGTAAAACAACACTTCTCGCATGTCACAACTTGGGTGTTCGATCTGGACAACACCCTGTACCCGCCCCGCTATCGCCTGTTCGATCAGATCGAGGTGCGGATGACGGCATGGGTCATGCGCGCCCTCAATGTCGGTGCAACCGAGGCGAACCGCCTTCGCCAGCACTATTGGGACAAATACGGCACCACCCTTGCAGGGCTGATGCGCGAACATAACGTCGATCCCGCGCCCTATCTGACCGATGTGCATAATATCGACTTTTCCGTCCTGCCCCGCGATCCTGTTTTGGCCAGCCATTTGCGCGCGCTGCCAGGGCGCAAGATTGTCTACACCAACGCCTGCGCCCCCTATGCCGAAAAGGTGCTGGACGCGCGCGGGTTGGGCGGCATTTTTGATGCAATTTACGGCGTCGAACACGCCCAGTTTCGCCCTAAACCCGAACGTGAAGCATTCGAAGCAATCTTCAGCCAAGACGGGCTTGACCCCACCTTTGCTGCGATGTTCGAAGACGACGCGCGCAATCTGACCGTGCCGCATGATATGGGCATGGCCTGCGTCCATATATCGCCCAAACCGCTAAAAGCGCGCCATATCCACCATCACCACGAAGATTTGACGGCGTTTTTGGCCAAACTTGTCACCTAGCTTGGCGCGGCGCTTTGCCCCTTCGCATTTGCCCGCGCCTTGGGCTAGAATGGGTAAAATCGGGGGCTAAAAATGGCGCGCACAACCAGCGATATCGTGATTTCAGGCGGCGGCGTGGCAGGGCTGACAGCCGCCTGCGCCTTCGGGGCGGAGGGGTTCTCTGTGGTGCTGATCGAACCCACCCCCCCCATCACCGATGCTGGCGCGGCGGGGGCCGACCTGCGCACCACCGCGTTTTTGATGCCTTCGGTGGACGTTTTGCAGGCGGCGGGCCTTTGGGCGCGCCTTGCCCCCTTTGCCGCACCGCTGCAAATTATGCGCATTATCGATGCGGGCGGGGCCGACCCCACCCCGCGCCTGACCCGCGATTTTGTCGCTTCTGACATTTCCGGCGCGCCCTTTGGCTATAATCTGCCCAACTGGCTGCTGCGTCGCGAGATGACGCAGCGCATAACCGAACTGCCTAATATCCGTTTTGTTCAGGGCCAGTCCTGCACCGGCCTGACCACCCGCGAAACCGACGCCACCCTGCGCCTCTCAAACGGCGAGATGATCCATGCCCGCCTTGCCATCGCCGCAGATGGGCGCGCATCAACCCTACGCGCGGCGGCAGGAATTGGCGTTAGAACAATCCCTTACGCGCAAAAGGCAATTGTCTTTGCCGTCAACCACAACGCCCCGCATGGCGATGTCTCTACCGAAATTCACCGCACAGGCGGCCCCTTTACTTTGGTCCCCTTGCAAGACCAAAATGGCCGCCCCGCAAGTTCGGTCGTTTGGATGGAAACCGCACAAGAAGCATCCCGCCTGATGGCCTTGCCCGATGCAGACTTTCAGGCACAGGCCAATATCAGATCCGCTGGCGTTCTTGGCCAACTGTCAGTCATCACCAAACGCAGCGCATGGTCGATGATGGGGCAGTTTGCCAAGCAAATGTCGGCCCAGCGTTTGGCGCTGATCGCCGAAGCCGCCCATGTCGTCCCCCCCATCGGCGCGCAGGGGCTAAACATGTCGCTTGCCGATCTGGCCGCGCTGCTTGAGTTGGCCCGCGCTCGCCCCGAAGAGCTGGGTGATACCGCGATGCTCGCCGCCTATCACCGCAAACGCCACGCCGAGGTGGTCGTCCGCGTTCTAGGCATCGACGCGCTGAACCGCGCATCGATGGCCCAATCTCAGCCCCTGCGCGATCTGCGCAAGTTCGGGCTAAACCTGCTGCATGGTATCACGCCGCTGCGCCACGCGGCGATGAAGGCAGGGCTGGGGCTGCGCTAGCCCTGCGCCCCCAACACCGCATCCATCGCAGGGGTCAACCGCGCCATCGTCTCGGCAGGGTCTACTAATTTATCCAGCCCAAACAGGCCCAATCTGAACGTGCGGAACCCCTCGCCCTCGCCCACCTGCAGCGGAACGCCTGCCGCAATTTGCAGACCCAGCGCGCGAAATGCGCTGCCGTTTTGGATATTGGGATCGCTCGTATAACTCACCACCACCCCTGGCGCTCCAAAGCCATGTGCCGCCACCGAAACCACACCCCGCGCCGCCAAATCCTCGCGCACCAAACGGCCCAGTTCGTGCTGCGCGGCCTTGGCGGCGGCAAAGCCCATCGATTGCGTCTCAAGAATTGCATCATGAAAGCCCATGATGGCGTCCGTTGGCATGGTGGCATGATAGGCATGGCCGCCCCCCTCATAGGTGGCCATAATCGCGCGCCATTTCTTCAAATCCATCGCAAAACTGTTGGATGTCGTTTCCGCCAGACGTGCCTCGGCGGCGGCCGATAGCATCACCACCCCTGCGCTGGGGCTGGCCGACCACCCCTTTTGCGGGGCAGAGATAAGAACATCCACCCCAAGCGCGGCCATATCCACCCAGATACACCCCGATGCAATGCAATCCAGCACCATCAGCGCGCCCACCTCATGCGCGGCGGCGGCCATCGCGGCGATATAATCATCTGGCAGAATAATCCCCGCGCTGGTTTCCACATGTGGGGCAAACACTGCCTGCGGACTGGTTTCGCGGATCCGCGCCACCACCGCATCAATCGGCGGCGGGGCATAGGGCGACGTATCGGAATTGCCTTGCCGCGCGGCCATCACCACTTGCGTCTCGCCTATCTGGCAAGCGTCGAAAATCTGGCTCCAGCGATAAGAAAACCACCCATTGCGCACCACCAAATTGCGCCCTTGGCCAAACTGTCGCGCGACTGCCTCCATGCCGTAGCTGCCCCCACCCGGGATCAGCGCCAACCCATCGGCGTTATAAACCTGCTTTAGCAAGGTCGAAATCTCGCGCATCGCGCCACCAAATCGGGCGGACATATGGTTAAGCGATCGGTCAGTAAATACCACCGAAAATTCCTGCAAACCACCTTCATCAATATGGGCATAGGGCAAAGTCATCGGGCTCTCCTGCGAAAACAGTAATCTGGGGTCTAATCTAAAGTTGTGGCGCGATAGCTGGAAGATTCCAGCCAAGCGGGGTTAATCTCAATCCCCCAACCCGGCCCTTCTGGCACTATCGCGCAGCCATCCTCAATGCGATACGGGTTGCCCAAAAACAACCCGTCCTGCCACGGGTAATAATCCAAACCCTCAATCGAGAATTCCAGATATTTGCCTGCATTCGGAATGGCTTTCAAAAGATGCATCGTGCACATGGTCACAAGGGACAGGTTCGCGGCATGTGGGGTAACTGGCAAGCCATGCGCGGCAGCCATTTTGCACACCTCCAACGTGCGGGTGATCCCCCCCATATACATCACATCCGGTTGAGCCACATCAACGGCCTTTAGGTCAAACATCCGCGCCCAGATTTGCAATTCGCAGTCCTGCTCACCGCCCGTGATGTCCAAATCCAGCGCAGCGCGCACTTCGGCCGTTTGCTCCATCTCCCAATAGGGGCAGGGTTCTTCAAAATGCGATATCCCGTTGTCTTGCAGCATCTTGCCCACTTCGATAGCCTTTGCGGGCGAATAGCACGAATTACCATCGACCAGTTTGGCAATCCCGCCCCCCAGCGCCTTTGACACCGCAGGCACCACCTCGGCCGTGCGCCCTTCCCATTCGTCGCCATCACGCCCGCATTCCGCCCCAACGCGCCATTTGAACGCATCAAAACCAAACTCATCGCGCAGCTTAACAAACCGCGCCGCCTCATCGGCGGGGGTAATGTCGCGCCTCATACTAGACGCATAGGCCCGCAGTTTGCCCGGCGTGCCGCCCAGCAGTTCCACCACAGGCTTGCCCGCCAATTTTCCGTGCAAATCCCACAGCGCCGTATCCAGCCCCGTCTGCGCACGGCGCAAATAGCTGCCTTGAAACTTGTGCTCGCGCTCGTACACCCATGCCAGCAGATCGGCTATATCCAGCGCGCTGCGGCCCAAAACATGCGGTGCAACTTGGCGGTGAAACACTTCCGTTGTGATATCAGCGTGATAGGTCGACATCTGCCCCCAGCCCGTGTCACCCGTGTCAGTTGTCACCTTCACAAAGGCCACAAACTCATTGCCAAAGGTTTCCAGTTTGCTGATTTTCATCGCCGAGCTCCTGCTTTTGGCGGCAGATTAGGCGGGCGGGCGCGCAAAGTCAGGTCTATTTGCGACCATATTTGTGCGCCCTAAATCGGCCCATCGCGGCGCTCTTCCGTCAGCAGCACATTCGCCTCGACCTGCCCAACAGCAGGCAGAACCATGATACGGCGGCGCAAAACCCGCTCAAAATCGGCAATATCGCGGGCCACCACGCGCAGGCGATAATCAAACAGCCCCAGCACATGCTGCACCACCTGCACTTCGGGAATGGCGATCACAGCGCGCTCAAATTCCTCCAAGCGGGTAGCGCCTTTGGTGGCAAGTTTAATGCCCAAAAACACCGTCACCCCAAATCCTAAGCCAGCGCGGTCGGCGGGCACATGCGCGCCGTCGATCACGCCCGCATCGCTTAGCCGCTTAATCCGCCGCCACGCATTGGGCTGCGAAATACCCAATGCGCGGCCAACCTCGCCGGCATTTGCATAAGCATCTGCCGCTAACGCACGCAAAATGGCGCGGTCTGTGTCGTCAATCTCCGTCACAGCGCCCCCTTCACAGCGGCAACCCTTCACTGTCTTTAATCGTAGATATCAGCATCAACGCCTCTATATCGGCAATATGCGGCAGAGCCAGAATACTGGCGCGGTAAATCTGCTGATAGGCCGCCATGTCGCGCGCAATCACATTCAGCCGCACATCCACGCGCCCCAAAAATGTTTCAATCGCCACCACTTCGGGCACAAGGCGGGCGGCAGCGATAAACTCGTCAAAGGCGCGGGGGTTGGTTTTATCCAAAGTAAAGCGCAAGGACACCTCAACCTCATACCCCAATTTCCGCCAATTGATCCGCGCGCGGGCGGGCCCAATCAGCCCCGCCGCCTGCAAACGATACAGCCGCCGCCACAGCGTCGCCCCCGTCACTCCCGCCTTATCGGCGAGCACGGCGCGATCACTTGCAGGCGCATCCAGATAGTGGCGCAAAATGCGGCGATCTGTTTCGTCAAGCTGCATGAAATTTTCACATTTAGATTAAATTACGAATGATCCCTACACATACAGCCACAATCTGTCAAACTTTGCACCCCAATCCCGCGCAAAACCCCTATGATACGCCCATCATTCAAACGGAGGGAACGCCATGCGCGTCTATTACGATCGTGACTGCGACATCAACCTAATCAAAGACAAAAAGGTCGCCATTCTGGGCTACGGGTCGCAAGGCCACGCCCACGCGCTAAACCTGCGCGATTCTGGCGCCAAGAACGTCGTCGTCGCCCTGCGCCCAGGTTCCGCTTCGGCTAAAAAGTGCGAAGCCGAGGGCCTTAAGGTCATGGACATCGCAGCCGCCGCCGCATGGTGCGATCTGATCATGTTCACCATGCCCGATGAATTGCAGGCAGAAACCTACAAAAAACACGTTCACGACAACCTGCGGATCGGCTCCGCTATCGCATTCGCCCACGGCCTGAACGTGCATTTCGGCCTGATCGAACCCAAAGCTGGCGTTGACGTCATCATGATGGCCCCCAAGGGCCCCGGCCACACCGTGCGCAGTGAATACACCAAAGGCGGCGGCGTGCCCTGCCTTGTGGCCGTGCACCAAGACGCCACGGGTAAGGCGATGGAAATTGGCCTGTCCTATTGCTCGGCCATCGGCGGCGGGCGTTCGGGGATTATCGAAACCAACTTCCGCCAAGAATGTGAAACCGACCTGTTCGGCGAACAAGCCGTTCTGTGCGGCGGCCTTGTCGAGTTGATCCGTATGGGCTTTGAGACGCTGGTAGAAGCGGGATACGAGCCTGAAATGGCCTATTTCGAATGCCTGCACGAAGTGAAACTGATCGTCGATCTGATCTATGAAGGCGGCATTGCCAACATGGATTACTCGATTTCCAACACCGCCGAATACGGCCAATACGTTTCTGGCCCGCGCATCCTGCCTTATGTGGAAACCAAGGCCCGCATGAAAGCCGTGCTGTCGGATATCCAATCAGGCAAATTCGTGCGCGATTTCATGCTGGAAAACGCCGTGGGCCAACCCACAATCAAAGCCTCGCGCCGCAGCAACGACGAACACCAGATCGAACTGGTCGGCAAAAAACTGCGCGACATGATGCCGTGGATTGCCAAGGGCAAGATGGTGGATAAGGCGCGGAACTGATCGTTCGCGGTAGGGTGCGTGCTTGCACGCACCAAGATCTGGGGGCCGAAGGGAAACCTTCGGCCCTTCCCCCCCCCTTGACCCCTCCCCCGCCCCCTGCCACCTTAGCGCGAAAACCGCGAGGGCGATATGACCACACTCCTCATCCTCATGCCCACGGGCGGGCACATCGACACGCCTTGCGTGCACGCCCTTCTGGGGCTGACCCAAGCAATTGCCAAACGTGGCATACCCTTTGCCCTGCGCACCTATGAATGGTCGGATCTGGTCATTTCGCGCAATTACCTGATGTCCGTCTTCCTTGCCAAAACCCAATTCAGCCATGCACTGCTTCTGGACAGCGACATGAGTTTCGAACCTGACCTATTCTTTAAGCTATTGGATTTCGACGCAGAATTCACCGTCGCCCCCTACCCCCAGCGCCGTATGCCATGGACCACCTTCCGCGCCGCCATTGAGCGCGAGGCTGCAAAACCCGAAGACCAGCGCGCATCAACCGCCGCACTGATGGCCGAAACTATGCGCTACAATATCCCGCAGGTGTTCGAACCCGGCGAGCCTTGGCCGCTGCTGCGCCGTGACGGCTTTCGCAAGGTTCCGGGCGCGGGCACGGGGTTTATGCTGCTCAAACGATCCGTTCCCGAAATGATGGTTGCATCAGGCATTGCCGTGCCTGTGCCTGGGTTCAACGGCGCAGGCTATCCCGATGCCGATTTTCATGATTTTTTCAGCCACCTGCGCGGGCGCGGCGGCGCAGTGATGCACGGCGAAGATACCAGTTTTTGCCGCCGCTGGATATCGGGCTGCGATGGGGAAATCTGGTGTTATGAGGCCGCAAAAATCACCCACCACGGCAATCTGGCCTATCCTGGGGATTATCGCTTTGCGGAAAAGCCGTAAGCCGCGCCCAAACCCACCCCCAAAGGGGGCGTTGCCCCCTCGCCGTTTTGGCACAGCCAAAACCGGCTCACCCCTAGGTTATTTTCAGAGCAAGGAAGCAGGCAGAGAGTTTGTCCCTTCCTAACTCTGCAAATATCCTGGGGGGGAGCGCGGCACGCGCTGGGGGGCAAAGCCCCCCCTAAACCGCAGCCTCTACCGCCGCCACAATATCGCCTACGACCTCCGCCAGCAGCCCCGCATCTTCGCATTCCGCCATCACGCGGATCAGCGGTTCAGTGCCCGATTTGCGGATCAGGATACGGCCCTTGCCCTCAATACGTGCCTCGTTGGCGGCGATCACCGCTAGAACCGCCTCTGCCTCCAAAGGCTTTTTCCCCGCCACAAAGCGCACGTTTTTCAGCATCTGCGGCACAGTTTCAAACTGCCGCACCAAGGTGCTGGCCGCCGCCCCGGTGCGGGCAATTTCGGCTAGAAATTGCAGGCCCGCAATCAGCCCATCCCCCGTGGTCGCATAATCGGTCATCACAATGTGCCCAGATTGCTCGCCGCCCAAATTGAACCCGCCCTTTCGCATGGCTTCCACCACATAACGATCGCCCACATTCGTGCGCAAAAGGTCAATGTTCAGCCCCGCCAAATGCCGCTCTAACCCCAAATTTGACATCACAGTTGCCACCAAAGTCTGCCCGCGCAGCCGCCCATCTGCGGCCCATGCCGCCGCCATCAGCGCCATAATCTGATCGCCGTCCGCCACGGCGCCCGTCTCGTCTAAAATCATCACGCGGTCGGCGTCCCCGTCCAGCGAAATACCCACATGCGCGCCATGGGCAACCACCGCTTCGGCCGCCGTTTGGGTGTAGGTAGACCCGCAGCGATCGTTGATATTCTTGCCATTCGGCGAAACCCCAACAGGGATCACTTCGGCCCCAAGTTCCGACAGCACCAGCGGGGCAGCCTTATAGGCCGCGCCATTGGCGCAATCGATCACCACTTTCAGCCCGTCCAGCCGCAAACCTTGCGGAAAAGTGGTTTTGGCATATTCCACATAGCGGCCCATTGCATCGTCAATCCGCTTAGCGCGGCCAATATCAGCAGCATCTGCCAGTTCAATATCACCCGCGATCATGGCCGAAATCTCGGCCTCGGCAGCGTCGGACAGTTTGAACCCATCAGGGCCGAAAAACTTTATCCCGTTGTCATGGGCAGGGTTGTGGCTGGCCGAAATCATGACGCCCACATCCGCCCGCATTGATCGGGTCAAAAAACCCACCGCAGGGGTTGGCACAGGGCCCAGCAGCAGCACATTCATGCCCGTCGATGTCAGCCCCGCCGTCAGCGCGTTCTCCAACATATAGCCCGACAGACGCGTGTCTTTGCCAATCACCACGCGGTGCGCAGCCATGCCAGAGCGCCTAAAATACCGCCCCGCCGCCGCCCCCAGTTTCAGTGCCATTTCCGCCGTCATCGGGAATTGGTTCGCCCGCCCGCGCACGCCGTCAGTTCCGAAAATTTTGCCGCTCATATCTCGTGTCCCATCATAGAGGCCTGCCACAGCGTCAGCGCTTGGCGCGTCTCGTCTACATCATGCACGCGGATCATCGCCGCCCCCTGCGCCGCCCCCGCAAGGGCCACCGCCAAACTGCCAGGCATGCGGCGCACAGCATCGGTCTGGCGCGCAATCGTGCCAATAAACCGCTTGCGCGATGCCCCCAGCAGCACAGGCAGCCCAATGTTGTGAAACAGCGACAGGCGCGCGAGCAAAGCCAAATTATGCGCCAGCGTTTTGCCAAACCCTATGCCCGGATCAATTGCAATCAAATCTCGCGGAATACCTGATGCCACCGCCTCAGCCACCCGCGCGGACAACGCATCGTAAACGTCCAGCAGCACGTTATCATACTGCGGGTCGTCCTGCATCGTGGCGGGGGTTTTGATCGAATGCATCAAGATCACTGGCCGACCCGATGCAGCCACCATTCCCGCCATAGCGGGGTCAAACTGCAAGGCGGTGACATCGTTCAAAATGCTGGCTCCTGCCGCAAAGGCCGCGCTTGCAACCCCTGCCTTGCGTGTGTCAATCGAAATGGGGCCGTCCAGCCCTCCTGCCCGCAGCGCCGCAATCACAGGGGCGGTGCGCTGAATTTCATCTTCTACCGAAACCTCTACCGCACCTGGCCGCGTGCTTTCGCCGCCAATGTCGATAATGTCGGCCCCCGCAGCCATGCGCCGCGCCTGCATCAGCGCTGCATCAGGGGCCAGAAACAGCCCGCCATCAGAAAAACTATCGGGCGTGATGTTCAATATCCCCATCAATCGCGGGCGATCCAAGGATAGGCCCGCGAAATTGGCGCGCGGTGCAGACAGCCGCAGGGCATCTTCGGGGGGCAGATCAGCCGCAGCAATCAATCGGGCAGGCGCACTGCGCGAGATAACCTCGACTTGGGCAAACCACCCCAAACCTCCCGCGAGTGGCAAGGCCCCCGCAGGGCGGGCAGGGTCGATTTGGGGGATGGGGCGCAGGTATTCCATAAAGCTTGGTAATATAGGCGCGCAGGCCAGCGCAAGTGGGCTCGCCTCACGCGGCTGTAACAACAGTAACGTGAGAACCAATTGGCAGCGGGCCAATCCCCGAATTTGCATCGCCATGTACAATCAGGCGTTCAGCCGCCATCTGCTCGGCCAGCCACAGCGCCAGTTGCAACGGCGCGCGGGTTTGCGGGCCATCGACCGCGTCCAGCACCAGTTTGCTAGGGGCCCAGACAATCATCTGCCCGCGCTTGATCGCCCACTCAATTTCCGTGCGTGTCGCCACCACGACACAGCGCGAATCACGCGCCGCCAGCGTCCATGCATTCTGCTCAATCGCCAACAAATCGACGCGGCGCTGGGTCGGGCCATGCCCCGTTTGCGGACGCTGCATATCAGGCAGACCCACAGTCAAAATCACAGGCAAACCATGCGCTTGCAGCCCGTCCAGCAGGCGCGGCAAACTCTCCGAGGCAATGGCCCCATTGTCCAAAAAGGCCACCAGCGGATGCACCGATGCCTCATGCCCATCGCTGCCCACTACTTTGACCCCGATTTCCGCGCGCGAGCGGACAATTTCAACCCCCAATTTATAGGGGCCAATATCCAGCTTTTCAATGCGCACAAAGGCGCGCATGGCTTGCGGTTCTGTCAAAATGCGCGCGGCCAGACGTTCGGCCAAGGTTTCCAGCAGGTTCAGCCGTTCGGCAGCCAGTTCCGCCGCAATCGCCTCGGTCAATCGGTCATAGGAAAGGATGCGATCAACGTCATCGTTCAAAGGTTGCGGCGCTGGCCGCACCTCGACCACAATGTTGAACAGCACGCGCTGGGTATGGCCGCGCTCTTGCTGAAACGCGCCAATGTCCACATCCACGATGTAATCGCGCAGCGAAATGCGGTCACGCGGATCAGCCGTGGCCGACGCCTCGCTGCGCGCGATAGGGTGGGCAAAGGCCAGCGAGATGTCGGTGCTCATGGGCCGATCCCCAGATAAACGCCCAAAAGGGCAAAAGAATAGGGGCAGACTAAGGCCTGCCCCGTGTCTTATGTGCCAAATTTAGACGCATGCCGCAAGGGCCGCGACATTTGGCATGAATATTTGCGCCCGATTTACTTACGATAAAACAGGTGCTGCCCAATGCTGGCGGTTTGTTCAAACACACGCGACCAGCGCGGATTGACTGCCGTTGTGTGAAAATGGGTCGCCCCATCCGTCAACTCGCGCGGTGCACCTTGCAACATCAGCGCCGCAATACGTGCAGCCAATTCTTCAGACCCTGCTTCGTGCATCACTTCGGCCTTGCCATCGCAGTTATACGAGAACTGGCAGGACTTCGAATTACCCTGCGCCACCACACCACACACACTGTCTGGGTAGGCGCGGCTATCGACGCGGTTCAAAATCACTTCGGCCACTGCAAACTGGCCTTTCACATTTTCGCCGCGCGATTCGAAATACAAGGCTTCTGTCAGGCAAGCAAACTCTGCGCTGCTTTGCAGATTTTTCGAAGGCTCAGGCTGCGCCATCAACCAAGCTGCAGTGTATTCGATTTTGGCGCTTTTCTTTGCGCCAAGGGGGCTGGCAGCATCTGGGCCTGTGGCCAATGCCACTTTTTCGGACTCTGACAGGGCATCATGGGTCGATTTTTCCGCCCCAAGAAGCGCACCGAACGAGGCGCTAAGGGCGGCATTTGGGTCATTGGAAGTGCTGAGTTGAATCTCAGCAGAGGCGGCCCCACTTTGAACTAGCAACGCTATTGCGGCGGCTATCCAGATTTGGTGCATTTTCATCTACAGTATATCCGACTTGTTTCATCGCACCTGCAGGCAAGCCCGTATGGCACTCATCGGGGCTAACCCAGGGGTCGTTAACAATCTACCTACAGGGGGCTAGGTTTTAAATTTGGTGCAAATTCAGGCGGATTACCGCCCATCGTTTTGGGCAGCAATCCGCCCGTTCTGCCCTAAACTTTTGGAATATAACGCATTGTTGAAAAATCACCCCGATCCAAAAGTGCCAAGTGTGCCGAGGCCAATCGCGCAAGCGGAACGCGATATGGGCTGCAAGAGACATAATCAAAGCCCGCCTTGCGGCAAAAATCGATTGATTCGGGGTTGCCACCATGCTCGCCGCAAATCGACAACGTCAAATCAGCGCGGGTGGCGCGGCCGCGCTGCGCCCCGATCAGCAATAGCTCGCCAACCCCGTCCACATCCAAAATATGGAACGGGTCTTCGGGGAAAACGCCCTGCTGGACATAGGTATTCATAAACCGCCCCGCATCATCGCGCGACAGCCCATAGGTCATTTGCGTCAGATCATTGGTTCCAAACGATAAAAAGCTGGCATATTGGGCAATATCCCCCGCCCGCAGGGCAGCCCTTGGGGTTTCCACCATCACGCCCAGCTTAAAGTCAAAATTCACCCCCGATTTGCTGCGCACTTTGGCGGCGATCGCGTCGATATGGGATTTGACCAGTTCCACCTCGCGCCGCGCAGACACCAACGGGATCATAATTTCGGGCACAACTGGGGTTCCTTTGTGCGCCAGATCAACTGTCGCCTCAAAAATCGCCTGCACCTGCATCGCGTAAATTTCGGGCAAAACCACCCCCAGACGCACACCGCGCATCCCAAGCATCGGGTTAAATTCTGCCAAAGCCTCGGCGCGGCGGGTCACGTCTGACAGGGGCTTGTCCAGCGCCTCGGCCAACTCGCGCAGACCTTCGCGCGAATGGGGCAAAAATTCGTGCAAGGGCGGATCGAACAGACGGATGCACACGGGCAGACCGGCCATAATTTCAAACAACTGCACAAAATCGGCGCGCTGCATCGGCAGCAGGCGGGCAAGGGCTGCGGCGCGGTCGGCGGATGTATCAGCAAAGATCATCTCGCGCATCACCACAAGGCGGTCTTCGTCGAAAAACATATGTTCAGTGCGGCACAGGCCAATGCCTTGGGCTTGAAACTGGCGCGCCGTGGCGGCATCCGACGGCGTGTCGGCATTGGCGCGAATGCCGATATCGCGAAACTCATCCGCCCACGTCAGCAGCCGCTGAAACCCATCATCTAAGCTGGCCGCCAGCATATCGGCAGCGCCTGCCAGCACCTCGCCTGTGCTGCCATCCACAGTGATAATATCGCCCTCGGCCAAAATGCGCCCATCGGCGGTAATCTTCTTATCCTTGCCATCGACACGGATCGACGCGCCCACCACGCAAGGCAGGCCAAGGCCGCGCGCAATCACCGCCGCATGGCTGGTCACGCCGCCGCGTTCGGTGACAATCGCAGCCGCCGAATTCATGCCGCGAATATCTTCGGGCGCGGTTTCGCGGCGCACCAAAATACACGCCTCGCCCCGCGCAGCGCTCGCCTGCGCCGCCTGTGATGAAAACACAATCTTGCCCACCGCAGCCCCTGGGCTGGCGGCAATCCCCTTGGCCAGCACATCGCGCGGGCTGCGCAAATCGACCTGCGGATGCAAAAGTTCCGACAGCGTGCGCGGCTCTACCCGCAGCACCGCTTCGGGGCGGGTGATTATCCCATCATCGGCCAAAGCCACCGCAATTTTCAGCCCCGCGCGGGCCGAACGCGGGGTTTTCACCGCGTCCAGAACCGCCAGCTTGCCATCCTCGATGGTGAATTCAATCATCATCTCTTCGCGCAGCTTGGTGCGGCCCGTTTGCCCGTGCTGCAAAAGCTGCGCAAAGATCTGCGGCGCAATATCTTGCAAAGAAGCGCCGCGCGGATCATGCGTTAAAAACATCGCCTCGCCCCCCGCCTTGGTATCAAAGCGCTGGCTTTGGCTTAGGTAGCGACCTGTAATTTGCGCGTCCCCCGTGACGGGGTCGATAAACTGAATAACCCCCGTGCCCGAAATGCCCTGCCCGATGCCTTGGGCCATTTCCTGCACAATCAGGCCAAGGGGAGCCTCGGGCGGCGCGCCTTTGGCTTGGCGCAAAAGACGGGCGGTCGTCCCCTCCCACGCGCGGGCCATAGACCGCAGCACTTCGGACAGTTGCTGCGTGGCGGTTTCGGGAAATGGGGCCTCCATCTCGCGCTCGTATTGCCCAAGCGCCTCTTTCAGCGCTTCGCTGCTGGGGGTGGAGGCTGCAAACATATCGGGGTCAAGGCGGGCCACATGGGTGGCATAGCTTTGGATAAACCGCAGATACAGCGCATCCGCCGCCGATTGCCCGTGAGTTTTGATCAGCCCCGCATGGCGCGCTGCGTTCATGCCAATGTTCAGCACCGTGGCGGGGCCGCCCCAATCGGGGTTCACAGGGCTGCACCGCACCGACACCAGCGCGCCATCGCCAAAGTTCGCGAGCACGCCCGCGCAATCGACCATTTGCCCCGCCGCAATGGCGCGGATCGTGGCGGCTGGCAGGGCGATGGATTTTGGCACTGGCATGCTTATGCGCACCATGCGCTGAAGGCATTTCGCCCGCCAGCCATGCGCAAGGGTCAGAATGGGGGAACTGGGGGTGATCTCGGTAAACTCGGGCACTTTTGTCTTTCTGCGGCGGCGGGGGGATTTGCAGACGCAGCATACACAGGGGGGCGAATGGTGCAAGGGTTTAGGGCGCAAAGGGGGGCTATGCGCCCCCCTCGCTGCGCTCACCCCCGCAGGATATTTATGGAGTTAGGAAGGCGGTTAGCCTTCAAGTTTGGAAAAGTCTGCGACCCCAGCGCACAAGGCGCGGATGCGGTGCAGCAGGTTCAGGCGGTTGCGGCGCAGAATTTCGCTGTCGGCGTTGACCTGCACATCGGTAAAAAACGCGTCAATCGGCGCGCGCAGGGCGGCCATGGCGGTCATGGCGGCGGCGAAATCTTCGCCTGCCATCGCAGGGGCGATTTTGGCATCGGCGGCGTCAAGGGCGGCAAACAGAGCGCGCTCGCTGTCCGTTTCTGCGAATTTTATATCTGCGCCAAAGGAGTATTCGACGCCATCCTTGGCTTCGGCCTGTGCCAGAATATTCGCAGCGCGTTTGGCCCCTTGCAGCAGGTTCGTGCCATCGTCGGTTTTTAGGAAACTGGCGAGGGCTTCGGCGCGTTTGACCAGCAGGGTTAGGTCGTCATTGTTCGGCATGGCAAGGCATGCCTCGATGACATCGGGGCGGATGCCTTGGTCTTTCAGGAAGACTTTCAGGCGGTCGTGGAAGAAGGAGAGGAGGTCGTGAAGTTTTGGCATTACTTCCCACCGCCATCTTTTACCACCCTCGTGTGAAACAAAAGAGTCTGCAATCTGTTCGGCGGCAGCGAGTGTTCCTTCGTCTACGCTATCAGGTATTGCCGAACTTGCTTCCATAAAGTCATACTGGTGCACCCATTCATTGGATTCCAATGCCAGCTTTACTTCAGCCTCGGTCTGGCGACCTGCGACAAGGTCTGCGATTGTACGAGCCTTAATGGATTCACTTAGGGCAAGCATTTCAATCGAATGGCGTCGCTCAAAACAGCCGCGCAAGACCTCTTGAGCTTCAACCCGCACCCCATTCCCCAGCACCAACCGTATCACCCCCAGCGCCGCCCGCCGCAGCGCAAATGGGTCTTTACTACCCGTGGGCTTTTCGTCAATCGCCCAGAACCCTGTCAGCGTGTCGATCTTATCAGCCAGCGCCACGGCGACCGAAACAGGCTCGGTTGGCACGGCATCGGTGGGGCCTAATGGCGAGTAGTGATCGCGCGCGGCCAATGCCACGGCTTCTGGCAGGCCAGCTTCGCGGGCATAATACATGCCCATCAACCCCTGCAATTCGGGGAATTCGCCGACCATGGCGCTGCGCAAATCGGCCTTGGCAACCTTTGCCGCCTGTTCGGCAGTATCCGCATCTGCCCCAACCATCGGCGCAATCTCGCGCGCCAGCGCGGCAATCCGATCAATCCGCGCCTTTTGGCTGCCCAGTTTGTTGTGGAAGGTCACGCTATCGAGGGCGTCCAGCCATTCCCCCATTCCAGCCTTTGCCACGCGCAGATCATTTTCCCAAAAGAAGCGCGCATCAGACAGGCGCGCAGTAAGCACCTTTTGGTTGCCCTTCAAAATCACTGCGCCGTGGTCACTTGGCTGGGTATTCGCCACCGTGATAAACCCCTCGATCCGCCCCGTTTTGGGGTTGCGGGCGGAAAAGAATTTCTGATGTTCGCGCATCGATGTTTGCAGCACTTCGGGCGGCAGGCCCAGAAAGCCCGCGTCGATGCGCCCCATCAGCGGGACGGGGTGTTCGACAAGGCCGGCGACTTCCGCCAGCAGCGCGCGGTCTTCGACAACCTCCATCCCCGCCGCAAAGGCCAGATTTTGCGCGCCTTGCCAGATGGTCGCCTCGCGTTCCGCGCTATCCAGCATCACAAAGGCGCGTTTCAGTTTGGCGGTATAATCGTCAAAACTGGTCACACTAAACCGCGCGGGCGCCAAAAAGCGGTGGCCAGCGGTGGTGTTGCCTGATGCGATTCCATCGACGGTTAGGGGCACAACTTCGCTGCCCGCCTCATCGGTTAGCAGGCACAGGATAGAATGCAGTGGGCGCACCCAGCGCAGGTTGCCGCTGCCCCAGCGCATGGATTTGGGCCACGGGAAAGTGCGGATGGTGTGTTCGAGCACCTCGGCAATGATCGGGGCAGCGGGGCGGCCCTCTTTCTTGATGACGGCAAAGTACACTTGGCCCTTTTTGTCATCGCGAATTTCAAGCTGGTCACGGCCCAGCCCCGTGCTGCGCAAAAACCCTTCTAATGCGGCATCGGGGGCGGTTGTCGCGGGGCCTTTGCGTTCTTCAACTGTCGCGGCGGACTGCGCCGACAGCCCTTCAATCGCCAGTGTCAGGCGGCGTGGGGTTGAGTGCGCGCCTGCGCCTGCGTAAGTTAGCCCCGCCTCGACCAACCCATTCGTGACAAGGGTTTTCAAATCTTCCCGCGCGCGCACTTGCATCCGCGCGGGGATTTCTTCGGAAAAAAGTTCAATCAGCAGGTGGGCCATATCACTCTACCTTATCAGGCGTTTGGGCGGGCATCTCGGGCGCGGCGGCAGGCGCGGCCCCCGTATAGGAATTGGCGGTATCGGGCGAAATTTGGTGCCACGCATAGGCGCGCCCATCGGGGAACACCGCCACCACGCGGTCAATCTGCGGCGCGATTTGCGATTGCGACAAAAACGCCAGCGCCGTGCCCTCTGCCAGCGCCTCGCCAATGGCATTGGCATCAAAGCAATCAAACCACGACGGGGCCGTCAGCGGCACTGCGCCTTTGTAGGCCACATAGGTTTCCGTCAGCATCGCAACGGTCATCGGCGTGGTGAAACAGGCGCGAAACTTCATTGGCACGCTGGCGGACTCAATGCCTTGAATGGTTTGCACCAAAATCGGTTCTGGCAGGCCAGATTCGATAGGGGTCAGCAGGATTTCCTGCGATGGCACAAATTGGGCAGGTTCGTAATAGGCATATTCCTGCAACCAATACATGGATATGCCAGCCGCGACCCCGATCAGCACGATGCCACCTGCAATGAACTTACCCGCATTCACGCTACAACCTCAGCATCTTTGCCCGCTTCCGTCAAACGGAACGCATCAGCGCATTTCTTGGCCAAGGCCCGCACACGGCCAATATAGGCCTGCCGTTCGGTGACAGAAATCACGCCCCGCGCATCCAAAAGGTTGAACAAATGGCTGGCCTTGATCGTTTGGTCATAGGCGGGATGGGCCATAATAATCGTCTTTCCCGATTTTGGGTCAAGGGCAGGAAAATCCAGCAGCCGCTGGCATTCGGCCTCGGCATCTTCAAAATGCCGAAGCAATTGCGCCGTATCAGCCCCGTCGAAATTGTGGCGGCTGTATTCCTCTTCGGTCTGGCGAAAAATATCGCCATAACTCAGCGCAATGGGCGCATCGGGGGCGTTAAACGGCATGTCCATCACGTGCTCTGCGCCCAGCACATACATCGCCAAACGTTCGAGCCCGTAGGTCAACTCGCCCGAAACAGGCCTACAATCATGCCCACCAACCTGCTGGAAATAGGTGAACTGCGACACTTCCATCCCATCGCACCACACTTCCCAGCCCAGCCCCCACGCGCCCAATGTGGGGGACTCCCAATCATCCTCGACAAAGCGAATGTCATGTAGGCTGGCATCAATGCCAATAGCGGCCAGACTGCCCAAATACAGCTCTTGCATGTCGGGCGGCGAAGGTTTGATAATGACCTGATACTGGTAATAATGCTGCAATCGGTTTGGGTTTTCGCCATAGCGCCCATCGGTCGGGCGGCGGGAAGGCTGCACATAGGCCGCAGCCCACGCCTTTGTGCCCAGCGAACGCAACGTCGTCGCAGGGTGAAAGGTGCCAGCGCCCACTTCCATATCGTAGGGCTGCAAAATCGCGCAGCCCTTATCAGCCCAATAGGATTGCAGGCGCAGAATAATCTCTTGAAAACTGCGGGGGGCACTGCTGAAGTCGGCCATCGGGATCACCCTTATCAAAGTTTGGCATTGCATAGGCAAGCGGGGGCAAAGGGTCAATGCGGCATAGGTTATTACAGCGCAATTTTGCGGCAATTTGCCCGCAGACTTACATTATCTGCGTGCATCGGCGCACAGCGCTGTTAATCTTAACCAGATTCGAAATATTCTGGCTGCAAAAGGGTAGAAGATGGCAGGGTTACAGGGCATTTGGGCCGCATGTTTGGCGATGGTTTTGGCGGGGTTTTTAGGTGTATCACCTTCAACCGCGCAAGAAGGCCTTGCTTGGATCCAGCTGGAAGCCCTTCCAGACCTTGCCAGCGCCGAAGATCGCGCGCGCGCCTACAGCGCCGCTTTAGAGGCCGTGTCGGGCTATCGCATTGGCAAAAAATGGTATCTTGTCTCGTTGGGCCCGTTCACGCCGGCCAAGGCGGCAGGCACAATGGCCAGCCTTAAGGCGTCAGGTCAAATCCCGCGTGATGCCTTTATCACCGATGGAACAGATCATGGCGCGCAGTTCTGGCCAGTAGGCGCGGCGGCGGGCGCGGCGGCAGTTGCGGCCACGCAAGCAGCAGAACCTATAACGCCCCCCCCAGAAGAACCGCCGCCGCCGCCTGCCCCTGCCGATGAAACCATCGATCAGGCGCAGGTCAGCGAAGCGGCACTTTCGCGCGACGAAAAGGCTGAATTGCAGGCGTCCTTGCAATGGTATGGCTTTTACGAAGGCGCGCTAGACGGCAGCATTGGTCGTGGCACCCGCGCATCGATGATGGCATGGCAAACAGCCATGGGCTATGAACCCACAGGCGTTCTGACCAGCCTGCAACGCAGTACCTTGGTCGCCAACCATAAGGCCGATGAAGCAGAATTTGGTTTTACGGTCACGACCGAGGGCGAGGCAGGCATTGAATTTGCCCTGCCAACGGCAATGATGGCATTTGACCATTACGAGCCGCCCTTTGTGCATTACACGGCCACAGACGGATCAAAACTGCGCCTTTTGCTGATTTCCGAACCAGGCGACACGGCCACTTTGGCGGGCCTTTATGATCTTTTGCAAACGCTTGAAGTTGTGCCCACAGCGGGCGAGCGCAGCCTGCAAGACAGCGAATTCACGATCAACGCTTCCTCAGATAGCATCGCCTCTTTCGCCACCGCCAAAACCAGCAAAGGCGCGATCAAAGGCTATCTTTTGGTGTGGGAGCCCACGCAGGCCGAAACCGCGCAGCGTATAAGAGCGACCCTTGCCAGCACACTGCGCAGCACGGGCGATCAAGTTTTAGACCCGGGCCTTGTGCCACTGGATGATGCCATTAAACTAGGCGTGATGGCTGGCATGGCCGTGAAAGAACCCACGGCCGTTGTCTCGGGCATTTACGTGGATGCAGATGGCCTGGTGCTGACGCAGTCAGATGCCGTGGGCACATGCGCAAAAATCACACTCGACAACGTTCTTGACGCCGAAGTGGTGGCCAGTGATGCCGCGCTTGGCGCGGCCATTTTACGCCCCCTCTCGCCAGCATCCCCCTTGGCCGTTGGCTATCCCGCAACCGAAAGCTTAGGTGCGGGCGCAAGCGTGCTGCTTGCGGGCTATTCCCTGCCCAAAGGGTTACCCGCCCCCGTCCTGACCTTTGGTCAAGTGCAGGCCGCTGGCGGGCCAAGCGGCGAAGCGGGATTGCTGACGATTTCCGCCAATGTCACGCCATACGATTTGGGCGGGCCGGTACTCAACGACAAAGGCGCACTTTTGGGGATGATATTTGGCACAGAAATTGGCGGCAAATCTTTGCCGCAGGGCATATCCCTTGCCCGTGATATGGCCAGCCTTGCGCCGTTGTTCGCACGGGCCAATGTGGCAGCGGTGTTCAGCGATGCCGCGGCGGCAGCGCTGTCACCTGACGCGTTGAATGCTGCAGCGATGGGCATGACAGTGCAGGTCACCTGCTGGCCCTAGTTGCCCTAGCGTGTGGCAGGTGTAGGGACGGATGCCATACGCGGGCAATACGCTTTACATACGGATGCCAACTATAAAAAGCGTCGCCCAGAACACTGCGCGCCGCTTTGATTGCGGCAGGCTGGTTCGCCGCAATTATTAGCCGACGTGATACAGGCTTGCGAACAAACGCGGGTCAAGCGATGTTTGCGCAAAAGTTGGCCCCTGCGTCAAAACCGACACCGCATCATGGCTGTGCAGGCTTTCTTGATGGCTTGCCACAATCCGAAAATCTCCAATGCGATCATCGGCTTGCACCGCCGCGCAGAAACTGCGCACCGCGTCTTCGACAAAAATCGGATTGGCCGCGTTCAGTTCGGCAAAGGCTTGTTCATCTTCGCGTTTGACCATAACTTGCGTCTCAGTCGGCACGGCAGCGCGGGCAATCTCGATCAGGTCTTCAAACCACAAAACCGCCCCCGCCGCCATTTCCACCGAAATCCGCGCCACCGACCGCTGACTGTGCGGCGTGGCCAATTGCCCCCGCGTCATCCGCGCATGTTCGGACAATTCCAGCGAACATGGGCAGGTGCTGGAATAAACAAAATCCAGATGCATCAAGCGCTTACGCACGCCCGCCACTTCGACCAATTCCAGCGCAATGTCGTAATACTGCCAGCCTTGCAGACCAGACCGCAGGCTTGGAACCTGCAGCGGATAGGACAGGCGCATTTGAATCCGCGCATCAAAACTGCCCAAATCGCGCATGTAATCGTCCAGCGCCGCCTCGATCACGCCAAACGAAAACTCAGCTTCCGAGTGGGCATAAAACGACCGCATGATGCGGGACATGTTGATGCCCTTTTTCTCGGCCTCAAGGCTAACAGTTCCCGTGACAGACGTTTCCAGCAGCACTGGCGCGCCAATCTTGGTCTTGTATCGCAACGGCAGCCGAAAATTGGAAATTCCGACATGCTGGATCAGCTGCTTTGCCCCACGGATCAGGCTGGACGGGCCATTTTGCAAATCTGGAAGGCTGTCCTTATATTCGTTTGCCACCACAAAATCAGCGGGATAATCGCGCGAAAAAACGGGGTAACCGTTGCCGATCAAAGCCAGCGCGCCGTGATCCAGCGCCGCGATTTCTGCTTCAGACGCACGCGCAGCCCATGTGCGCAAGACGGCCAACGCAGCCGCCGCTTCGTCTGTGCTGGGCGCAAGCCCCGCATCCGAGAAATGAATATTCACGACCAATCCCCCAATACAGCCTAAGGTTGCAAGCCATCATTTAAACTTTGAGGCGACGCATGCAACCAATTTACAGATTATACGCAGAAATTTCCCGATCAGATCACTACAAAGCGACAGATTTTCACACAGAAATCGCAGCAAGCCCGCGAGAAAGGTCGCTGATAAGATCTTCTGTATCTTCTAAACCAACTGACAAACGAATCAACCCTAAGGTGATTCCCAGAATATCCTTTTGTTCAGGACTAAGACGCGAATGGGTGGTTGTGGCAGGGTGGGTCGCAATCGATTTTGCATCCCCCAAATTGTTGGAAATCTTGATGATCTGCAATGCGTTACAAAAGGCAAATGCCGCTTCTTTTCCACCCTTCAGATCAAAAGTCACCAAGGTGCCACCTGCTCCGCCCATCTGCTCCATCGCCAACATATGCTGGGGATGGGTGGGTAAACTGGGGAACCGCACGAAATTCAGGCGCGAATCACCTTCCAGCGCGCGGGCGATGGTCTCGGCGCTGGCAGCCATAGCGCGGCACCGCAAATCAAGCGTGACCATGCCGTTCAGCATGATCCAAGATGTGAAAGGGCTCATCGCGCCGCCCGTGTGTTTCATGTAAGGTTCGACAGTTTTGCGGATAAACTCGCGCGTTCCGCAAATCACCCCGCCCAGCGCACGGCCCTGCCCGTCAATATGTTTGGTAGTGGAATAAACCACCACATCCGCGCCCTGATCGACCGCGCGGCTGAAAATCGGCGTGGAAAAAACGTTGTCCACAATCACCAGCGCCCCAACGGCGTGGGCAATTTGCGAAACGCTGCGAATGTCGACCAATTCTAGCGTAGGGTTGGACATCGATTCGAAAAACACCGCTTTGGTGCCCGCCCGCACCGCGCTGCGCCATTCATCCAAATTCGCGCCATCAACAAAGGTCACCTCAACGCCGTATCGGCGCAGCACCTCGTCCAGCACGTAATGGCACGACCCAAATAGCGCGCGCGATGACACGATATGATCGCCCGCGCGCAGCATCGCCGTTAGCACGCCTGACACAGCCGCCATGCCGCTGGCGGTGGCAAATGCGTCTTCGCAACCCTCTAATGCGGCGATGCGTTCTTCGAACATGCGGGTGGTGGGGTTGCCATAGCGGGCATAAACAAACTCATCCTCGCCCGCTGATATAAACCGCGCCTCGGCGGTTTCGGCATCGGGGTATACAAAGCCTTGGGTTAGGAAAATCGCTTCGGCCATCTCACCATACTGGCTGCGGCGGCTGCCCTGATGCACGAGTTGCGTGCGCGTTTTCCAATCGTTCGACATATCGGCCCCCTAGACCAAATAAAAAACCCCGAAACCAGCGGGCTTCGGGGCAACAGCCCTAACCCTTTTAGCGGAATGTTTAACGTGGCCCGCAATCTGGTAACAAAGCGCCACACATCGTGAATAACCTTTGGGGCCTGCTTGGTCAACCACCTAGAAGGGGTTGTGAATTTACAATTCCGTCACCCGTCCGTCACGCCAATGTTGCATCGCAGCGGTATCGAAGTGTTGCAAACAAAGAGGGCGCATATGCCATACAGCCTTGCCCATCATCCAGAGCCGCCCTTTACTGTGCGCATGGGCAAAGATGGGCGGCTTGCGTTGGATCACGCCGAGTTGGCCCTACGGCTTGCCCGTCTTTCGCCAACTGCACCTGTGGTGGCCATGGTACATGGGTTTCGCTTTGCGCCAGACGCTGGGCAGCATTGCCCCTTTGGACATATATTCGCCCTAGAGCCGAAGGCTGAGTTGACCAAACGCCGCGACAGAACCCTTGTCTCTTGGCCGCGCCATTTAGGTCTTGGTGGGGAGGCGGGGCTGGCGATTGGCTTTGGCTGGCCCGCGCGCGGCACATTGGGCCAAGTCAACCGCAGGGCCGAGCAGGCAGGCGCTGCGCTGGCGCAGCTTGCCGCAGCGATTGCCGAAATAGACCCAAACCGCCGCCTTGATATCATTGGCCATTCTCTTGGCGCGCGGGCGGCACTCGCCAGTCTTCACTATGCCCAAGCTGGCCACATGGGCCGCCTGATTTTGTTGGCCGCAGCCGAAACGCGCCAGCCCGCCCTGCGCGCCATGCGCACGCCAGCAGGGCAAAGGGCGCAGATCATCAATGTCACCACCCGCGAAAATGACCTGTTTGACGCTGTATATGAATGGGGCGTGGCCTTGGGCCGCGATACTGCTATCGGGCAGGGTTTGGGCTGTAGCCTGCCCAATTGGATCAACCTGCAACTGGACGCGCCGCGCAGTCTGAATGCGCTGGCCGAATTTGGCTTTGCCTTGCCCAGCACACCCGCCCGCATTTGCCATTGGTCGCCCTACATCCGCCCAGGCATTTTTGGCCTATATCGCGCGCTGCTAAACGGCAGCATTGATTTGCAAGCTTTGGCCGCAGCCCTGCCCAGTGCCCAGACCCAACGATGGAGCGCTCTTTCCCCGTGGCGCTATGCCCACTAAGGCCTAAGGTTTTTCAGCATCTTCAGTGCTGTATTTTTCCAGCAAGGGATATTGGCTGGCAAAGAACGCAAGCAGCGCCAAAGTGTCGCCAAATGTCTTGAAAAACACCCATGCTTCGGTTGACCCGAACCGCCATATTAATTCGTTGGCCAAGGCCAGCGATATAAAAAACAACGCAAGCCTGCGCGTTAGAATCATCCAACCTTGTGGCTGCAGCGGCAAGGCCGCATCCATCACATCGCGCAAAAATGATCGCCCGCGCAACAAGCCCACCCCAAGCACCACCCCAAAAAAGCCAAACAGCAGCGTGGGCTTCATTTTGATGAACATCTCATCATTCAGATAAACCGTTAGCCCCCCCATGATGACAACCAGCGCCAGCGACAGGATTTGCATTTTTGACAGCATTCCCGTCAGCACCCAAAGCAGCGCCGTCGTCGCCAGCATGACCACGATGAACGCCGCCGTTACGGTGATAAATCCAGAGTATTCGGTGCCAAAGAAGGTGTATGTATTGTCCTTCATCCGCCCAAAAGCGATGAAAAACGCAACCAGCGGGCCAAGTTCGAAAGCCATTTTGACAAAGGGGTTCAGCTCTCGTTTTTTCATCTCAGCCTCCAAATTCCATCACCACCGCGCCAAGCGCAATCAACGCCATAAGGCACGCGCGGGCAAGCCCAACTTTTTCGCCCAAGATCGCCCAACCAATCAGCGCGGCAAATACTGTTGAGGTTTCGCGCAGCACGGCCGCCTCGCCGACCTTGTCCAGCCTTGTCGCCAGCATCACCGTGCCAAAGCTGAAAACGGCAATAATCGCCCCGCCAAAGCCCAGTTTTGCTAGCGCGGGCCAATCGGCGCGCGGCAGGGCGCGGATGCGGCCCACCGTGGCGAACGGCATGATAATGCCGTCCAAAAAGAAAAACCACGCCAGAAAGGTGAACGGGTCTGCCGTAGCGCGAATGCCCCACGCGTCATAGGTGGTATAGGCCGCCACCGTCACCCCAGCGGCCAACGCAAAGCCAAGGGCGGGGATCAGCGTATCGCGCCCCACCGCCAAAAATCGTAGATTATAGGCAGCCAGCCCCAGAATGCCGCCCGACAGCAGCAGCACCCCTACCCATTGCAGCGGGGCGTAAACCTCGGCAAACACCGCTCCCGCGATCAGAACTGTCACCAGTGGCCCTGTGCCGCGCACCACTGGGTAAACCACTGTATAGGCCCCGCGCGTGTAGGCCATGGCTTGCAGCACCTTGTAGGAGATATGGATCAGCACCATCCCTGCAAAAATTGGCCACATAAACGGCTCGGGCCACGGCACAACAAACAGTGCAATTGGCGCGGCGATCAGCCCGTAATTGGCATCGATCACGCCGCGCGTGACCCACGGATCAAACCGCCCCTTTTGCAGCGCGCCAAACAGCGCATGCAACACTGCTGCCATCAGCACCAGCGCCATGGCCAAATGCTCCCCCGCTGGGGTGCCTTCCAACGAGATAAACCATGCCGACATGTATTAGCGATCCAATCCCGTCAGAGCGCGGGCAAAGTCTTTGGGATCAAAGGGGGATAGATCATCAATCTGCTCGCCCACACCAATGGCATGGATCGGCAGGCCAAACTTATCGGCCAAGGAAACCAAAACCCCGCCCTTGGCGCTGCCATCAAGCTTGGTCATAATCAGGCCCGATACATCAGCAATTTTGCGGAAAATCTCGACTTGCGACACAGCATTTTGCCCTGTGCTGCCATCCAGCACCAAAAGGGTGTTATGCGGCGCGGATGGATCTTTTTTGCGAATAACGCGCACAATTTTGGCAAGTTCTTCCATCAAATCAGCGCGGTTTTGCAGACGGCCTGCGGTGTCGATCAGCAGCAAATCTGCGCCATCAGCCTCGGCCCGCTCCATCGCGGAAAACGCAAGTGAGGCAGGGTCAGACCCTTCTGGCGCGGTAAGCACAGGCACGCCTGCGCGGGTGCCCCAAACCTGCAACTGCTCGACCGCAGCGGCACGAAACGTATCCCCTGCCGCGATGACAACCGACTTACCCGCTGCTTTGAACTGGCTGGCAAGCTTGCCAATGGTTGTGGTTTTGCCCGACCCGTTCACGCCCACAACAAGCACCACCTGTGGACGCTTTGGGTAAATTGGCATCGGCCTTGCAATCGGGGACATGATACGGGTGATTTCATCTGCCAGAAAACCGCGCAATTCGGCGGCCGAGACACGCTTGCCCATGCGGCCTGCCGCCACATTCGCGGCCACCCGCGCGGCCGTATCTGGCCCCATATCGGCCGAAATCAGCAAATCTTCTAGCGATTCCAGCATCGCATCGTCAAAAGGCGCACGCGCCTCGCCGCCGAGCAGCCCGCCGATCAAGCCCTTTTCAGCGGGAACCAGTTCGTCCAGCCCCGCGCCAATTTTGCCTGATGATCGCGTCAACCGCTCGCGCAGTTTGTTGAAAAAGGACATAGTTTCCCCGAATTGCAGCAAAACTGCCGCGCTTATCTCTAGCTAGTCAATCGCGGGGCTAAGGGCAATATGGCAGGCGCATTCTCGCGCGGGCGGTCCCTTCTAATTTGATTGGAACAACCCTGCGCTTAATGCCGCACTGGCATTGCACGCGCAGTCTGCTAGATTTGCATTATGCCGCGCACTAATCCCCTTTGGCTGTTCGCTTTTGCCGCCCTTTTGCCCCCAGCCTTACTGGCGATGGGGATGGTTTGGGGCGGGGCGCTGGCATGGGCTGGCCTTGCCGCGATCACGCTGTTCGCCGCCCTGATGGACCGCTTTGACGGCCTGTTTATGGGCGCCGCGCCCGAAGGGGCCGAGTTTCCAGCCGCCGATAGCCTGATCGTTGCTTTGGCTGCGCTGCATATCGCGCTGCTGCCGTGGCTGGTCGCGCATTTGGCCGGGCCGGCCCCGCTGAGCGATAAAATTGGCTTATTCGTTGGCGCGTCGCTGTGGCTGGGCCAAATAAGCAACCCCGCTGCGCATGAGTTGATCCACCGCGCCCCGCGCGCGCTGTTTGCATTGGGCACAGTGATGTTGGGTATGGTGCTTTTCGGACATCACACATCGGCGCACCGCTTGGTGCATCACACCCATGCCGCCACACCGCTGGACCCAAATACAGCGCGCTCAGGCGAAGGGTTTTATGCGTTTTTCCTGCGCGCATGGGCGGGCAGTTTTGCGCGCGGTTTGCGGGCCGAAAACGATTTGCGCGCACGCAAATCCGGCAGAAAGGGATTTCACCCATACATCTTATATATTGGGATTTCAGCGGCAAGCTTGGCTTTGGCTTTCGCCCTTGGTGGGCTGATCGGGCTGGCAATCTGGACACTTCTGTCCCTGTCGGCCACAGCGCAACTGATGCTGTCTGATTATGTGCAACATTATGGCCTAATGCGCGCCAAACTGCCAAATGGTAAATACGAACCGGTGCAAAACCGCCATTCTTGGAACGCGCCGCATTGGTATTCCAGCGCTATGATGATCAGCGCGCCGCGCCATTCAGATCATCACGCCCACCCAAGCCGACCCTACCCCGCGCTGCGCCTGCCTAATGCCCAAGATGCGCCGCGCTTGCCGTGGCCGCTGCCACTTGCCTGCACCATCGCGCTGTTTCCCCCGATGTGGAAACGTGCAATCCGCCCGCATCTTAAGCCGTGGCTAAACGCTAACCCATAGGCGTGGCAAGTTCTACAAGCACCCCGTTCAAATCGCGCAAATAAGCCACCGTTTGCCCCCAAGGCTTGACTTGCGGGGATGCTGCAACCACCCCACCTGCCACGATGGCGCGCTCAAAGGCCTCTGGCACATCATCGCAGATCAAGCAAATTTCAATCCCAGCGCTGGGCAGATCCGCGCGGTTGGGTGCATAAGAAAACCCATGGCTTTGCGCCAGATCATCGCGGGCGAATGACAGTGTTGTGCCCGATGTCTCCATTTCGCCGTAATCGGCTTCGGGTGTCTGAAAACGGCAGGTCAGACCAAAGGCAGATGCGTAAAACGCAACCGTGGCCGAAACATCTGCCACATAAATTATGGTGTATCCCAGTTTCATTGTGCTTGCCCTACTGCAAAGGCGCGGGCGATATAGCCTTCCACATCCTTGGCCAAGATATCGCCCATGCTGCGCAACTTGATGTGGCGGCGGTGCTTGCCCGCGCCCTCTAAAACGCCCAGCGGATCGTCAAAGGCCGCACCATGAGTGAACTCGACACTCATATGTTCGCTATACGCATATATCCCGCACAAGCAGGTTTTTGGCGCGCCTAATTCCCGCTCAAAGACAATGCCGCCATACATTGGGCGGTGGCCCACATCAGGCGCATGGCGGGCCACAGTTTGCATCATCCAATCAGTGAGCAACGTTTGAAAATCATCACTGAGCATCAAAACAAACTTCCTTGCCCAATAATGGGCTTGCTGGGTTTGGCGGCGGGCTTTAGGCCCTCGCCTGCGGGCATCATATGCGCATGTCCATCAGCGAATTGAATGTCCAGTGCGGCGGCGCTTTGCGCAACGGCGACCTTGGTCACCACGCGCCCGTCTACCCGCACAATGGCAAACCCGCGCGCCAGTGTCTCATTCGGGCCCAACGTTGCGCGCATCCGCTCTAGCGCATCCAGTCGCTGCCCCTGCCGTTCCAGCCGCAAGCGCTGGGCAGAGTGCAGCCGCGCTTCTAGCCCCGCCAATTTACTGCGTCCCTCGGCGGTTTTGCGCCCTGCATCGGCCAGTAGCCGCGACAACGCGTTCGGCAGGCGCGAGGAGTGCAGCCGCAATTGCATTCTGCGCCGATCCGTATCTGAATTGAATTTACTCTCTAGCCGCGCAGACAATTCGCGCAGCGACCCCGCTTTGCGCAGAACCAAACCGCGCAGCGATTCGCCCCGCAACCGCGCTGCCACGCGCCCATAAATCCCCGCCTTATTGGCCACCATCAGCCCCAGCGCCCCGCCAAGCCGCAGCACTTTTGCGTCAAAACCCTGCCTTGGCCCGTCCAGCAACCGCTCCGCCCGTGGCAGAGCGCGCGACAGATCGCGCAACCGCTGCCCGCGCGCGGCCATGCCCTGCGCCACCGCCCGCGACATCCGCGCGCCCATTCCATCGGCCCACGCGATCAAATCGGCGCGCACGGGCACCGCAAGTTCCGCGGCCGCTGTCGGCGTTGGCGCGCGCAAATCGGCAGCATAATCAATCAGCGTGGTATCGGTTTCGTGCCCCACAGCCGAGATAAGTGGGATCAAGCTGCCCGCCGCAGCCCGCACCACGATTTCCTCGTTAAAGCCCCAAAGGTCTTCTAAACTGCCCCCGCCCCGCGCCACAATAATCACATCGGGGCGTGGAATGGGGCCGCCTGCGGGCAGCGCGTTAAAGCCTGCAATAGCCGCCGCCACTTCTGCCGCGCAAGATTGCCCCTGCACGGCGACGGGCCAAATCAGCACATGGCGCGCAAAGCGGTCACGCAGACGGTGCAAAATATCGCGGATCACTGCGCCCGATGGTGACGTGACGACGCCGATCACTTGCGGCAAATATGGAATGGGCTTCTTGCGCGCAGCGTCAAACAGCCCCTCTGCCGCCAGCATCGCGCGGCGCCGCTCCAGCATCGCCATCAGCGCGCCCGCCCCTGCTGGGGCCATATCCTCGACAATCAACTGATATTTTGATTGGCCCGGAAAGGTAGTCATGCGGCCTGTAGCGACCACTTCCATCCCCTCTTCAGGGCGCACCTGCATTTTGGAAACCTGCCCTTTCCAAGACACGGCATCCAAGGTTGCCCGATCATCCTTCAGCGCGAAATAGACATGCCCCGAGGCTGGGCGCGACACGCGGCCCACCTCGCCGCGCACCCGCACCAGCCCAAACTCGCCCTCAATCACCCGTTTGACCGCGCCCGACAGCTCGGACACAGTGAATTCAGGGCTGTTGCCGCTGGGGGCGGGGCTGTCGTCTAGTAAATCCATCCGCTATTCCTTGGGGGCACCTTGCACGATACGCCCCCTCACCTTATGACGCTGCAAACCAAAGGCCAAGCGGGGGTTTGCGATGAACATTCTGATTTTGGGATCGGGCGGGCGCGAACATGCCCTGGCATGGGCCGTGTTGCAAAACCCCAAAACCGACCGCCTCATCGTCGCCCCCGGCAACGCGGGCATTGCGCAGATTGCCGAAGTCGCTGTTATCGATATTCTGTCGGGCGAAGAAGTGGTGCAACTGTGCGCCGATGAGGCAATTGATTTTCTGATCATCGGCCCTGAAGGCCCGCTGGCCGCAGGCGTGGCAGACAGCGCGCGCGCGGCTGGAATTCTAACCTTTGGCCCGTCCGCCGCAGCGGCGCGGCTAGAGGCGTCGAAAGCCTTTACCAAAGAAATCTGCGACGCCTGCGCCGCCCCCACCGCCGCCTATGCCCGCTTTACCGATGCCGCCGCCGCCCGCGATTACGTCCGCGCCCAAGGCGCGCCGATTGTGATCAAGGCCGATGGGCTTGCAGCTGGCAAAGGCGTGGTCGTGGCCGAAACGCTAGATCAGGCGCTTGCCGCGATTGATGCTATGTTCGGCGGATCGCTTG
The DNA here is from genome assembly GCA_945862435.1 of Pseudorhodobacter antarcticus. Lineage (GTDB taxonomy): Bacteria > Pseudomonadota > Alphaproteobacteria > Rhodobacterales > Rhodobacteraceae > Cypionkella > Cypionkella antarctica_C. The sequence goes on from CAMAXX010000001.1 coordinate 188,669, forward strand.
GCGCGGCAGGGGCCGAAGTGGTGATTGAAGAATTCATGGTAGGCGAAGAGGCCAGTTTCTTTGTGCTGACCGACGGCATTAACGCCCTGCCCATCGGCACCGCGCAAGACCACAAACGCGCTTTTGACGGCGACACTGGCCCGAACACGGGCGGCATGGGGGCCTATTCGCCCGCGCCCGTCCTCACAGATGACATCGCTGAAATTACGATGGACAAAATCATCCTACCGACCATTGCGGAAATGGCGCGGCGCGGCACGCCCTACAGTGGCGTGCTGTACGCTGGCCTGATGATCGAAGGCGGCCAGCCCCGCCTTGTGGAATACAATGCCCGCTTTGGCGACCCTGAAACCCAAGTGCTGATGATGCGCCTTGGCGGGCAAGTGCTGGATGCCATGCTCGCCTGCGCGAACGGCACATTGGAAAAAATGCAAATCAACTGGGCAGACGATCACGCGATCACTGTCGTTATGGCGGCGAATGGCTATCCCAGCGCCTACGAAAAAGGCAGCCAAATTGGCGGGCTAAACACATTGCCTGGAACCAGCAGGCAAATGGTGTTCCACGCAGGCACTACCGAAAAGGATGGTCAGATCGTGGCGAACGGAGGCCGCGTTCTGAACATCACCGCGCGCGCGCAAACCCTAGCCGCCGCCCGCGCCCTTGCCTACGACATGGCCGCGAAAATCGACTGGCCTCAGGGGTTTTATCGGAGCGATATTGGGCACCGCGCCCTGTAGCCGCGCTAAGTCCCAACCTGTAGCCCTTTCACATTGGCACAAATACCTTCGCCGAAGGCACAGCCCCCAGCGCCGACCCTCCGCATCAGGGCTTGCACCCCCGCCCCCGCCCCATTATGACGCGCCCATATTGAAGCGGAGCATACTATGCCTGTTCTGGTGATGAAATTTGGCGGCACTTCGGTGGCCGATCTTACGCGCATAAATAACGCCGCGCGAAAGGTGGCGCGCGAGGTCGAGCGCGGCTATGACGTGATTGTCATCGTGTCCGCCATGTCCGGCAAGACCAATGAATTGGTGGGCTGGGTCGAAGGCACCTCGCCCTTATATGACGCGCGCGAATATGACGCTGTGGTCTCGTCGGGCGAGAATGTGACGGCGGGCCTTATGGCGCTGACCTTGCAGGAAATGGATGTTCCCGCACGGTCGTGGCAAGGCTGGCAGGTTCCCATAAACACCACGTCCGCCCATGCCAGCGCGCGTTTCATTTCGATCCCGCGCGAAAATATCGACGCAAAGTTTGCCGAAGGGTTCAAAGTGGCCGTGGTTGCGGGCTTTCAAGGCGTCTCAACTGAGGGGCGCATCACAACCCTGGGGCGCGGCGGGTCAGATACCACAGCGGTCGCCTTTGCCGCCGCCTTTGGGGCCGAGCGCTGCGATATTTTTACCGATGTTGACGGGGTCTACACCACCGACCCGCGCATCACGAACAAGGCGCGCAAGCTGGACAAAATTGCGTTCGAGGAAATGCTGGAACTGGCATCCCTTGGCGCAAAAGTGCTGCAAACCCGTTCGGTCGAATTGGCCATGCGCTACAAAGTGCGGCTGCGCGTTTTGTCTTCGTTTGAAGACACTGACGAGAACTCTGGAACCTTGGTCTGCGACGAGGATGAAATCATGGAATCGAAAGTTGTTTCTGGCGTGGCTTATTCCCGCGACGAGGCCAAGTTGACCCTCTTGCGTGTGGCAGACCGCCCTGGCATAGCCGCCGCCATCTTTGGCCCCTTGGCCGAGGCGGGGGTGAATGTGGATATGATCGTTCAAAACATATCCGAAGGCGGCGAGGGCGGTGCTTTTACTGATATGACCTTTTCCTGCCCCACCAACCAAGTCATCCGCGCCAAAGCCGCAATGGACGAGGCAAAGGCGGCAGGCAGCATCACCTATGACGATATGGTGGTCGACAGCGATGTGGCGAAAATCTCGGTCGTTGGCATCGGGATGCGGTCACACGCAGGCGTGGCGGCAACCATGTTCAAAGCCCTTGCAAGCGAGAATGTGAACATCAAAGTCATCGCCACCTCCGAGATTAAAATCAGCGTGCTGATCGACCGCAAATATATGGAACTGGCCGTGCAGGCGCTGCATGATGCGTTTGGGTTGGAGAAGATCTAACTCCCGCGCGACTTCCCTCTTGCGCTAACCCACCTGTGCGTTAGCGTGGGGCCAACCGAAAGTCGGCCCCATGTCTGAAGATAAATTCGACACCACCCCCGATATCCTGATCCTTGGCTCTGGCATGGGCGGGGCGACGCTTGCGGCGCAGCTTGCGCCCAGCGGTAAAAGAATTGTCATTCTGGAACGCGGCGAATACCTTCGTGACAGCGCCGAATGCCGCGACCCTACGGCGGTGTTCACGGGCCATTTCAACCCGCGCGAGGTATGGCTGGACGAGGCAGGCGGCACGTTTCAGCCCAACAACTATTACCACCCTGGCGGCAATTCGAAATTCTACGGTGCGGTGCTTATGCGCTATCGCGCCGAAGATTTCAGTCCGATGAAGCATATGGAGGGCACCGCCCCCGGCTGGCCGATCACTTACGCCGATTTTGAACCCGATTATCAGGCCGCCGAAACCCTATACCAAGTGCGCGGCGACGTGGCAGGCGACATCACCGAACCGCCCCATTCTGGCCCCTATCCGCACCCGCCCGTGCCGCATGAAGCCGATGTGATTGACCTGATGAACCGCATGCGCGCGCAAGGGTTATCGCCCAGCGCTCTGCCTTTGGGGGTGGATATTGACCTTTGGCTGAAAGGCGGGGCTGTCACGTTTGACGGCTTTCCCAACACACGCGGCGGCAAGATGGACGCCGAAACCATCGGCCTTGCTGCGGCGCTGCGGCACCCCAATGTCACGCTGATCGCGGGGGCGCTGGTGACAAGGCTGGTGGCCAAGGGGCGGCAAATAACAGGCGTTGAATACATGCACGAAGACGCGCAGAAAACCATTACCGCCCCGCTGGTATGTCTGTGCATTGGCGCGGTGAAATCGGCAGCGCTGCTGCTGGCATCAGCCAATGAAAATCACCCCAGCGGGCTGGCAAACGCGTCCGATCAAGTGGGGCGCAATTTTATGAACCACAACATCACCGCCATTATCGGGGTCAATCCGTTTCGCCGCAACCGCTCGGTCTATGAAAAGACCATCCAGATGAACGACTGGTATCTGACAGGCGGGCCGAACGGCGAACCCCTTGGCAATGTGCAAATGCTAGGGCGGATTACGGGGCCGATTATGGCGGCAGAAACCAAACTGCCCCTATGGCTGGCCACATGGGTCGCCGATCATTCGGTGCATCTGATGACCATGTCCGAAGACCTGCCCAGCCCCGAAAGCCGTGTCACGCTAAAAGATGGGCAGATCATGCTGAAATGGCAGCGCACAAATTGGGCGGCGCATTTGGCGTTGAATGCGAAACTAAAGGCACTTTTGCGCAAAATGGGCTGGCCCATTGTGCTAACCAAAACCTTTGAAAAGCGCACGCCATCCCATCAATGCGGCACGGCACGGATGGGGAATAACCCGCAAACCAGTGTAGTCAACACGAACTGCCGCGCCCATGATCTGGACAATCTGATCATTTGCGATGCCAGTGTTCTGCCCACGTCCGGCGCGGCCAACCCATCACTGACAATTGCTGCACTGGCCATCCGCACGGCACGCGCGATTTTGGCCTGCGCGCCTTAGCTTTGCTTTGATCGCCTTTGCACGGGGGTAACTTTAACACCCTTTCCCCACTCCCCTTTTCGCGCGCCATGGCCTATAGTGCAGCGAACAAGGGGCGCAAAATGCCAGCAGAACGCACGGACAGTGACAGTCGAAAACTCCTCCGCAGGTTGCGGGACGTGTTGGCTACCAAAGCCAAAGGGCAGGATCGGCTGGATCAGATCACCCATCTGATCGCCGATTCTATGGAGACGGAAGTCTGCTCGATCTATCTGTTCCGCGATGCTGAAACGCTAGAATTGTGCGCGACCGAAGGGCTGAAGAAAACCGCCGTTCACAAAACCCGCATGAAGCTGGGCGAGGGGCTGGTTGGCCGCGTTGGCCGCACAGGCCTGCCCGTGAACACGGCAAATGCACCCGCCGAAAAGGGCTTTCGGTTTATGCCCGAAACGGGCGAGGAGATTTACTCATCCTTTCTGGGTGTGCCAATCCAGCGGGTTGGGGAACGTTTGGGCGTGCTTGTCGTACAGTCAAAAACTGCACGGCAGTTTTCAGACGACGAGGTTGACGCGCTAGAGGTTGTCGCCATGGTGCTGGCCGAAATGACCGAACTTGGTGCATTTGCGGGCGTTGGCACGGGCATGGCAATGCTGCACACACTGCCCGTGCTGTTTCGCGGCAGCACAGGGCAAGAGGGCGCGGCAGAGGGCCGCGTTTGGCTGCACGAGGCGCGGGTGGTTGTCACCAACCCCGTCGCCGATGACCCTTTGTACGAATTGGAACGCATCCGCGCCGCTGTTGGGGAACTTCGCGTTTCGGTCGATGATCTGCTTGCCGCCGAATCTTTGGACAAAGAGCAAAAGCAGGTGCTGGAAGCCTACCGCATGTTTGCCCATTCGCGCGGCTGGCTGCGCCGCATGGAAGAAGATATCGCAAGCGGTTTGTCCGCCGAGGCGGCAGTTGCCAAAGAACAGGCCACCGCGCGGGCGCGGCTGGAAAACGTGCCCGATGCCTATCTTCGCGAACGGCTGCATGATTTGGACGATTTGTCCAACCGCCTGCTGCGCATCCTAACCGGCCAAGGCAGCGATACGGGCGCGGCCATGCCCGAAAACCCCATCCTTGTGGCGCGCAATATCGGCCCTGCCGAACTGCTGGAATATGGCCGCAAGTTAAAGGGCGTTGTTCTAGAAGAAGGTTCCGTCGGCAGCCATGCCGCCATTGTGGCCCGCGCGCTGGCCATTCCGATGGTGATACATGCCGAACGCGTCACGACCGAGGCGCTAAATGGTGATCCGATCCTTGTGGACGGGGATCAGGGCGTGGCACATCTGCGTCCCGAAGAAACGATCGCGCGGTCTTTCCGCGACAAAATCGCAATGCAAGCCAAAGCGCAAGAACGCTTTGCCAGCCTGCGCGATCTGCCCGCCACCACGCGGGACGGGGTGCACATTGGTCTGCAAATGAACGCGGGGCTGATGGCCGATTTGCCATCCCTCGTTGGGTCGGGCGCCGAAGGCGTGGGCCTGTTTCGCACCGAATTGCAATTTCTGGTGCGCAGCCAAATGCCGCGCCGCGAAGAGCTTGTCGCGCTGTATTCGCGCGTGATGGAGGCATCCAAAGGCCTGCCCGTAGCGTTTCGCACGCTGGATATTGGCAGCGACAAAGTGCTGCCTTACATGAAACCACAAGACGAGCCGAACCCTGCCATGGGCTGGCGCGCCATTCGCGTTGGCCTTGATAAGCCTGGCGTTCTGCGGATGCAGTTGCAGGCGCTGATCCGCGCGGCGGCGGGGCGGCCCTTGCAGGTAATGTTTCCTTTTGTGGCCGAATTTTCCGAATTTCAGGCCGCGCGCGGCCTGCTGCTGCGCGAAATTCACCGCGAAAAATCATTGGGCCATGGCGTGCCTGACAAGTTGGAAATTGGCGCGATGCTGGAAATGCCAAGCCTTGCCTATGCGCCCGATGCATTTTTTCAGATGGCCGATTTCATTTCCATCGGCGGGAATGACCTAAAGCAGTTCTTCTTTGCCGCAGACCGCGAGAATGAGCGGGTGCGCAAGCGGTATGACGTTTTGAACACATCATTCCTAACTTTTTTGCAATTTGTCATCGCGCGCTGCGCGGCATCAAACACGCGACTATCCTTTTGCGGCGAGGATGCGGGCCGCCCGCTAGAGGCGCTGGCCTTTGCCGCGATTGGGCTGCGTAACCTGTCCATGCGCCCCGCATCCATTGGCCCTGTTAAAGAGGTGATGCGCAGCGTCGATTTAGGGGCGGCGCAAAAGGTCATTGATGCCGCAAGGGCAAGCGGTGCAGAGACAGTGCGCGAAATGCTTACCGACTGGTTGGCGGGGCAGACGGCATAGGGGGCCAGCCGCCTTACGTGTTTGCAAAGGGGCAAACAGGTTCACCCCCAGCATATTTGGAAAAGGAGAAAGGCCTTAGCGCGCTTTGATGATTTTAGGCGCGCAGGCTGCTTCAAATGCTTTGGCCACCGCTTCGCCGCCATGGATTTGCGCAAGGCGCATCAGGGCAAAGCGGATGCGGGCAATTTCGGTATAATATGACAGATAGGCGGCATTGATTGCCGCCCCCGATGCTGCACCCAAAACAGGTACCGCTTGCGCCGCCAGCTTTTGGCCCAGAACCAGTGCCAGACGCGGGGCAACTGTGGCGATAATTTTGTGAACCGCAGGCCCCGTCAGCGCAAGGCGTGCCGATAGAAAAGCCGTGTTCATGCCGTCATCTTGGCGCAGCGGGCTGGCATCAGAAAACACCTCGAGGCAGGCGGCGCGGATACCATCGTTACTTGGATCAAAGCCAGCACTCCGCGCCTCGGCCCTGATCGCATGCAGAAAAACGGTGACGGTTACGGGCAATTCCATCAGCGAGCTGGCAATCCCCCCTGCCCCACCTGCCGCGCCTGTGGCGATGGCCGCCGCCATCACCCCGCCGCGGCCCAAATGAGGCCCTTTTTCGGTATGCCCAGCAACAATATGCGCTCTTGTCAGGGCCGCAACAATCGCCCTTTCTATCTGCGCGCGAAACTGCGGGGGCAATCTGCTCATCTGCGATTCCAGCGTGCCGCCAAAGCGCTGCATCACAGTTATCACAGGGCCATTCGCGCGCCTGTAGGCAAGCGCCAAATCTGTGATTTCGCTCGTTAGGTCGGGTTTTGGGGCTGTGGGAAGGCTGCACATTCCTGCAGTTTGGCCCCTTTGCCGCCCGCATGCAAGGCATGGCGAAGTAAAATCACCAATGCGGGGGGCGCACGTTTGCGGCAGGCGCGTCAAGGCCCGTCTCCTCACGCTGGGCCTCGCGCAGGGCCAGCATTTCCGTCAGCCGCGTCAAACGATCAATCTCGCGCGCTTGCGCGGCCACAATGTCCGATAAATCGTCCACCGCGCGCATCAGATGCGCGATGCGTTCTTCCAGTGCCGTGATATCGGTCATCCGCGCCCCACTACTTGCCCCGCCGCTGCCCTTCCGCTACAGCAGGATGCAGAAAAACCAAAGGGTAAAGCCATGTCCGACGGCAAAAAACCAAAGGCCGAACGCCGCCCGCGCGCCGAAACCCCGCGCGGATTTCGCGATTACTTTGGCGCGGAGGTAACCGCGCGGCGGGACATGTTGGCGGCGATTACCGATGTCTACCATCGCTATGGGTTTGATCCATTGGAGACAAGCGCCGTGGAAACGGTGGAAGCCTTGGGCAAGTTTTTGCCTGATTTGGACAGGCCCAATGAAGGCGTGTTTGGCTGGCAGGAAAACGAAGGCGAGAGCGATCAGACGGGCGGCGATTGGCTGGCCCTGCGCTATGATCTGACTGCGCCACTCGCGCGCGTGGCGGCGCAGTATCGCAATGATTTGCCCACCCCTTACCGCCGCTATGCCTTTGGCCCTGTCTGGCGCAATGAAAAACCAGGGCCCGGACGGTTTCGCCAGTTTTATCAATGTGATGCCGATACGGTGGGGGCGGCGAGCGTGGCGGCAGATGCCGAGATTTGCGCCATGCTGGCCGATGCATTAGAGGCTGCGGGGATTGAGCGCGGCGATTATGTGATTAAGGTGAACAACCGTAAAGTATTGGATGGGATCATGGAGTGTATCGGCCTCCTTGATCCAGAAAACGTTGATTTCAAAGCTAATGAGCGTGGAATAGCCGTGCGCGCAATCGACAAAATTGATCGCCTTGGCCAATCTGGCGTCGAACAATTGCTTACGGCGGGTCGGAAAGACGAGTCGGGGGATTTTACCGATGGCGCTGGATTAGAATATTTGCAAGCACAGTGGGTGACCACCGTTCTAAAGCAGCGTTTAGAAGACAATGCTGCAACCATCGCTGGATTGAGGTCACATCTGTCGAAGTCTCCACGTGGTATGGAAGGCATAAACGAGCTGGAAGAAATCGCTGAACTTCTATCAGCCCAAGGCTACGGCCCTGATCGCATTATCCTTGATCCAGGTGTTGTGCGCGGCCTTGGCTATTATACTGGCCCTGTTTATGAGGCCGAGCTTACCTTTGAAATTCTTGATGAAAAGGGCCGCAAGCGTCAGTTTGGCTCGGTCGCAGGGGGCGGGCGGTATGACGATTTGGTCAAACGCTTTACGGGGCAAGCTGTGCCTGCCACGGGTGTTTCCATAGGCGTTGACCGACTGCTTGCCGCCCTTGCCGCCAAAGGGCGCGGCGCGGCCGTTAGTGCGGGGCCAGTCGTTGTGACTGTAATGGATCGGGATCGCATGGCCGATTACATGTCAATGGTGGGTGAATTGCGCGCGGCAGGTATCCGCGCCGAGGTTTACCTTGGCAACCCAAAGCAATTTGGCAACCAGCTAAAATACGCCGACAAGCGCGCCAGCCCCATTGCCGTGATCCAAGGCGGGGATGAGACTGCAAAAGGAACGGTCGTTCTGAAAGACCTGATCCTTGGGTCGCAGATCGCCCAGAACGCTACTTTGGAGGAGTGGAAAGACCGACCCGCGCAGGTAGAAGTGCCGCGCGGCGATCTTGTGGCTGCAGTGCAAAAGATGCTTGGCGGCTGGAAGTAGCGAGCGCATGGTATCCAAAACCGCCATTCGCTTTGAGGCTGACCGTCTGTTCACAATGTTTCAGGCTGCGGGCGCGGTGCCTGTGGATGCCGACATTCTGCTGCCTGCCGAAACGCTGCTAGACCTTTATGGCGAAGACATTCGCGCGCGCGCCTATGTCACTCACGACCCCGTGCGCGGCGAGATGATGCTGCGCCCCGATTTCACCGTGCCCGTTGTGCAGGCGCACATGCGGGGCGGGGCTGATCCCGCAAGATACTGCTATCTGGGCGAGGTGTTTCGCGCCCAAGATCATTTAACCGATGTCAACGGCGCGCGCCCACCCGAATATTTGCAAGTGGGCTTCGAAGTGTTTGACCGCACGCACCCAGAGGCTGCCGATGCCGAGGTGTTTGCCCTTATTGCAAGGGCGCTGGCAGGTCTGCCCTTGCGTGCCGTGACGGGGGATATGGGCATTTTGCTGGCCGCAGTGCAGGGGCTTACCACCACTCCCGCCCGTAAGGCCGCCCTTTTGCGTCACATCTGGCGACCGCAAAGGTTTTTAGCGCTGCTGAACCGATTTGCAGGCCGCAGTCCTGTGCCCCCTGCCCGCAGCGCGCTGTTGCACAGGCTGGCAAGCGGCGATATTTCAGCCCAGATCGCCAGCGCTGCCCCTATGATCGGCCTGCGCAGCGAAGTCGAAATTTCCGCCCGCGCAGCAGCCTTGCTGGCCGATGCCAAAGCCAACGTAATTCCTGCGGGCGAGGCCGATTTGCTGACCACCCTTCTGTCGCTGGCTGCGCCTTGTGATACCGCCTTGGGTCAATTGCAGTTTATGGCGCAAAAGATGCCCAGCCTTGATGGCGCAACCCACCGCTTTGCCCAGCGACTTGCCGCCCTGCGCGCGCGCGGCGTGGACACGGCTAGCCTGCCTTTTGAAGCAAATCTTGGCCGCGCTTCGATGGAATACTATGATGGCTTTGTGTTTGCCTTTACGGGCGCGCCTGATCTGCCCACTTATGCCAGTGGCGGGCGCTATGATGCATTGACCCAAGTTCTGGGCGGGGGGCGGTCTATCCCCGCAGTGGGCGGTGTGATCCGCCCACATTTGGTGGCAGCCTTACGGGGGGCACAATGACCAAATCCTTGAAAATTGGGGTTCCGTCTAAGGGCCGATTGATGGAGCAGACCTTTGATTGGTTTGGCGCGCGCGGTTTAGCGATGCGCCAGTCTGGCGAGGCGCGCGAGTATGCGGGGGCAGTTTCGGGCATAGAGGGGCTAGAACTCGTCTTACTTTCGGCAGGCGAAATCCCGCGCGAGTTGGCCGCAGGGCGCATTCATTTGGGCGTGACGGGCAGCGATTTGCTGCGCGACAAACTTGCCGATTGGCAGATGCAGGCGCAGGAACTGACCCCAATGGGATTTGGCCATGCAGACCTGATTTTGGCAGTGCCCGCCGTTTGGATTGACGTGGAAACTATCGACGATCTGGATGCAGCGGCAGCGGGTTTTCGCGCCGCCCACGGGTTCCGTTTGCGCATTGCGACCAAATATCACAGGCTGGTGCGGGACTATTTGACTGCGCAAGGCGTGGCCGATTATCAATTGGTTGACAGTCAGGGTGCCACCGAAGGCACAGTCAAAAACGGCACCGCCGAGGCGATTGCGGATATTACGTCAAGCGGCGAGACACTGCGCGCCAACCACCTAAAGGTTTTGCAAGACGCTGTAATCCACCAAAGCCAAGCCACGCTTTACGCCAGCCTGCGCGCAGAATGGGCGGGGCTTGCACCCACGCGCGCGGCGCTGCTGGCCAAACTTGGGCTTTAGCGCAGGCCCATTTCCGCCAGCGCGCGGGCCAATTCCTTCGGCAAGGGCACCTCAGTTGCGCGGCCCTGTGGCAGATCGGGCGGGCTGTCCTTGGCCTCAAGGTATCGCCAGCCCTGAAAGGCGCGGCGCTGGGCGGGATGGGTGCGAATGATCTTCGCATTCAGAATAAAGGCGCAGCGCGAAATACCATCAGCCCCTTGCACGGGGGCAAAATCCAAAATCTCTTGCCGCGCCAAAACCTCGCCCTTAATCACCCAGTATAGGCTACCGCCCCCCAAAATATCGCCATCGCGTTTGGGATACATGCGCGTAATATGCTGCGCCGTACCTTTGGCCCAATGGGGGGCATTTTGGCGCTGCCAAGCCTCAAGGTCTTCAACCGACGCCGCGCCGACACACAGCTTTATGATATTCAAATGCGCCACGATTCCCCCTTTGGCTGGCGCTGAACATAACCTGAATTGGTGCGGCAACAAGGGCGCGTCTTTCGCTTGCCCACGGGCAATTCAAGCGGTATCTTGCGTCTCTGCATGTTGCCAATACCACATCTTCGTTCTGTTTTAGGGGGGATTATGTCCAGCTTTTCCGCGCCAATTGCTGCCCAGATTTGGGATATGAAATACCGCCTCAAAGACGCAAGCGGCGCAGTTATCGATGCCACGGTGCAAGATACCTGGCGGCGTGTTGCGCGGGATTTGGCATCGGTCGAACAAGACCCTGCCGCGTGGGAGGATAAGTTTTACGCAGCCCTTGAAGGGTTCAAATATCTGCCTGCAGGCCGCATTATTGCAGGCGCTGGTACGGGGCGATCGGTCACGCTGTTCAACTGCTTTGTCATGGGCACGATCCCCGACAGTATGGGCGGCATTTTCGATGCCCTGCGCGAGGCGGCGCTGACCATGCAGCAGGGCGGCGGCATTGGGTATGATTTTTCCACCATCCGCCCGCGCGGCGCGGCTGTGATGGGGGTTGCTGCCGATGCCTCTGGCCCACTATCGTTCATGGATGTGTGGGATGCGATGTGCCGCACGATCATGTCTGCAGGAAGTCGCCGCGGCGCGATGATGGCGACCTTGCGCTGCGATCACCCCGATATCGAAGCTTTCATTGAGGCAAAACGCGACCCCGCCCGACTGCGTATGTTTAACCTTTCTGTGCTGGTGACTGACTCGTTTATGGACGCGGTCAAGGCGGGTGCGCCGTGGGATCTGGTGCACGGCGGGCGCGTCTACAAAACACTGCAAGCGCCTGATCTTTGGAACAAGGTCATGCGCAACACCTATGATTTCGCCGAACCGGGCGTGATCTTCATCGACCGTATCAATGCGGCGAATAACCTAAATTACGTTGAAACTATCGCCGCGACCAACCCCTGCGGCGAGCAGCCCTTGCCGCCCTATGGCGCGTGTTTGCTGGGCAGCATCAATCTGGCAGTGCTGGTGAAGGACGCGTTTAGCCCCGCAGCCCAAATGGGCACCGCCGCTTTAGATGATCTGGTGCGCACTGCCGTGCGGATGATGGATAACGTCGTCGATGCCAGCCGCTTTCCCCTGCCACAGCAGGCCGCCGAAGCGCAGGCGAAACGCCGCATTGGCCTTGGCGTGACGGGGCTGGCAGATGCCCTGCTGATGCTGGGCCTGCGCTATGGCAGCGATGACGCGGCCCGCCAGTGCGAAGATTGGATGCACGCCATAGCCCGCAGCGCCTATCTGGCATCGGTGGACTTGGCGCGCGAAAAAGGAGCTTTCCCGCTGTTTGATGCCGAGAAATATCTTAACTCTGGCACGATGCGCGGGATGGATGCTGATGTACGCGATGCTATCCGAACGCATGGGATTCGCAACGCGCTGCTCACCTCTATCGCGCCCACGGGCACGATTTCGCTGTATGCAGGAAATGTGTCGTCAGGGATCGAACCCGTGTTCGCCTATGCCTACTCGCGCAAAGTGCTGCAAAAAGACGGTTCGCGCACTGAGGAAGAAGTCGTCGATTACGCCGTCACCAAATGGCGGGACATGCACGGCGATGCCCCCCTGCCCGATTATTTTGTGAACGCCCAAACCCTGCCGCCGTTGGACCATGTGAAAATGCAGGCAGCGGCGCAGAAGTGGATCGACAGTTCCATTTCCAAAACCATCAACTGCCCCGAAGACATCAGCTTTGACGATTTTGCCGAAGTGTACATGGCTGCGTGGGATCAGGGCTGCAAAGGCTGCACCACCTACCGCCCCAATGCGGTGACGGGGTCGGTGCTGACTGTGACCGAAACTGCCAAAGCCGCACCTGTCACCCAAGACGCGCCACCGGCCATGGGCGAAGTGGTGTATCTAACCGAACCGCTGGAACGCCCCGCCGCATTGGAAGGCAGCACCTACAAGGTGAAATGGCCCATCAGCGAACACGCCCTGTATATCACCATCAACGACACCATCATCGCAGGCCGCCGCCGCCCGTTTGAGGTGTTTATCAACTCCAAAAACATGGAGCATTTCGCCTGGACAGTCGCCCTGACGCGGATGATTTCCGCCGTGTTCCGCCGTGGCGGTGATGTGTCTTTTGTGGTCGAAGAGCTAAAGGCCGTGTTCGACCCGCGCGGCGGCGCTTGGGTGAACGGGGCTTATATCCCGTCGATCCTCGCGGCGATTGGCGGGGTCATCGAGCAGCATTTGGTCGCAATCGGCTTTATCGCGGGCGAAGGGCTGGGCTTGAAATCTGACCCAAAGGCGCAGGCAATGGCAGTTGGGGATGGCCCCCGTAGCAGTTGCGACAGCTGCGGATCGTTCGATCTGCGCATGGCCGAAGGGTGCATGACCTGTGGGAGTTGTGGGAATAGCAAGTGTGGGTAGGGGTAGCCCCTACCCCATCCTCTCACTCGTATAACTGCCCGGGGACGCTGGAAACACTACCGTCTTATGCCCGTTGATAAACACCCGCCCCCGCACATGGGCGTGGACGGCGCGCGATAGCACCTGCGCCTCTACATCGCGCCCTAAGCTGACGTAATCGTCATTCGACTGGGCGTGCGTCACGCGGATAATGTCTTGTTCGATAATCGGGCCTTCGTCCAGATCGGCGGTAACGTAATGTGAAGTGGCCCCGATCAATTTCACCCCCTTTTCGAACGCCTGTTTATAGGGGTTCGCGCCCTTAAAGCTGGGCAAAAAGGAATGGTGAATGTTGATGATCCGCCCCGAAAAACGCTGACACATCTCATCCGACAAACCCTGCATATAGCGCGCCAGCACGATCAATTCGGCCCCTGCATCCTGCACAATGCGCATCTGCTCGGCTTCGGCCTGCGCCTTGTTCTGCGGGGTCACCTTGATGCAGAAATAGGGAATATCCTGATTTACCACGACTTTTGGTAATCCATATGGTTGGAAATCACCGCCACAATTTCCACAGGCAGCGCGCCGATGCGCGAGCGATACAGCAGATCGTTCAGGCAGTGGCCAAAGCGTGACACCATGATCACCACTTTGCGCTTGACCGTTTCGTCAAAGAAATCCGACTGCATGGTGAATTTTTCGGCCACAGGCACAAAGCCCGCCTGCAGCGCCGCCAAATCGCGCCCACCTTCCGACCGAAAGCTGATGCGCATGAAAAAGTTGCCCGTGCCGATATCGTCAAACTGTGCGGAATCGGTGATGTTGCAGGACTGATCGGCCAAGAACCCTGAAATCGCGGCCACAATGCCGCGCGTCAAATGGCACTGAACGCGCAGGGCGTATTGCGGGATAGGTTTGGTCATGGCTGCTCCGTTGGTTAGCTTTCTGCGTTGCAGCGACTAGACGGCGCGCCAGCGCTAAGGTCAATGCAGCCCTTGCATGAACCTTTGTGCCAAAGCGCAACTTCGTATAGAGCTGCTGTGGATTTAGGCAGTCAGCCGCCCGGCCCCCAGCGCATCTGCGCCAAAACATCGGCCCCCGCCCCGACGACCAGCACCCGCAAGATCGACAGGCCAAGCGTGAATTCCGCCACATCACCATGGCGGTTAAGGCTGGGCTTTTGCGGCCAAGCACTGAAATCATAAACTTGGCCCGCCGCCCATCTATTCACCAGCGTGACGCCGCCATAAGCAGGCAAAAATACCGTATTCCCCCCCGCGGTAATCACGTGGGAAACCCCCGTGCCAGTATGCAGCGTGTCATTGCCGCGGCCCAATTTCACGTGGTTACGCCCTGGCCCTGTGTGAATAATCGAAGAGTTGTCGCCTCCCTCGATCCAATCATTGCCATGGCCCGCAAAAATCAGATTGCGTGCGTCCCCTGCGTAAATCGTATCATCCCCCGTACCGCCATCCAGCGTGTCACGCCCGCCGCCGCCTTGCAGATGGTCATTCCCTGCTCCGCCGAAAAAGGCGTGGCGCGATGTGGGTAGTTTGGCGATGGCGATCAGGCTGTCATCACCTTCCCCGCCATAAAACGTTGCCCCGCCGTATTTGGGGCCAATGAGCACGTCATCACCGCGCGATCCGCGCACATCGACAAGCACGCGTTCGGATGTTTCGAAATGAATAGGGCTGTCAGGGTGGGCGACAATGCGCAGCGTTCGGCCTTCGCCCTTTGGGTTTGTCTCATTCCGCGCGACCACTGTGGCGATGCGGATATTTTCCACATTCATCGGGCAGTGAAGAACGTAATTGTCAGGCCCGCCCATGTACCACAGGGTGTCGTTGCCCCCATTCTTCGCCTCGCGGATTTTCTCGGCATCTGCGCCGTAAGCCCAATAGCTGTCGCCACCCCGCGTGCCTTCCAGCACGACCGACCCGTCAACAGCCATCATCGCATTCACGCCGTCTGCGGGGTTTTCATAGCCGCACAAGTCCAGCCCCAAATCCAGCGCGCCGCGCACCAACTCGCTGCGCAGAAACTCCAAAGGCGCACTGGCGATAAGGTTCGTCGTCTCGCCCGGATCGGCGACAATATCATAAATATGCTCTTCACCATTGGGATAGCGAAAATAACGATACTGCTCATACCCCGCGACCGAGGGGCGCACCGATAGCGTGCCAAACACCGACGTCACGGGCGATTTGCTAAAATCGTATGTTCCAAAGCTGGCATCTATCAGCGGCAGCAGACTTTGGCCCGATACCCAATCGGGGCGCGGCGGCAGGCCAGCCAATTGCATCACCGTTTTGGCAAAATTGTGCAAGGACACTGGGGTGTCAATCACCCGCCCCTGCCCCCCCATGCGCGGCGAATATATCCCCAAAGGAACATGCGCCGCGCTGTCCCACTGGCTCATTTTGTGAAAGCTGTCGTGATTGCCAAGGTTGAAACCATTGTCCGACAGAAAAATCACAGTTGTCTTGTTGCCCAAAGGGGATGCGGCTAGGGCGTCCAAAAACCGCCCAATTTCATGATCGACATGGCTTATTGCGGCAAAATAGGCGCGCACCACTTGCCGCCAGCCCTCATCACCCGCCTTTTCGGGTGTCCAATTGCCATTGGCGATATAGGCCGCCTCATACACGGCAAAGCCCTGCTGGGGGCCATAGTAATCTTCGGCGGCAGCGATTTCGGGCCACCGAATGGCGGCCGCATCATACATCTGGTAAAAGCGGTCAGGACATTCAAAATTGTAATGCGGATGCTTAAACCCCAACTGAATCAGATGCCTGCGGGCGGGGTCGGCACGCTGCAACAGGTCAATTGCATTTTGCGCCACATCATAGTCAAAAAACAGATGGTCTTGGGCGCCGTCATCATTCGGGTGGTTCACGCCCTTTATTCCTGGGCCACGATCAAGATACTCTTTGATCTTGGTTCGCCCGTTTTTGTCGGCGCAAGGGACGTCTTCGTGAAACAACACGCGCCGGTATTTTTCGGGCATCGGGCGATAGGTGGCATCCACCTTGCCAGTGGTAAAGGTATAAAACCCTGCGCGGCGTAGATCATAGGCCCATGCCTTTTCAGGCGGAAGCACCTGCCGCCAAAAGCGGTTCAAATCCACCAGCCCCGTGCGAAAAGGCGATAGGCCCGTGGCTAGTTCCGCGCGGCAGGGCGCGCACAGCGGCACTGTGGCATAAGCATTGCCAAAACGTACACCCGCCGCCATTAGACGATCAAGGTTGGGGGTCAGGATTGGAATGCCAAAGGCATGCCGCCACGTGAAGACATCAATCATGTCATCCACCCAAATCACGGCAATATTATCGCCCGCAATGCTGGCCGCATCAAACCCCATCAGCCGCCATCCGTCAGCCGCAGGCGGGCGGGCAGCGCCCAGCGGTGCAGCGGGCCATGCGTGCCCTGCGCCGCCCATTCATCGCGCAGCGCCCCTGCATTGGCGGGATAGTCATGCGCGCCCTTGCGCGGGGCCGCGCCATGGGCATAGGCCACGTAAACTTCGCCTTCAGGGCGGGCAGAGCAGCGCAAAATCACCGCGCGCTTGTCTTTCGCGTCAACCTCAACCTTTGTTATACGGGCCTTGTTGGTGACGCCGTCCAGCCAAAAGCCAGCGAGTGGGCCCGCATCAAACGGGTCGGCCTTGTCCACCACCAGCCCATCCATTGCCGCGCAGGTGAGGCGAATATCATTGCCAAGCCGTTCGGCCAATTGAATGGTTGGGCAATGCCAAACCGCGCCGCCTTCGCTAGCCAGCAGCGCGCGGGCCGACATCTCGGCCTTGGTGCGGCGGCCTGCATCGGTTAGGCGGCCGGTATCGTCCATCGCATAAGCATAGCTTGGCCCAGTGCAGACCAGTGGATGATCGCCGTGGTTCCATGACAGCTCCCACTGGCCACCAAGCGCGGCCCCCGTTGTAATGGTTTGCGTGCCGCAATCGAACCCCGCAAGGAAAATGGGGCGCGGCGCGCCAAGGCGGCCAAGGGCTTGAGTAACCCGCGCCATCAGCGCCAAAATCCCGTCTCGGTACGCCGTGCTGTCGCCCGAAATATCCTCAAGACAATAGTCAAGGCAAACAGCCGCCACTTTGGCCACGCGGCCAAGGCGAGCTGCGGCAATAGCGTGGTTCTGCACAGCCTGTTCAAGGTTCACCATAGCCGCGCCCATACCCAGATCACCCGCGCTTGCCGCCATATCAGTTTCAGCGCGCAGCACAAACAAGGGCAGGCCCGCGCCCGCCGATTTGCGCAACGCCAGCAGCGTTTCAGCCAACACCGCCTCGTGCGTCAACTCGCGAATCGGCAGAAGGTTGGGGGTTAAGATCGCATCGCCCGTCCCGCCCATGCCCGCTGCGCCAATATCGTCGGCCGAGGCAAACAGATGATAGGGAAACCGCGTGGGCAGCGGCTGGCCAAGCTGCGCCCGCGCGCCGCCCAGCGCAAAAATACCCATCAACGGCAGGTGAGATTCCGCCAAAATTGTCGCGTCATCTTTGTGGCGCATATAGCCGCGCATGCTATCTGCCCCTACCAAATTGGCAGTAAAATGCAGCCAGTCGCCGCGCATATGCGCGCCCCATGCGTCGATATCATCGTTCAGCTCTACAAAATCAGCAGCGGCCGCCTGCGCCGACACCTGCGGTAAATCCAGCCGCGCGGCGATGTCCGCGATCACGCGGTCAGATAAATGCAGCGTTAGCCCCGTTTCATCCCAGCCAATCACATCCCCATTTTCCGCACAGATGATGACGCCTGTTTTCATCGGCCCAGTCATATTAAAACACCTCTGCAAATCGTTCGGGTAAACTGTACAGCCCCTTTGGCCGCGCGCCGCCTGGGGCCCAATATACCTCTTTTTTCACGCGCCAGCCTGCTTTCATCTCAGCGCGGAAGTCGGCAAATTCCATATCCTCGCGAATGGGTTTTTGTTTGCAAATACTGATGTAGGGTTCCCATGCCGTATCCCAGCCCGTCTTTTCGCGAGACACCTCTTCCAACGCGCCGCTTTGAATTTCGCGCTGGGCGCGGCGGGCGGCAAGGCGCTGGGCGCACAAGTCATAGTCGATGAACCGCAAGTGAAACAAGTACAGATGCGGGTCAAGATGCAGATGCGGATGGGTGGCAAAATGCCCGCCCGGAATGATATCAATCTTGGTCGAACTGATGCAGGGCTTGGCGTAATTCGCGTTCAGGCGAAAGTTGCGGCGCAGTTGCAAAATTTTCCGATCATCGCTGATCTTTTCAGGTTCCAAATCGGGGGTATGCACCATTTCAATCGCAAAGGGCGTCAGCACCTTTGGCCCGCCTTTGGGATTAATCGCGGCCACATAATCGCGCAGGCTGGGCGATATGGCTGGATCAACCACCACCAATTCATCGACATCGCCGACCAAAACCCAATTGTAAAAACTGGTGAAGGCACTTGTCAGGCGCGACAGCATTTGCCAGCGGCGTTGGTTGAAACAATCGCGCGTGGGATCATAGGGCAGGTATATCACATTGCAGCCTGCTGCGATCTTCTTATGTTCGGGATCGCCCCCGTGTGATAGGACATAGCAGTTTTCGCGCCCCAGTTGGCGGCCGTAATATTCGACCCAGCGGCGCAAAAAGAAATGGTCACCGCCAACCATTGTCATCGCCATCATCGGTGCGCGGGTTGTGTCCATGTGCTCTTACTCCGCCGCCTTGGCATCTAAATTGCGCAGCGCCTCGCGCCGTGCACGGCGGGCGAAAACCAATTCCTCCTCGGAAAGGCCCGCCGCCGCGCCCATGGCCAGAACCTGATTTGCGGCCCGCAAAGCCCCGCGAAAATGGCCCTTTTCCAGCGCGGCAAATAGCATGGACTTTTGCCATTTTGGCACAGATTTGCGCGACCGATACTGCGCCCAAAAGGCGGGGCTCACGCGCCCATACGCCAGCATATCCTGCACAATCCTCACAAACGCGCCTGCCTTCATCACCACGCGAATGGCTTCGTGCGTGGCGTGGTTCAAGCGGATCGCTTGCACATGAGGCGCGTGCATACGGGCGGCATGGGCGCGATCTTCGGGGGTGAACGGATCAAACAGCAGGGCGACGGACGGGATATAGGGAATGGCGGCAGCGGCGTCTAAAAACGGCTGCGCCTCCCAATTGGATTTGCGCACGGCAAAGGGAAATCGCGCTTCAAACGGGGCGATGTGTTTGGACATGGATGTCTGCGCAGACAGCGCAATCACCCGTGCGCGCGGGACTAGCGGGGCAAAGTTCAGCGCGGCAAACCCGCCCATCGATGCGCCGATCATTACGATATTAGCAAAGCCGTCGAAAAAATGCTGCGCAGCAAGGGCGCGCAGCATATCGGGCGCTGATGTGCAGCGAAACCAATCCTTAGCATGGCTTTGCACGCCCAAAACTGCAGCGCCAATCGGCGTAAGGCGGCGGTAAGCCCAAGGCCCGCGCGGCCAGCCTTCGTCAACGGTAGCCAAATTGTCAAAACTGATGATCAAATCGCGTCCGTGCGGGCCAATGCCTGCACTTGGTTCATACCAAAGGTTCGCCCCCGCCAGCGCACCATCCCCCAGAACCAAAAACCGCGCGTCAGACGCTGCGCTGTTCAGCGGCACCTGAGGCGGGACAATCAGGGAAGCCTCCTCACTCATTCAGCGGTCCAGCGGAAATACCGGTGCAACGCGGTCAGTTCGAGGCTGCTATCTTCTGCCAGCAGGGCGCGGCCATCCCAGAACAGCACATCCCGAATGCGGCCCGCGCCCAGCGTTTTGGAAAGACCCGCGCGATTAGACCGACAGCCCACGAACAGATCGGCAGGCCCGTCCATTCCCACCGCTACACCCGTTCCAACCGACTTTGCACCATCGGCCCACAGATGCAATTCGCGCCCCGTATAGGACAGGATCGCCATGCGCCAGCGGTTGCTGCGGCGCTGAGGGCTGGGCAGGTAAACCCCCACCCCGCCTGCGCGATCCTTAGCGAATATTTGCCCCTCAGCCTCGGACAAGAAAATCATATCGTTCGCGGCCCCCGTGTTCAGCGCAAACAGGCTGCGAATATCATCATCGGGGGCTGCGAAAATCACGGCGGCGGTAAAGCGGCCCACGTTTTGCACCGCGCCCGCCAAAGTAAATCCGCAATGCACCCCCATTTGCAAAACAAAACTTGGGTTTTGCGTATCAAAAGTAAAACCGCCCGAATTTGGCGCAGATGGGCGCAAATCTACCCCGCCCACGCGTGCCCGCCAGCCCGTAATGGCATCGCCCTCAACCAACACCTCATCGGCATTGGCGGCAAACCATATCCCGCCACTTGCCAGAACTGCTGCGGCAAGGCTTTGCCCCTCGCCGCCCACAAGACAAGCCTCTGGCACAGATTGCGCGATCTTCAACACCGATTGCCCCTTACCCCGATACACTGGTCTTTGCCTATTCTGCCCAAGATTGCATGCGCCCGCAAGGAAGGGAATTGTTTCATTTTAAGAAACAGACAGTTGCGCAGGGGGCTTTTTTGCGCAAGGGTTTGCGCAAAACACCAACGCTACCAAGGACACACAGATGGCCAGCCGCCCAAAAGCCAGAACGTTGCCAGACTTGCCAATACCTGACCCTGCGATCGCCTTGCCAGACATGTCGATGCCACAGGCGGAAAGGGCATGGGTGCAAGACCATTATCGCAACGCTAAGGCAATCTTAGAATACGGATCGGGCGGATCAACCGCTTATGCCGCGTGCCATTCCCATGCCCCGATTGTGTCGATTGAAAGCGATGCGAAATGGGCGGCAAACCTGATCGACACACTTTCCCGCGCGGGCGTGATGCGCCCCAGTATCGACATTCGCCACGCCAATATCGGAAAAACCCGCGAATGGGGGATGCCTGTGAACCACAACGATTGGCGGCGGTATTGGGCCTATCCCATGGGGTTTTGGCAGGACGCTGCGCGGATGGAGCCTGATCTTGTGCTGATTGACGGGCGGTTCCGCTTGGGCTGTTTTTTGGCCACCATCTTGAACACCCGCCACCCCGTGACTGTGCTGTGGGACGATTACGTTGGCCGCGAAAATTCGCTGTATTCCATGGCCGAGCAATGGTTTCCCATTAGCGAAACACGCGGGCGCATGGTGCGTTTTGACGTGACACCGCGCATATATGACAACGCGCAGTTTTCGGCGATGTTGCAAGGTTTCTTTTCTTCGCGCTAAAAGGGCTACATGGCAGATCGCGGCATCATGGACCCTACCAAAGTTCCCTGCGGGGCCATCACCATGGCCTATCAGGATTACTTTTTTCTGGAGCGCTGGGTGCGCCATTACGGCGCGCAGTTTGGCCGCCAGCATTTGTATATCCTCTCGCACGGGGGCGATTCCGAACACACCCGCATTGGCGCGGGCTGCAATATCATCACACTGCCCCGCGACCCCACCATGTTCCGCCTAGACCGCCGCCGCTGGGCGTTCATATCGCAATTCGCCAATGGGATGCTGCGCTATTACAACTGGCTGTTTGTCGGCGACGTGGACGAGGTGGTAATTGTCGATCCTGACACCGCCCCCGATCTGGTGACCTATATGAGCAGGTTTGAGGGGCGGGATGTGCCCAAATCGCTGTGCCCTTTTGCGATTGAACTGATCCACAACCCCGAAGTTGAAACCGACCCAATCGCAGACGATGCCACCATCCTATCGCGCCGCCGCGTGTTTCGTGCCAATGCCAATTACGCAAAACCCTGCGTCATGCGCCGCGATGTGGCCTTTACCATTGGCGGGCATGCCAATAATCACCTGCCCCGCGTTCTTGACCCGCATCTGTACCTGATCCACTTGCGCTTTTTCGATTATGACATCACCTGCACGCGCCTTGCGGGCCGCCGCGAAATGCGCGATATCATGACTGGAGAAAAGGACCCAAAAGACGTGGGCCACGCATGGGGCAAAGACCTTGAGAATTTCAAGGCTCTGGCCAGCGGCGTTCCCGTGCGTGAAGACATCGACCTGCCCGAATTTCGCGCCAAAATGATCGAGGGCCAGCAATTGCTACACGATGGCAAAGTCGCCTTTTGGGGCGGCGGGCGTACGAAAGAACTTTACAGACTACCCCCCAGATTTTCAAAGGTGTTTTGATGACCATTTCCAATGCAATGATCCCTTCAGTTAATGTCTTGGGCCAACCCCTTGAAACCTGTTCCACCGCACCAATGACGGGCTATTTCCGCGATGGGTGTTGCAACACAGGCCACATGGATGGCGGGCTGCATTCGGTATGCGCGATCATGACCCATGAGTTTTTGGCCCTGTCGAAATACCTTGGCAATGATTTATCTACCCCCCGCCCCGAGTATGGCTTTGCGGGGCTAAAGGCAGGGGATCGTTGGTGCCTTTGCGCCGCGCGATTTTTGCAAGCACATGAGGAAGGCGCGGCCCCACAGGTTAATTTGGCGGCCACACATATCGCTACTTTGGCCGTTGTTCCACTAGAGATATTGCAGCGCTATGCGGCAGCGTCCTGACCCGCTGGACTGGACATATCAGACGCAGCGATGGCGTCTTTATCGATCAGATCTTCGATGAACAGCGAAATAAGCTGCGCGCGGCCCGAAACGCCTGCTTTGCGATAAATCGCATTCGTCTGCGCTTTGATGGTGCCTTCTGATGTAGAACGCAGCGCGGCTATTTCGGCTGTCGACATGCCCTTAATCGCAAACAGCGCCACGTCTCGCTCGGCTGGGGTTAGGCTCCATTCAGCCATACGTTCGGCCAAAAGCTGCATAAAAGCGCTGGAGGCGCGGCGCAGTTGCACTTCGGCGCGGCGGCGATCCGCCGTGGCAAGGCGCAGCAAAACCGCGCCCAAAACCATGCCCACAACCAACCCGAAGGCCGCAAAAATCTCCATCACTTCGCGGATTTCCCACGGCAGCGGCGTTGTGGAAAACCCAAAGAATGCCGATAGAATATCGGACACAAAGAACAGCGCGCAAAGGGTCTGAACAATCAAAATTGCCGCGATGAAAATCGGTTTGCGCACATCACACCCGATGCAAAGGTAAGTCAGTCATCGTCACCCCCGCGACCGCGGCCTTTGCCGCTGTCGTCATCGCCGTCATCGTCATCGTCGCCATTGCCATCGTCGCCGCTGCCATCGTCATCGCCGCTGCTATCGTCATCGCCGCCGCTATCGTCATCGCCGCCGCTGCCCGATGTGCCAGATCCGCCAGAACCCTTAGACTCGCCAGAGCTGCCGCCACTTGATGCACCGCCATCTGCTGGGTTGGCCAATAGCAAAACATCGCGTAAAACCTCGCCCGTGCGGGGGTTTAGCACGATTTCCCGCTGCCCCTGTGCGCCGTCTGCCACAATCCGAATGCGGCCCAGCAGGGTGGTGGTGACTGTAATCTGCGCATACCCGTCTTGGCGCAAATGCGCCAGAATCGCCTGCTCGTAATTTTGTGCATACAAAGGCGTGGCCTGCCACGCTAGGCACAGCGCTACTATGGCTACAAAAGCGTTTTTCATACTTGCCCTCTAGGACAGGTGCTGGTTTGCACAGTTTCGCAAAACAGACCCGGTGGCAAGGGCCGCGGTTCTGTTCACGCTTATATTAGAAAAGATCAGTCGTCGTCGCCGTCTTCAGCGTCATCGCTGTCATCATCTTCATCATCGCTGTCATCATCGCTGTCGTCATCGCTGTCATCATCGCTGTCATCATCGCTGTCGTCATCGCTGTCGTCATCGCCGTCATCATCGCTGTCGTCATCGCTGTCGTCATCGCCGGCGCGCACAAAATCTCGACCAACCACGCGTACGCGTGGACCTTCATCAGGGTTTGCTATCGTACCGACGGCGCGGCTTTCCTGCTTTAAAATCGTTCCCGTGGCCGCGTCATAAATGATCTCGACTTTTTGGCCATCTTTGTACGCTTCGATTTTGATCTGCGTCAGCCCAGAACGAACCGAGATATTGCTATATCCTTCCGATTGGTATTTTGTGGCCAGTTCGTTGGCGGTCAACGCTTGGGCCATATGCGCGGTCAGAACAAAGGCCGTCGCGAGCATAAGATTGCGCTTCATTGTCATGGTCTATCCCTTCAGGTTGTTGGGTCTAATGTGGTTACAAGGTCGCTTCCGTGCTGCGCCGTGCTTGGCCAGCTGTGGTTGCGATGTGCGAACCAAGCCCCAGAATTTAGCCCACCGCTATTGAACCGAAGTTTATTTCACCCATCCTATACAAAACGTTTGCAGCCATAAACCAAAGTTTATGGCGCAAGTGGGCATCGCTGATGCGTCCTATAGAAAATACATGCTAAGGTAGTTATCCACTGATATTTTCTCTCTTAGGTTTAATTTTACCCGAATTCTATGCGATCATACATTTTGGAACTTCTACGCTTAATCTTAAGAATCATTGCCCGCAATGGGCCTGTTCGTGGCTGCTTACGCTGTATAAAGGATCGCAAAATGCACCAGATGAACATGTATCAGCCGCCCTTAGAAAACGATAAGCAAGAGGAATTCATTGGCAACCTCTGCCCAATTTCGGGTGCAACTGCTGGCGCAGTGACACCCATAGCAGTGCCCCGCGGCAACGGAATGTTTTCGTTGCAACCGACGTTGCACCCAATGTGCGAGGCGGAAGCGTTCCTACGCCAAATGGCAGCCGAGACGGGCGGCGCGCAAGATTTAGTGCAGCGTTTGGATCACCTGCGCTGCGCCTTTGCCCACACAGGCACTTGGCAGCCCACTGCAGACGAACTTACCTTTGGAGCGCGGCTTGCGTGGCGCAATTCAGTGCGGTGCGTGGGCCGCATGTTTTGGCCATCGCTGAAAGTCTTTGATGCGCGCGCTGCCCGCACGATGGGCGAGATGTATTTGGCGATACTTGATCATATCGATTGGGCGACAAATGGCGGTGACATTCGCCCTGCGATAACCGTGTTCTCAGCCGATGGCCCCAAAATGCGCATCATGAACAGCCAATTGATCCTGTATGCAGCTCATGTGCAATCCAATGGCAGTATTCTGGGTGATCCAAAAAACATTGCCCTGACACAACTGGCCAAAAAACTTGGTTGGAATGGCGCAGGTTCACCGTTTGACGTTCTACCGTTGGTGATGCGCATTGGTGATGCGGCCCCACAGCTTTTTGAAATTCCACCCGCAAAGATACTTTTGGTCAAAATCCGTCATCCTGAATGCGCGGGTATCGCGGCGCTTGGCCTGCAATGGTTTGCCTTGCCTGCGGTGGCAAACATGGCGCTGGATATGGGCGGCGTGCAGTTCACCGCTGCCCCCTCTAGCGGGGTTTACCAAGGCACTGAAATTGGCAGTTTTAACTTGGGCGACCCTCAACGTTATAATGCCTTGCCCGAAGTGGCCGCAGCTTTGGGTCTGGATACAGGCGACAAAAACCCCCTTTGGCGCGATCAAGCCTTGGTCGAATTGAACCGCGCCGTGCTGCATTCTTTTGCTGCTGATGGCGTTCGCATAATGGATCACCATGCCCTGTCTGGCAGCTTTAAAAGGTTTTGCACCCGCGAGGCGGCACAAGGGCGCAAGGTTTTCGGTGACTGGTAATGAATCACCCCGCCGATGTCATCGAACCTGTCTTGGATTTGGCACAGCAAAACATTCCACAAAGAGGTGCTAAAGCCAAACTACTTTTACCAAGATCTGCCGCAAGATTTAGAAAATATGGCGCAAGGCTAAGCTACAAAAACAAAAGGCGCGCCAGTCCGCGCGCCTTTAACACCGTGCAATTGTGTAAAATCAGGCGCAATACAGCTTGTAAAACGCTTGATAAGTTTCGCCAGACCCTTGCAAAATTGCGCATTGCGCCGCCACAGCGACCTTGTCGTGAACATTGATGCCAAGCGTTGCGTCATACCGATCCGCCGCAACCAAATTAGGTGACGATGGGCCCGTACCAGGTGCTACTGGAAGCGGCAAAGCGTCGCGCTGCACGGGCCCGCCTCCAGAAGCAAATTCAAGATAAATCGGCTCGTTGTCACCATCGGTGGTGGTAACCCATTCGTCCACGACTTCGGCGACATCATCTTCATCGACGACGCCCATGTCCATATCTTCTACAATATCGGTGTTTTCGTCGGATGCAACGGTGCTATCTTCGTCGCCTGCATAATCGTCGCCTGCATAATCGTCGCCTGCATAATCGTCGCCGCCTTCGTCCGAGACATCTTTATCCAGTTGCACAGAAATTTCCGCGCTATCAGACGTATCCCTGAAATCACTTGGTTCGCGCAGGGATCCACCAAACGCTAGGTTCGGACCAGCCGCCGCAAAAACTGCCGCCGCAAAAACACCGCTTTTTTTCGTGTTACGCATTTTCGACTAATCCTGTGCGCCAGATCGCTGAACTAGTCAAAAGTATATCAGAGCTACACTTTCATATCAAATCCTAAATGTTTGGCCACGGTGAAGATGTCTTTATCCCCGCGCCCACACATGTTCATTACAATGATATGCTCTTTTGGCAGGCTCGGGGCGATCTTCATTACATGGGCCAGCGCATGGGCTGGTTCCAGCGCAGGGATAATCCCTTCCAATTTGCACGAAAGCTGAAACGCCTCCAGCGCCTCGGCATCGGTGATGGACACATATTTTGCGCGCCCCATATCGTGCAGCCACGAATGTTCGGGGCCAATACCAGGGTAATCCAGCCCAGCGGAAATCGAAAACCCTTCCAAAATCTGCCCGTCAGGGTCTTGCAACAAATAAGTGCGGTTGCCGTGCAATACACCGGGGCGTCCGCCTGTCAGGGATGCGCAGTGCTGCATCCGGTCGTCCACACCCTTGCCGCCTGCTTCGACACCTATGATATTCACGGATGGATCATCGAGGAAGGGGTAGAACAATCCCATAGCATTACTGCCACCGCCAATGGCCGCGATGATCGTGTCTGGAAGGCGGCCCTCGCCTTCCTGCTCGGCCAGTTGCCAGCGCACTTCTTTGCCGATGATGGACTGGAAATCGCGCACCATTGCGGGATAGGGATGCGGGCCAGCGACAGTGCCGATGCAATAGAAGGTGTCGCGCACATTGGTCACCCAATCGCGCAGCGCATCGTTCATCGCGTCTTTCAACGTGCCCCGGCCAGAGGTCACGGGAATAACCTCGGCCCCAAGCAGCTTCATGCGAAAGACATTGGGCGCTTGGCGTTCGACATCATGCGCGCCCATGTAAACCACGCATTGCAGCCCGAACTTGGCGCAAACCGTGGCAGTCGCCACACCGTGCTGCCCCGCCCCCGTTTCGGCGATAATGCGCGTCTTGCCCATGCGGCGCGCCAAAATAATCTGGCCCAGAACGTTGTTGATCTTGTGCGCACCTGTGTGGTTCAGCTCGTCGCGCTTCATATAAATCTTCGCGCCGCCCAAATAGGTGGTTAGCCTTTCGGCGTAATACAGCGGTGACGGGCGGCCAACATAATGCTTCCACAGCCAATCCATTTCGGCCCAAAATGTCGGGTCGGTTTTGGCAAATTCGTAACGCTCTTCTAGATCAAGGATCAGCGGCATCAGCGTTTCGGACACAAACCGCCCACCAAATTTGCCAAAGCGGCCCTGCTCGTCTGGGCCAGTCATAAAGCTGTTGATACCGTCTTCCATTTCGCGCTCCTCTTTGGTCAAGATGTAGCGCGGGATGGGGGCGGCGGAAAGGGGGCTTTTGCAGCCCCCTCGGGCCGTTGGCCCTCACCCCCGCAGGATATTTTCAGAGTTAGGAAGTTACAGCCACTCGCCGCGCGCCGTGCCGACAGCATCGGCCACATTGGAAAAGCCATCACGGGCAAGCAGCACGTCAAGGCCATGTGCGATTTGGGGAACCAAGGATAGGCCATGATAAACCAACGCTGAATAAAGCTGCACCGCGCTCGCCCCCGCGCGAATTTTGGCATAGGCCTGCTCTGCATTGGAAATACCGCCCACGCCAATCAGCGGCAGCTTGCCACCCGTTAGCTTGGATAGCAGTGCCAAAACGCGTGTCGATTTTTCAAACAGCGGCACGCCGGAAAGCCCGCCCGCCTGATCTTTGTAAAGCGATGTTAGTCCATCGCGCGACAGCGTTGTGTTCGAAGCAATAATGCCTTGAATGCCCGCACCCAATGCCACTTCGGCAATTTGCGCCACTTCGTCGTTGTTCAAGTCAGGCGCGATCTTCAGGAAAATCGGAATTGGTCGCGCCAGTTCCACCCGCGCCTGCATGACCTGTGCCAACAGCGCAGTCAGCGCGGCAGGCCCCTGCAAATCGCGCAGCTTTTCGGTATTCGGCGACGAGACATTGACCGTGGCAAAATCCACATACGCGCCGCAGATGGCCAGAACGGCGGCAAAATCGGCGGCGCGGCTGGCGCTGTCTTTGTTCGCGCCAAGGTTCAGGCCCACGGGCACAGCGCCGCGCGCGCGCCGCGCAAGCCGCGCGCCTATTGCATCCGCCCCTTCGTTGTTAAACCCAAAGCGATTGATAACAGCGCGATCTTCGCGCAGCCGAAACAGCCGAGGCTTTTCGTTGCCATCCTGCGGGCGCGGCGTGGCAGCCCCCACTTCGATGAAACCAAAGCCTGCCCGCGACAGCGGTGCAACCGCCATGGCGTTTTTGTCATAGCCCGCCGCCAGCCCAATAGGGTTGGACAGCGGCATCCCCGCAAGCATGCAGCCAAGTCGCGGCGAGGTGACCTGCCCCGCCATCGGCACAAGCCCCGCGCGCAACACCAGCAGCGAGGCCCCATGCGCCGCCTCTGGATCCATCAGATGCAGCGCGCGCAGGCCAAGCCGCTCGTACAGGGTCAAAACACACCTTCGGGAAAGATATGGCCCGATGCGCCCAGTGGCAGGGATTTGTCCCAGACCACGTCCGCAATTGTCAGGGCGCGGTACAGATGCGGAAACAGAACGCCGCCGCGCGCGGGTTCCCATTTCAGATCATCCCCAAGATGGGCAGCGTCAATGGCCAGCAGTACCAAATCACTTTGCCCTGCAAACCATTTGGCGGCAGTTTCGGCCAACTGGGGGGCTGCGGAAAAATGGATATAGCCATCGGCCAAATCCACGGGCGCGCCAAGTGTCTGGCCTTTCGCGCGCATATCGTCCCATTCAGGGCGGCAGAATATTTTGTAAATGATCATCAACGTCTTTTGCCCAAATGCGGGCTTTTGGTCAATGGAAAATGGCTCTATCGTCGCATCATGTGTGGCCGGCTAACCCTCACCCATCCAACCGAGGCGATGGCGCGCCTATTTGGCGCGGCGATGGCGAATGATCTATCGCAGGGGCCAAATTACAATCTGTGTCCCACGCAAATGGTCGCGGTAGTAACAGGCGGGCCAATGACTGAAAACAAGGTGCGGCACCTGCGCGCCATGCGCTGGGGCTTTATTCCCGCGTGGTATAAATCCCCCACCGACGGCCCGCTGATTATCAATGCCCGCGCAGATACCGTGGCTGTTAAACCCGCCTTTCGCGAAGCGATCCGCGCGCGCCGCTGTATCCTGCCCGCCAGCGGTTTTTACGAATGGTCGGCTGGCCCCAATAAGACCCGCTTGCCGTGGCACATCACGCGCAAGGATGGCACGCCCTTTGCATTTGCGGCGCTGTGGCAGACATGGGGCGATATCGACACCCTCGCGGTTGTTACAACCGCGGCCGGCGCCGATATGGCCCATATACACGACCGCGAGCCAGTGATCCTTGACCCCGCCGATTGGCCGCTGTGGCTGGGCGAAGCGGGGCATGGCGCGGCACCGCTGATGCGCGCAAGTTCAGGCGTGATCCAAAGCCACCGCGTTGGGGTCGAAGTGAATTCCAACCGCGCATCAGGCGCGCATCTGATAGACCCAATCCCCGCTTGAGCATCCTGCGCGTGGGTGCTATGACGCGTTCATCGCGGGCATTGTGTAATGGTAAGACCTTAGCCTTCCAAGCTAAAGACGCGGGTTCGATTCCCGCTGCCCGCTCCATTTAACAACAAAAAACAAGCAAGAACTTCGGTTAACTGTTTGAAAACACTCTGAAATTCACTGAGGCTTCACCGCCTCTCTTCAGGAGTGTAGACCAAATTGCAGACCAAAAGAGTCCCATTCACTTACAGTCGTCGCGG
>CAMAXX010000002.1 GCA_945862435.1 Pseudorhodobacter antarcticus
GCGCCGCCGCTCTGCGCGACCGTATCCGCGCGCTGACCACGGTGCAGCAAAGCCAAGGTATCAACCCAGCTGGCGTGAATGAAGCCGATGTGATTGCACTGCATTTGGAAAACGGTCAGGCCTGTGTGCAAGTTTTCTTCATTCGCGCCAACCAAAGCTGGGGCAACCGCGACTTTTACCCGCGCACGGGGGCGGGGGCAGAAGAGGCCGAAATTCTTGAGGCGTTTTTGGCGCAGTTCTATGACGATAAAGAACCGCCGCGCCTAATCCTGCTGTCCCACGCGATTGATAACGAAGATCTGATGTTGCAGCTTTTGGCTGATCGCGCGGGGCGCAAGGTTGAAATCGCCACCCCGCAACGGGGCGAAAAACTGGAATTGGTGGAAAACGCCGCCCGCAACGCCCGCGAAAGCTTGGCGCGCAAAATGTCGGAATCCAGCACGCAAAACCGCCTTCTGGAAGGTCTGGCCGAGGCATTTGATTTGGACGGCCCGCCAAAGCGGATCGAGGTGTATGATAACAGCCATATCCAAGGCTCGGACGCAGTGGGCGGGATGATTGTTGCGGGCGCTGATGGTTTTTTGAAAAGCCAATATCGCAAGTTTAACATCAAATCGGCGGCAGGGGCGAACAGCGACGATTTTGGCATGATGCGCGAAGTGTTGACGCGCCGCTTTGAACGGCTGCTGAAAGAAGACCCAGACCGCAAATCAGAAATGTGGCCCGACCTGCTGCTGATCGATGGCGGGGCAGGGCAGGTGTCTGCCGTGGCAGGGATTTTGGCCGAACTTGGTGTGGATGACATTGCCATGGTTGGGGTCGCCAAAGGCGTTGACCGCGACCAAGGCAAGGAAGAATTTTACCGCAGCGGCGATACCCCCTTTGCCCTGCAACGCAATGATCCTGTTTTGTATTTCATCCAGCGCCTGCGCGACGAGGCCCACCGCTGGGCCATTGGCGCGCACCGCGCCAAGCGGTCAAAAGCCATTTCTGCCACGCCTTTGGATGATGTGCCTGGCATTGGCGCTGTGCGCAAACGCGCGCTGCTGGCCCATTTTGGCAGCGCCAAGGCCGTGGCCCGCGCGGGCCTGCCCGATCTAATGGCCGTGCCGGGGATATCCGAAGCAATGGCGCAGCAGATTTCAGATTTCTTTAACGCAAAGAATTAGGGCCCCAATCGGGGCCCTTTTCCCTTATTTCGGCGCTTTGGCAAAGCGCAGGTAGGGCAGTTTGATGTCCAGATCGCCAAAGCGTTCTTTCGCCTGATCATTATTCAGGGCCAACGCCACGATCACATCTTGGCCCACTTGCCAGTTGGCGGGGGTGGCCAGTGGCACGCCGTCGGTGGCCTGCACGGCATCCAGCGCGCGCAGAATTTCGGCAAAGTTGCGGCCCACCGACATCGGGTAGCTCATCGTCAGGCGCACCTTTTTGTCGGGGCCAATGATATAGACTGTCCGCACAGTGGCGGTATTCGCGGGGGTGCGCCCCTCGGCGGGCAAGTAATAGTCGGCAGGCAGCATGTCATAGGCTTTGGCCACAGTCAGGTTGGTGTCGTCGATAATGGGGAAATCGGCAGGGCTGCCTGCAAAGGTTTCGATATCGCGCTTCCATTTGCCGTGATCTTCCACGCTGTCCACCGACACGCCAATCACTTTGGTATTGCGCGCCTTCCATTCGGCGGCAAGCTGCGCCACAGCGGCAAATTCGGTGGTGCAAACGGGGGTAAAGTCGCGCGGGTGGCTGAAGATAATGGCATAGCCGCCCGCCAGCCAGTCGTGAAAGTGAATGGTTCCCGCCGTGCTTTCGGCCGTGAAATCGGGTGCAAGGTCGTTAATGCGAATCGACATGGGTCTCTCCTGTGTTGTCCGTTGCGACATACCTATATGCTTTGGAAAAAAATTCTAGATACGCAGGTTAGGATGCCGCAGAATAGAATATTTTCCTCTGATGCGCGCAGGTGGCCAAAAGAATGTCGCAAATAAGCGGTACAATTTAGGGCCGCATTCTATAAATCTGAGACTTAACGGGCCTATGCCTTGCCCAATCGGCGCAGTTGCGCCAAAA
The DNA here is from genome assembly GCA_945862435.1 of Pseudorhodobacter antarcticus. GTDB lineage: Bacteria > Pseudomonadota > Alphaproteobacteria > Rhodobacterales > Rhodobacteraceae > Cypionkella > Cypionkella antarctica_C. The sequence continues at coordinate 2,068 of CAMAXX010000002.1, forward strand.
TATGATCAAATTATGGGGGCTGAAATGCTGCACAAACGTGATTTTTATATCAATGGCGCATGGGTGGCCCCAAAGGCCCCGCGCGATTGCGATGTCATCAATCCTTCTACAGAAGAGCCATGTGCGGTAATCTCGCTGGGATCAGAGGCCGATTTGAATGCGGCTGTGGCAGCAGCTAAGGCGGCCTTACCAAAATGGGCGGCAACTTCGCTTGCAGAACGCCGCGCTGTGGTAGAGCGGATTTTGCAGCAGTATAACGCCCGCGTCGAAGAACTTAGCCAAGCGATTTCCATGGAAATGGGCGCGCCCATTGATCTGGCGCGGGAAGAACAGTCGCCTTGCCTGCCTTGGCATTTGGAAAACTTTCTGACGGCCTTTGACAAAATGGAATGGATCCGCCCGCTTGGCGCCCATGCGCCCAACGACCGCATCGCGCTGGAACCTATCGGCGTGGTGGGGCTGATTACGCCGTGGAACTGGCCAATGAACCAAATCGCGCTGAAGGTTATTCCTGCGATTCTGACGGGCTGCACCTGTGTTCTTAAACCCTCTGAAGAATCCCCCCTGAACGCGATGATCTTTGCCGAATTTTGCCATGATGCGGGCCTGCCTGCGGGGGTGTTCAATTTGGTCAACGGCGACGGATTGGGCGTGGGGGCTGCGATGTCTGCCCATCCTGATATTGAAATGATTTCTTTTACGGGGTCAACGCGCGCGGGCCGCGCCATATCGGTTGCCGCCGCGCAAACGCTGAAACGCGTCACGCTGGAACTGGGCGGCAAAGGGGCGAATATCATTTTTGCCGATGCTGGCGAAGAGGCGGTTGCGCGCGGTGTGCGCAAGATGATGATGAATTCGGGCCAATCGTGCAACGCCCCCAGCCGTATGCTGGTGCAGCGCCCCCTTTATGACCGCGCCGTTGAAGTGGCTGCGCAAACGGCAAATGCCATTCAAGTTTTGCCAGCGCACCTAGACGGCGATCATATGGGCCCTGTGGTCAACAAACGCCAGTTTGACCAAATTCAGGGCTACATTCAAAAAGGTATCGATGAGGGCGCGCGCCTGATTGCGGGCGGTCTTGGCCTGCCAGACAGCGTCAATCGCGGCTATTTCGTGCGGCCAACAGTGTTTGCCGATGTACGCCCCGGCATGACCATTGAATGCGAAGAAATCTTTGGCCCCGTGATGTGCATGATCCCCTTTGATACCGAGGAGGAAGCCCTGCACATCGCCAATGACACACCTTATGGGCTGACCAATTTTGTGCAAACCCAAGACGGCGCACGGCGCAACCGTTTGGCGCGCGCGCTGCGCTCTGGCATGGTGGAAATGAACTACAACGGGCGCGGCGCTGGCAGCCCCTTTGGCGGGGTCAAACAGTCGGGCCGCGCACGCGAGGGCGGGCATCGGGGGCTGGAAGAATTCCTAGAGGTCAAGGCGATTTCGGGCTGGGATTCGGCGCAAGACTAACCGCTATTGCATATCACGCCGCTCTCGCCCCATCATAGGGAAACTGAAACGAGGCCCGCGATGAAACAGTTGATCCTAACCCTAGCCGCCCTAATTGCCCTAAGCGTGCCAGCCCATGCTGGCTGCTATGTGGACTATAAGGCGAAAAAGGATGACCCGCTGCGGCTGCATTACGGTGTGGCCGAAGTGGCCTGCGGCGGCGATGCTTATAGTGAATTGGCCGATCGTCTGGCCGCAAATGGCTGGACATTGCTGGCCATTGTGTCCAGTTTCGATGAAAGTGGTTTGGCAGAAAGACAAGATAGTGCGGCCAATTACTTCCTTCGCTTCTGATCTGCTGCGCGCGGGCAACCGCGCGGTCGTCATGGGTATGGCTGCGATTGTCGCTGTGCTGCTGGCGGCGGCGGTGTTCTTGTTCGCCTATCTTCCCGACGCCAACGCCTTTAACACACGGGTCGAGGCGCTGTTTATCGCCAATGCCGACCTGACATCTGGGGCCGAGATCAAGCTGCTGGAAATTCTGGCAGGCTCTGGCACTGCCTTTTCCGAAGTGCTGCAAAGCTACCGCCAAGTGATCTTTGTTCTGCTGGCCTTTTCCACCGCCCTGATGATTGCTGCGCTGGTGTTTTTGGTGACCATCATCGCGCAAAACCGCCGTATATCGGCCATCGCGCGCAGCGGGATACAGGTGCAATCGATCCTTATCTCGCGCGGGGCGCGCACGGTTTACATCAACGATATGGAGTTTGATCTTACCGAAGCCGCCCTTGAAACCCTATCCGTTCTGGCCGAAGCGCGGATGGACGATGACATTCTAACAGGCGCGCAGATCGAAGGCGTGATCTCGGGCCGCGATGCCAGCGATTGCGACGAAGCGGCAGGGGCAACACGGATCAAACGCCTGCGCGATGCGCTGGGCAATCAGTTGGTCGCGGAACTGCTTGTGAAAACCGTGGCGAAACGGGGTTACGCGCTGGCGGTGGGCAAGGATGCTATTCGGATGATTTGAGGGGGGAGGCGTTATACCCTCTCCCCCCTAAGCAACTTTGGCGAACCTTCCCCCGCAACGCCCGAAGCCTTGCCCATAAACGCCCGCCGCAAGGCAGGCGTTGCCGCTACAGCGCCCATCCCCAAATCCCGCAGCCCGCGCAGGATGGGGTTGTCGTTGGAAAACAGCTTATTCACCCCGTCCATCCCCAGCGCCATGATGGTTGTATCGAACCGCCGCCATTCCTGATACCGCGCCAGCACGTCTGCCGCGCCAATGTCCAGCCCAAGGCGAGCGGCATCTGTTAGCACTTCGGCCAGCGCCGCCACATCGCGCAGGCCAAGGTTCAGGCCTTGCCCTGCAATCGGATGCACGCCGTGGGCGGCATCGCCAATTAGGGCCACGCGAGGCGCGATAAAGGTTTTGGCCACAGTCAGGTTCAAAGGATAAGTAAACCGCGCCCCTGCCAGTGTTATATCCCCCAGAAAATCGCCAAAACGCGGGTGCAGGGCGGCGAGGTATCCTGCATCGTCCAGCGCCTGTATCTGCGCAGCAATCGCGGTTTTCTCGCTCCATACAATGGATGAATGGTGCCCGCCGTGCAGTGGCAAAATTGCCAAGGGGCCATTGGGTAGGAAATACTGATGCGCCACCCCGCCATGGTGTTTTTCGTGCCGCACCGCCGTGACAAGGGCGGTTTGCCCATAGTCCCAGCCCCAACGCGTGATACCCGCACGCTGGGCCACGCCGCTGGCGCGCCCATCTGCGCCGACGATCAGTTTTGCCGTCAGCACCCGCCCATCCGCCAGCGTCACACTGGCGCGGCCTGCCTGCACATCTTGCGCAACCACACTTTGGCCAGATATCAGGGTGAGCTTATCCTGCCCCTGCATCGCAGCCAAAAAGCCCGCGTAAACGTGGCGGTCTTCCACCATGTAGCCCATCGGCCCCGCCCCAAGCTCGGCGTGATCGAAGGTCGTAAAGAACGGCGCGGGGCCACGGCCCACCACGCCATCGGTGGTTTTAATCTGCAGCATCGGCTGGGCGTGATTAGCAAGCGCAGGCCACACCCCAATCGCCGCCAACAGGCGCTGCGAGGCGGCGGCAATGGCGTAGGCCCGCCCGTCAAACCCCGTAGCGCCGCGCGAATCGGCGGCGCGCGCGTCAACAACAGCTACCTTTGCCCCGCCCTGCGCTAATGCTAGCGCCAAGGCAGGCCCGTTCAGCCCGCCGCCCACGATAAGGATGTCATAAACTGTTGTCATACGCCCAATATGGCGCATGTAGCAGGATTGTCCATGCGCCCCCTTGCCGCTATGCTTTCCAGATAAATGGGGGGGCACTATGCGCAGAAATTGGGGCAATCTATCGGCTGTGGATTTGGGTGCAGAGATTGCGCGCGGCAGAATCAACCCTGTTGAATTGGCCGAGTATTTTCTGGATCAGATCGCTGCCCATCCCTTTGGCGCGCGGATCTATGCCCGCACCACCGAGGGTCGCGCGCGCGCCGAGGCAATGGCCGCCGCAGCCCGCGCAAAATCGAACCATCGGCGGGGCGCTTTGGACGGTGTGCCGCTGTCGTGGAAAGACAATTTTGACACTTGGGATGCCGCAACCGAGGCAGGATCAGCCCTGCTGCAGGGTCGCCAGCCAAAGGCGGACGCCGCTGTGTTGCGCGACGCCACCCTTGCAGGCGCAGTTTGCCTTGGCAAAACACATATGTCGGAACTGGCCTTTTCCGGGCTTGGACTGAACCCAGTGACTGGCACCCCGCCCTGTATCAACGATGCCACGGCGGTGGCGGGCGGCTCGTCTTCTGGCGCGGCGACTTCGGTGGCAAATGGGCTGGCCCCCGCGGCGATTGGCACAGATACGGGTGGTTCGGTGCGGGTGCCAGCGGCGTGGAATGATTTGGTCGGGTTCAAGACAGATCATGCCAGCCTGCCTATGGGCGGGGTAGTGCCGCTGTGTGCAAGGTTTGACAGTATTGGCACCTTGGCACGCACAGTGGCCGATTGCGCGCTGGTTTGGGGCGCGCTGGCGGGTGCGCCTGTGCCTGATCTGACGGGGGCAACCGTCGCAGGCGCGCGGCTTGCCGTGCTTGAGGATGTCGCCTTTGACGATATTCGTGCCGAACCTGCCAAGGGATTTGACGATGCCATCGCCCGCCTAGCCCGCGCAGGGGCGCATGTGACAAAGCTGCGGTTTCCCTCTATGACGCGCGCGTTGCATCTGGCGGGGCTAGTCTTTGCGCCCGAAGGTTATGCCCAGTGGCGAAGCACTATCGAAGCCGCGCCAGACAAAATGTTTCCGCCCATTTTGGTCCGATTTCGCGCGGGCGGCGATGTAAGTGCGGCAGATTATATTGCCGCTTGGGCCGAACTAGAGGGTTTGCGCACCCAGTGGCGCGCGGCGGTCGCTGGGTTTGATGCAGTGCTTGTGCCCACCTCGCCGATTCTGCCGCCCAATGTGCAGCGCCTGTTGGATGATCCCACCTTTTTCGCCGCCGAAAACCTGCTGACCCTGCGCAACACCCGCATTGGCAATTTAATGGGCGGGGCTGCCATCACCTTGCCCACCGCGCAACCATCGGTCGGGATTTCGCTTATGGGACATAACGGCGATCATCTTTTGCGTATCGCCCATGCAGCCGAGCGGGCATTACAGTAACGCGGCGCCATTTTTCACGCTGTTGTGTGCAGTTTTTCTAGACCTGCGTCGATTTTTTGGCTAACTTGCATTCAAACAGGGCGGTATGACCCTGAGTTGAGGCAGATATGGCATTTCCTGAGCGGTTCTCGAACCTGCCAGATTACGCATTTCCGCGCTTGCGGAAGCTACTAGATCATCACCCCGCGGGCGGTGACCCTGTTGCCATGACCATTGGCGAGCCGCGCCATCCGATGCCTGACTTTGTCGCGCCAATCTTAGCCGCCCATGTGAGTGAGTTTGGGGTTTACCCGCCCAATGATGGCACGCCTTCGCTTTTGGCGGCCATCTCCGCGTGGCTAATGCGGCGCTATAGCATTGATATTGCAGACAATCGCCTGATGGTGCTGAACGGCACGCGCGAAGGCTTGTTCAACGCCTGCATCGCGCTGTGCCCCGAAACCAAGCGCGGCAAACAGCCTGTCGTGCTGATGCCGAACCCGTTTTATCAGGTCTATGCTGTAGCAACCCTTACAGTGGGGGCAGAGCCTGTCTATGTGTCCGCCACTGCTGCCACGGGCTTTTTGCCCGATTATGCCGCGCTGCCTGCTGATGTTTTGGATCGTGTGACGGTTGCCTACATCTGCTCGCCCGCCAATCCGCAAGGCTCGGTCGCAAGCCGCGATTATTGGACGCAGCTTTTGGCGCTGGCGGAAAAGCACGATTTTATTGTGCTTGCGGATGAATGCTATTCCGATATCTGGCGCAGCGCCCCGCCTGTTGGTGCGCTGCAAGTCGCCGCCGAAGTTGGTGCAGACCCAGAGCGCGTTTTTACCTTTCACTCGCTGTCCAAACGATCAAACCTTCCGGGCCTGCGGTCTGGCTTTGTGGCAGGCGGCGCGCTGGGCATGGCGCGCATCCGTCAATTGCGCGCTTTTGCGGGTGCACCTTTGCCGTTGCCTATTCAGCGCGTGTCGGAAGCGGCATGGAATGACGAGGCGCATGTAAGCGCGTCGCGGGCTTTATATCATGCCAAGTTTGATTTGGCCGATCAGATATTCCAAAGCATCCAAGGCTTTGCCTGCCCAGAAGGCGGGTTTTTTCTGTGGCTGCCTGTGCAAGATGGCGAAACTGCCGCGCTAAAGCTTTGGCAGCAAACGGGCGTTCGGGTGCTACCAGGTGCATATCTTTCGCGCGAGGCTGGCGGGCATAACCCCGGCGCGGGGTATATCCGCGTGGCACTTGTTGCCAGCTATGACGAAACCAAAGCGGGGCTCACAGCCCTGCGTGATTGCCTTTATGGGGTGGAGTAAACCGATGGCCGCTTATCAAACACGCGACCCGCTTTTGGATGATAGCACCGCCGAGATGCTGGAAAAGCGCGGGCGTGAATTGGTTGGCATTGGCCTGTTAAGTGTTGCGCTTTTGGCAGCACTGATGCTGGGCAGTTATACCCCATCTGATCCGGGCTGGATGGTGGCCAATGATGCCCCGATTACGAATTATTTGGGCGGGTTTGGCGCGGCGCTGGCCTCGACCTTGGTTGTTATTTTCGGCTTGGGAATTTGGGCAGCGCCTGCGCTGTTTGCCGTATGGGGCCTGCGCTGTATCACCCATATCGGGGCGGATCGGATTTTGCCGCGCATTTTCTTTTCAGTTTTCGCCATTCTGTCGGCATGTCTTTATGCGACCACTTTGCAGCCCAGCGAGGCATGGATTGCCGATCATGGTTTTGGTCTGGGTGGGCTTTTAGGCGATACGCTGCTGGGCACATTGCTGGGGCTTTTGCCCACAACTGCTGCGGTTGGGATTAAGCTGCTTTCACTGGTGACAGTGCTGCTGATGCTGGCGCTGATGGGTTTTGTCATGGGGTTTGACCGCGTCGAACTGGCCGCTTTGCGCAGCTTTTTGTTGGGCGGTCTTGTGGGAAGCTATTCGGCGGTTTTGGGCAAAGGAATGCAAGGCGCAGCAATTGCCCGCCAAAGCCTTCGGGCCGCCCCAGCAATGATGCAAAACCGCGCGGTTTATGGGCAGAGCCCGCAGCAGGGCGATGCTGGATATGGCCGTAGCCCGCAATATCATGCGCCGCCGCCGATGCATACAGCCCCGCCCACGACGGCCCATCAAGGCATGTTTAGCCGACTTGCGGCAGCACCCAAACCGCGCCCCGATCCAACTCCTGAATTAATCGAACGTGCCTTGCCCGAAGGTATCGAGGTTCCTGCGCCCAACGATGACCGCCTGCGCGCCCGCATCAGCGATGTTGTGCGCAATATTTCGGCCAACCCGCCGCCACCGCGCCCTGCCGCGCCATCGTTGCGCAGCGAGCCGCCTGTGGGGCGCAGCTTGACGGCGGGCATCATAACCGCGCCCCGCGTCCCGTTGATTGCTGATACGACTTCGCGTATCACCCCCCGCCTTGCGCCGCAGCAAATGCCAGCCATGGTGCAAGACGCGCCCGATATGGGCTATGGCGCTTGGGTGCCAGAACATCATTACGAAGCAGATGACTATACCGCAGCCCAGCTTGGACAAGAGCCTCCCCGCACCCCAGCGCTGACCCTTGGTGCAGATTTGCGCCGCGCCAAAGTGGATGCGCCTGTCAAAAAACCGCTGACACCGTCGCGGCAAGCCAAGGCCGAAAGCCAGCCGCGCCTGCGCTTTGAAGACAGTGCGCCGCGGTATGAATTGCCGCCTCAATCCCTTTTGACCAGCCCTGACACGGTGCAGCGCTATACCCTTTCGCACGAGGCGCTGGAAGAAAACGCGCGGATGCTGGAATCGGTGCTGGATGATTACGGTGTAAAGGGCGAGATTGTTTCTGTACGCCCTGGCCCCGTGGTGACGATGTATGAACTGGAACCCGCGCCGGGCCTAAAGGCAAGCCGCGTGATTGGCCTTGCCGATGATATTGCGCGCAGCATGTCGGCCCTGTCGGCGCGCGTGTCCACTGTGCCGGGCCGCACGGTGATTGGCATTGAACTGCCCAATGCCACCCGCGAAAAGGTGGTGCTTCGCGAAATTATCGCCGCGCGAGACTTTGGCGATAGTGCCATGCGCTTGCCGCTGGCACTGGGCAAAGATATCGGCGGCGATCCTGTGGTCGCCAACCTTGCCAAAATGCCCCATTTGCTGATTGCAGGCACCACTGGGTCTGGCAAATCGGTGGCGATCAACACGATGATCCTGTCCTTGCTGTATAAATTGCCCCCCGAAGAATGCCGCCTGATTATGATTGACCCAAAGATGCTGGAACTGTCGGTTTACGACGGCATTCCGCATTTGCTCTCCCCTGTGGTGACCGATCCGAAAAAGGCCGTGGTGGCGTTGAAATGGGTCGTTTCTGAAATGGAAGAACGTTACCGCAAAATGTCCAAAATGGGCGTGCGCAACATCGAAGGCTATAACGGCCGCGTGCGCGAGGCGCTGGCCAAGGGCGAGATGTTCCGCCGCACCATTCAGACGGGCTTTGATGAAAACACAGGCGAGCCTGTATTTGAAACCGAAGAATTCCAGCCCATCATTCTGCCCTACATCGTGGTTGTCGTCGATGAGATGGCCGATCTGATGATGGTGGCTGGCAAAGAAATTGAAGCCTGCATTCAACGTCTTGCACAGATGGCGCGCGCATCGGGCATCCATTTGATTATGGCCACGCAGCGCCCTTCGGTCGATGTGATTACAGGCACGATTAAGGCGAACTTCCCCACCCGCATTTCGTTTCAAGTCACCAGCAAAATTGACAGCCGCACCATTTTGGGCGAGCAGGGGGCCGAACAACTGCTGGGCATGGGCGATATGCTATTCATGGCAGGCGGCGGGCGCATTTCGCGTATCCACGGCCCGTTTGTATCTGACGAAGAGGTTGAAGAAATCGTCAACCACCTGAAATCTTATGGCCCGCCAACCTATGTATCGGGCGTTGTGGAAACCCGCGACGAAGAGGGCGGCGATGTGGACGCGATGCTGGGCATCGGCGGCGAGGGTTCGGACGATGCACTATATGACCAAGCCGTGGCGATTGTCGCCAAAGACCGCAAATGCTCGACATCGTATATCCAGCGGAAATTGGGGATTGGGTATAACAAGGCCGCAAGGTTGGTCGAGCAGATGGAGGAAAATCTGGTTGTGACCACCGCGAACCATGTGGGGAAACGCGAGATTTTGTTGCCGGAGGGTTAAGCGCGCACGATCTTCATGAGGGGCTCAAACAGGTAAAGAGCTCCTCTTCGTCCGCTGGCCGAACGAATTTCGCGAAGCAAGCCACGTTCATGCAGCAATTTTGTTATGCGAATTGCAACATGCTTTGGCATTCCTGATTTTTTGATCAGCTGGCTATTCTTGAATATTGGGTTTTCAAAAATGCTGTCTTGCGCTGCAAGGTGCCACTTGGAAGCAGATATTTCCCGAAACGGGGCTTTCATTTCATCATATAAATCAGAGATACGCTGCGCGGTCTTGAGGTTTGCCTCTGATTGTGCAGCGATCGCTTCTAGAAAAAATGCCACCCAACTTGTCCAGTCGCCATCCTTGGAGACTCCTCGCATGAGTTGGATGTATTGGTCTTTGTTTGTCTCGAAAAAAGCGCTAACATAAAAGTGTGGTTTGTGAATGAGTTGAAATTGCCACAAAAGCAATGTGATCAATAACCTCCCGATCCTTCCGTTGCCGTCGTTGAATGGGTGCAAAGCTTCAAACTCCACATGGGCTATGGCAACCTTGAATAGTGGCAGCAGGGTCGAACTTTGAATGAACTGCACTAAATCATTCATTGCGGGCTGTAGATGCAGCGGCGCGATTGGTTTAAAGTGAATTATCTTCCGAAAGTCATCGCCTACGTAGTTCTGCTCGCTTTTGTATTCTCCTGGCGATTTACTTGCTCCGCGCCCAAAGCTTAGAAGAATTCTATGCGCATTTTTGATGAGGCCTTCATTGATCGGGATGCCTTCCGCGACCAGTGTTTGCGCTCTTCTCAAGACAGCACTGTATAGCGCCACCTCTACAACATCATTGCGCGCGCTGAGGCTGCCTTGTTCGTCATTTTCTTCGGCCTCATAGATCATCACCTCGTCTACTGTAGAGATAGTTCCCTCCATACGCGATGAAATCACTGCTTCATTTTGCCTTAAGGGTGCCAAGAGCAGTTCACTATTGGGAAGGGATAACAACATTTGATCATATCTTGCTATGGCGCTTTGAGCTCTTGCAAGTGGCGCGATCAAGCGTGCCAAGTCCAAGTTCGCTGGAGGGAACTTGCCGTAGTGATAGTCTACTAGGTCACGTTGGTCGTACTGTTCGATATTCGTTGCCATGAATCTTAGTCACCCTTCGTTCTCGTTTTGTGTTGTCATTCATGAGAGAATCGTTACACAAGCGTCATTGTGCAACATCGAAGCTGCACAATCAAGATTGAGTAACAAAAAGCAATGAAAACGCAACACAACCTTGCTTGTCGTAGGTGTAGCTTTCACAAGTGAGCTTGTGTTGCGTTTTTCGCGAAAGAACTCGTGCAAAAGTGTGCAAAGACGTTTCCCTATTTCGTGATCCCTTCAGGGGATGCAACCCGCCCTCACATCCCCTATATTCCCATCATGACCCTACGCACCGCCCTATTGGCCCCGCTTGCCCTGATCGCCGCCGCTTTGCCTGCCATGGCCGAGACAATTCCCCTTGCGGAGTTGTCGGCCTACCTTAACTCTTTGGCAACCGCCGAGGCGACTTTTACGCAAATCAATTCGGATGACACGATTTCTACGGGCAAAATCTTTATCCAGCACCCTGGCCGGATGCGGTTTGAATATGATCCGCCTGATGCCAGCCTTGTGCTGACCTCTGGCGGGATGGTCGCGATTTTTGATGAAAAATCCAACCAGCCGCCCGAACAATACCCTTTGTCGCGCACGCCGCTGAGTTTGATTTTGGATACGAATATTGACTTGACCCGCCCAGGCATGGTTTTGCAACATACCGAAGTTCAGGCGGCGACGCAGGTGACTGCGACCGATCCTGAAAAACCAGAATTTGGTAGCATTGCGCTGTTGTTCACCCCCGCGCCCGTAACCTTGCGGCAATGGGTGGTGACCGATGATCTGGGCAAAAGCACCACGGTGATTTTGGGCGATTTAACGCTGGGGGCAGAGTATCCCGCATCGCAATTCGCCATCGATTCGGAACTGCGCAAGCGCGAGCAGGCGCAGTAACCCCAAAATCCTTTTAACGGCAGGTCTGCAATTGTTGGTGATACATCAACGCGCGGCCCTGCAATTCGCCAGCGATTTCCATCAGCCAATTCTTGCCGCGATAGCTGCCCTTGGCGAACCCTGTGCGCCCTTCGTGATATGCAAGATATTGCAACTGCACATCATTTTTCGGAATGCCTAGGCGCTCATAACTTTCATGCATGTACCAGCCCATGAAATCGGTGGCATCGGAAATACGGTCGCGGCGCGCGCTATATCGGCGCTGATCGCGCCGGTATTCATCCCATGTGCCGTCCAACGCTTGGGCATAGCCATAAGCCGAAGATTGCCGCCCCATCGGAATAATACCCAGCGCATAGCGATGAGGGGTTTTTGCATTACCGACAAATTTTGATTCTTGGTAGATGGCCGCCATTTGCACGGCCACAGGCACGCCCCAACGGCGTTCAGTCGCGGCCATAGCCTTTAAATACGTTGGCCGCTGCTGAATGATCGAACAGGCGTTATCCAAATTGCGTGGCGCCGAATAGTTGCTGCCCCCGCAGGATGCAAGGGCCGTAAACAACAAAATGGCGCGAAGAAGTCTGCTCATGTGCCCCTCGCTTTTTTATTTTGTCTCAGTGTACCGCAAACTGCGCAAAATGCAAATCAACCTTGCGGAAAGGCGGCGCGAAAATGGCCAAATCACGCCGAAATTGCACACAGATTGTTTCCAAAATGGTGGAGCGCGGCGATAGACAGAGCAATTCGGGCAGGTTACTAATCAGTTAAGGGAGCATGCTATGCTAAAGTCTGCGGCAAAATATCACATCGGACAGGTCGTGCGGCATCGCAAGCACGATTTCCGTGGTGTTGTGTTCGACGTCGATGCGCTGTTTTCGAACACGGAAGAATGGTATCGCCAAATCCCCGAAGGCAGCCGTCCCTTGCGCGACCAACCGTTTTATCACCTGCTGGCTGAAAACGGCAAAAGCCACTACGTGGCCTATGTGTCCGAGCAGAACTTGGTTCCGGACGATCAGCACGGCCCCGTCGATCACCCCGACCTGTGTGATCTTTTTGGCGATTTTGAAAACGGCCGTTATCCGCTACAATTCCACTTAAATTGAACGCCTAAAGTTGGCGGTTGGTTACGGCCTAATAACCTTTTTGCGCAAAACTGCCCCTATGTCCAAAATCTTGGGGGTTTGGTATGAAAGTTGTTGTGCAGCAGTTGGGCGACGCCTTGGTGATCCGCGTGGATCAGGACCGTATCGATGCGGCCAGCGCAATTCAATTCAAAGATCAGATGCGTCAGTTGACGCAGAGTGGCACGCCGCGCGTGGTCTTGGATTTGGCGCAGGTGGCCTTTATCGATAGTTCGGGATTGGGCGCAATCGTAGCCGCGATGAAGGGGCTTGGCTCTACGCAGAAACTCGAGTTATCAGGGCTAACCGACACGGTGAAAAAGGTTTTTCGCTTAACGCGGATGGATACGGTTTTCACCATTCACAGTGATCTGCCTGTCAATCTTGCCAAGGCGGGATAGGGCATGACGGCACATCAAACTTTCCGCAGGCAGGCCAGCCATGTGATAGTCCATGCTGATGCATTGGCCGTGCGGCACGGCCTTGCCAGCCTGTTCGCGCAAGAACCCCTGAACTGTCTGTCTGATGATCTGCGCGGCACTGCCGAAATCGTCATGGCAGAGGTGCTGAACAATATCGTTGAACACGCCTATGCAGCGCAATCTGGGGCTATCGAAGTGTCCATCGATTTGGGTGAAAATGGTTTGGAATGCACCATCACCGACAACGGCGCACCCATGCCCAGCAGCGATTTGCCAAAGGGTAAACCCTATGCGCTGGATCAGATGGATGATTTGCCCGAAGGCGGTTTTGGCTGGTTTTTGATCCGCAGCTTGGCGCAAGATTTGCAATATTCGCGCTTTCGCGATCAGAACTTTCTGCGCTTTCGTTTGCCTGCCCACGCGCTTGTGTCTTGACCTGCGCCGGTGCAAGGGCGACACCAGATCATCGCACACAGGTGATCTATGCAAGAGCTTGTTCAAAATATCCGCGCTTTAACACAAGGCGAAACCGATACAATTGCATTGATGGCAACCATCGCCTGCGAGGTGCATAGCAATCATCCATATGCTGACTGGACAGGCTTTTATCGTGTGGTCGCGCCCAACCTTCTAAAAATTGGCCCCTACCAAGGCGGGCACGGCTGCCTAACCATTCCATTTTCGCGCGGCGTCTGCGGGGCCTGCGCGCGCACGGGGCAGGTGCAAAACGTGCCCGATGTCGAGGCGTTCGATGGCCATATCGCCTGTTCATCCAGCACGAAATCCGAACTTGTCCTGCCCGTGTTCAACGCGCGGGGCCAGCTTTTGGGCGTTTTCGACATCGACAGTGACACGCCTGCTGCTTTTACGGGTGCAGATGAGGCATGGCTTGTGCCCTTATTGGCCGAGGTCTTTGCAGATGCCAGCCCCTAGCCAATCACCGCGATAGCGGCACGCTGGGCACAAAGGCATAGCCGCTGGGCGCCAAAATAACCGCCTCTCGCAGACCATGACCTGCCTTATCTTGCGCGGCAGCCAGCACCACGGCATCTGCAAACTCAACCACCTTTGCGCAGGCCGCATCGGGGTCAACCCCGTGCAGCCGAATTTCCAGCCCCGCCCCGCGCGGGCCTGCTTCGGGCAAAAGCCCATACAGCGGATGGGCCGCAAATATGCGATCCGAATGCAGTTGCATCACTATTTTGTCATGCACCGCAATGGCGTAATCATTGCAGAGGCGGTGGATTGCAAGGCCAAACACCCCCGCCAAAAATGCAGCCTCGCCCCGCACATCGCGCGTCAGCAGGTTCAGGGTAATACCCTTCAATACCACCCCAAATTCGGCGGCTGGCATTGTATCATAATCCATCATGCTGGCCTTGAACTTGGGCAAATAAACACCGATTGTGCGCGACAGTATCAGCGAAAGTTTCGGGGGCGTAAATGGCACAGATCACTTTACTGGATGGCGGCATGGGGCAGGAATTGGTGGCGCGTTCGGGTGATGAACCAACCCCCCTTTGGGCGACCCGTGTGATGATCGACCATCCCGGCATGGTGCGCGATATTCATCTGGATTATTTCAACGCCGGCGCATCTATCGCCACAACCAATACTTATGCCATTCATCATGACCGCCTAGAACGAGTTGATCTAGACGGCATGTTCCATGCCCTGCACTTGCGCGCTTTGGCCGAGGCGCATGAGGCGCGCGGCGCGGTAGGGCGCGGACGCATTGCAGGGTCACTTGGCCCTTTGGTGGCATCCTATCGCCCCGAAGTCACCCAAGCCATCGACATCGCGGCCCCCAAATACGCCGAAATAGCCCGCATCCTTGGCCCGCATGTCGATGTGATTTTGTGCGAAACAATGGCGTCGGTCGAAATGGCGCATGGCGCGGCTTTGGGCGCGCAAGCCAGTGGCAAACCTGTTTGGCTGTCGGTCAGCGTCGATGATCGTGATGGATCGCGCCTGCGGTCGGGCGAACTTGTTACCGATTTGTCTAGTATTATCAGAACGATACCGATTGCCGCCGTTTTGGCCAATTGCTCGGTTCCCGAAGCGATGGCGGATGCGATGGCGGGGCTGAAAACCCTTGGCTTGCCCTTTGGGGCCTATGCCAATGGCTTTACCCATATTTCAGGAAACTTTCTGAAAGACGCCCCCACAGTCAAAGAGCTTACCCACCGCCACGACCTGACCCCAGAAAAATACAGCGATTTTGCTATGGCTTGGGTGGATATGGGGGCAACTATTGTGGGTGGCTGCTGCGAGGTGGGGCCAGCCCATATCGCCCATTTGGCCGCCAGCCTGCGCGCCGCTGGCCATTCCATCGCCTGATGCTGCCGCAATTTGTCTATAACCCGCCCGATGTGCCCTTGGACATCGTCTATGAAGATGCCGCGATTATTGTGGCCAATAAACCTGCTGGGCTGCTGTCGGTTCCGGGCAAGAATGCGGGGCGGACAGATTGCCTGACCGCCCGCCTGCAAGCCGCCCGCTGGGACGCGCTTTTGGTGCATCGGCTTGATTGCGATACATCGGGCCTGATTATCTACGGGCGCACAAAACAGGCGCAAGGGTTTTTGGGGGCCGAGTTTGAAAAGCGCCGAACCGAAAAAACCTATATCGCGCGCATTTGGGGCGTGCCCGCTGCGCGCGAAGGGCTGATTGACCTGCCCATCGGCCCCGATTGGGATGACCGCCCGCGCCAGATGATTGACCATGACAATGGCCGACCTTCGCAAACTGCGTGGCGTGTGATCGAAGATAACGGCCATACCGCGCGGGCGGAACTTATGCCCAAAACAGGCCGCAGCCATCAATTGCGCGTGCATATGCAGGCGCTGGGGCATCCGATTTTGGGCGATCCGATATATGCCAGTGGCAGGGCATTGGATTTTCCGCGCCTGATGCTGCACGCTCATAAACTGGCCTTGCATCACCCGTTTACGAAAGAATGGATAAGCTTCTCCGCGCCCGCGCCCTTTTAACGTCAAAATTCTGTTAACCTCTGCACTGTAGGGTTGACGGAACATGCGTGAGGGCTGTCCATGTATTTGCTGCGTAATTTCTTTTCGCTTCGCTATGCCGCCTTTACTGGGGCGCTTGGCGTGCTTTTGCTTGCTTCGGTTCTGGCTTTGCTTGCCCCGCAATATGGCTGGATCGTTTGGCCGATATGGTGTGTTGCCTTAATCCTGTCGCTGCTGGGCGTTTATGATCTGACACAAAAGCGGCACGCGATTTTGCGCAACTATCCTATTGCAGCAAACTTGCGCTTTTTGCTGGAATCGATCCGCCCCGAAATGCGCCAGTATTTCTTTGAGGGTGAGAAAGACGGCGCGCCATTTCCGCGTGACAAGCGGGCGATTGTCTATCAACGCGCGAAAAAGGAATTGGACAAACGCCCCTTTGGCACAATGTATGATGTGTATGCGCCGCAGTTTGAATGGCTGCATCATTCCATCGCGCCGCAGCCTGCCGCCCCGCTTGCGGATATGCGTGTATTAATTGGCCAAGGCCCGCGGGCCTATTTTGCATCACTGCTTAACATATCGGCGATGAGTTATGGGGCGTTGTCGGCCAACGCGATTCGTTCCCTGAACAAAGGCGCGCAGGCAGGCGCATTTTTTCATGACACGGGCGAGGGTGGGGTTTCGCCTTATCACCGCGAATTTGGCGGCGATTTGGTGTGGGAACTCGGGTCAGGTTATTTCGGAGCGCGCACGCCTGATGGCGGCTTTGACCCTGCCCGCTTTGCCGATACGGCGGCAGATGATCAGATCAAAATGGTGGAATTGAAACTGTCGCAGGGGGCCAAACCTGGCCATGGCGGTGTGCTGCCCGCTGCCAAGGTCACAGCCGAAATTTCCGCCATTCGCGGCGTGCCCATGGGGGTGGATTGTGTTTCCCCCGCGCATCACGCGGTGTTTTCCACGCCGATTGAACTTATGAATTTCATAGCCAAAATGCGTGATATGTCGGGCGGTAAACCTGCGGGGTTCAAACTGTGCATCGGTCATAGGTGGGAGTTTATGGCGATTTGTAAGGCAATGCTGGAAACGGGCATCACACCCGATTTTATTGTGATTGATGGCAAAGAAGGGGGCACTGGCGCAGCGCCTTTGGAATTTATGGATCATGTTGGAATGCCGCTGCGTGATGGCTTGAGCTTTGCCCACAACGCCCTGCGCGGGGTGGGGCTGCGCGATAAAGTGCGCCTTGGCGCTTCTGGCAAAATCACGTCGGGGTTTGATATGGCGCGGGTGATGGCGCTGGGGGCCGATTGGTGCAATTCGGCGCGCGGGTTCATGTTTGCGGTTGGCTGCATTCAGGCGCAATCGTGCCACACGGGCGCGTGCCCCACAGGGGTGGCAACCCAAGACCCCGCGCGGGGACGGGCGATTGATGTGACGGGCAAGTCCGACCGCGTGACATCGTATCACCGTAACACCTTGATTGCGCTGTCCGAACTTGTCGCCGCAGCGGGCGTGCCGCACCCGCGCGATTTGCACGGCGGGCATTTTCTGCAACGATCCAGTGCGGATAAGGTGGTTGAGTTAGATCAGATATACCCGCAAATCCTAAGCGGTGAATTACTGGGTTCCCATGACATTTCTTCGGTTTTTGGCGCGGCTTTTGCCGCGGCTTCCGCCCAAACCTTCGCGCGGCAGGGCTAGCCCCGTCCTTGGCCTTGGCGCAGACGTTCCTCTAGCCTGCGCAGGGCAAGGCTTAGGGAAATTGTAATTGTCAGATACAGCAGGGCCACCACGTTATAGGTTTCAAAATACCGAAAATTGCCGGCGGCCAGCACTTTGCCCAATTGGGTGATGTCAGACACGCCCAGCACCGATACTAAGGACGAATCCTTTACCATCGCAACAAAATCATTGCCCAAAGGCGGCAAGATCGTGCGCAACGCTTGGGGAAAGATGATATGACGAAAGCGCTGCCAGCCGTTCAGGCCCAGCGCCTGCGCCGCCTCGATCTGGCCCTTATCAACAGACAAAAGACCTGCGCGAAAAATTTCGGCCAAAAAGGCGGAATAGGCAATGGTAAGGGCAATAACGGCCCGTGCGATCAGAGGAAAATCGCGGGTTCGCCACGGATCAAAGCCAAACCAACTGCCGACCCAATTGACCGCCACGACCAGCGCGGGGGCCGCAGCAAAGGCGATATACAGCAGCAGCACCATAATCGGAATGCCGCGCACGACTTCGATATAAAACCGCGCCGATTGGCGCAGGATCATCCAGCGCGACAGGCCTGCTACCGCCAGGCCAAGCCCAAGGGCACAGGCCGAAGCATAGGCGATCACCGCAACAAATGCGGTGACTGTTACGCCCTGCACCAGCGTAGACATCACATTAGCGTAGATTTGGTTGGCCCAAACTTCGTAAAACAGCCATAGTATCAGGCCGACCAGCAAGATCAGCCAATAGGGCCGCTCGCCTGACGCACCTTTTGGGTTTTGCGCATTGGGGGCGGTCATGCCGCCGCCCCCCAAGCGCGGTTACTGGCCCAACTTATAGTCAAGGAACCACTTTTTGTTCAGCGTATCAATCGTGCCATCTGCCTTCAGTGCGGCAATGGCGGCGTTCATCGGGGCAACCAAATCGCTACCCTTGGGGAAAATGAAACCAAAATCTTCGGTGCCCAGCTTTTCGCCAATAATCTTCAGCCCGCCGCCAGACGCCTCGACATAGCCCGCGCCTGCGGTGCCGTCCGTCAGCAGCAAATCAACATCGCCCGCTTTCAGCGCTTCTACTGTGGCACCAAAGGTTTCAAACAGCTTAATGCGCGGGTTCGCTTCGTTGCCGTCCAGCACGTTGTAAACGCCAACATAAAATGGCGTTGTGCCAGGCTGGGCTGCCATCAGCAAATCGGGATCGGCAGCAAAGCTGGCCGCATCAGTAAAGCGCGCCTCATCGCCGCGCACCATCATCACCATTTCCGAAGTCATATAGCTGTCAGAAAAATCAACCTGTTCTTTGCGGTCATCCCGAATGGTGATGCCCGTCATGCCCAAATCGAACTGGCCTTCCGACACAGCAGGGATCATCGCGTCCCACGAGATATTTTCATATTTTATTGTGACATTCAGACGCTTGGCAATTTCGGCCATCGCGTCATATTCCCAACCAATTGCAGCGCCACTGGCGTCCAGAAACTGCAAAGGCGGGTAGGCGTTTTCGGTGACAACCACAATCTCGCGGCCAGCCAAATCGGGCAGGCTTTGGGCCAAAGCGGGGGCGGCGGTCAGAACAAGGGCGGCAAGTGGGGCAAAGAAGTTCATCGTTCTCTCCTGTAGGTTTTTTACAGTTATCGGGCCAAAAGCGACGTTTCGCAAGGGGGGAACGGGCGGGCTATGGTTTGACGCTGGCGGTGACGTAATTGACCGATAAATCGCGCGCAGATAGCGACCAGCGCCATAAAATTGGGTTAAACACCATGCCCTTGCGATCCACAGGCCGCAGTCCCGCGCCCGTAATCAGCGCATATAGCTCGTCCGGCGTGATGAATTTGGCCCAATCATGCGTGCCTTTTGGCAGCCACCGCATCACCCATTCCGCGCCGATAATCGCCATCGCATAGCTTTTGGGGTTGCGATTGATGGTTGAACAAATCATCAACCCGCCCGGTTTCAGCAGCGCTTGGCAGGCGGCAAGATAGGCGGCAGGGCCCTCCACATGCTCGATCACCTCCATATTTAAAACCACATCGAACTGCTCGCCCGCGCTGGCCATATCTTCGGCGGTCGTGTGGCGATAATCGATCGTCAGTCCCGAAGCCTGCGCATGAACTTGCGCTACGGGAATGTTGCGTGGCGCGGCATCTGCACCCACCACTTCGGCCCCCAGCCGCGCCATGGGTTCAGACAGCAGCCCGCCACCGCATCCGATATCCAAAATGCGCAGCCCCGCAAACGCGGCAGGCGCGGTTAAATCGCGGTCAAACTGGGCGGCGATTTGGTCTGTAATATAAGACAAACGGCAGGGGTTCATCTGGTGCAAGGGCTTGAATTTGCCGTCGGCATCCCACCATTCTGCCGCCATAGCCTCGAACTTGGCAACTTCGGCCGCATCGATTGTGCTAATTTTTGTCATAACGCCTCCTTGCACTTGCGCCCATAGCATCGCAATCTGTGATCGTATATAGGACGATTATGGACCACAGATCAGGGCAAAAGAGCGCAGTTGAATATCTTTATCCGCCGATCGACCCGTTCGATCAGCGCGTGATGGATATGGGCGAAGGCCAGCGCGTTTATGTCGAACAATGTGGCCGCCCCGACGGCGTGCCCGTGCTGGTGCTGCATGGCGGGCCAGGCGGCGGATGCAGCCCTGCGATGCGCCGATATTTTGACCCCAATGTGTACCGCGTGGTGCTGTTCGATCAGCGCGGATGCGGCCGCTCACGCCCCCATGCTTCGGTCGAGCATAACACAACTTGGCATTTGGTCAGCGATATTGAGGCCATCCGCGAGGCGCTGGGGATCGAAAGGTTTATCCTGTTTGGCGGATCTTGGGGTGCAACACTGGCGCTGGTGTACGCCATTTCCCACCCGATGCGCGTGCGCCATTTGGTGCTGCGCGGTGTGTTCTTGTCGATGAAATCGGAACTGGATTGGTTCTATGGCGGCGGGGCGGGGGCGTTTTTCCCCGAACTTTGGGCCAAGTTTTGCGATTTAATCCCGCATGACGAACAAGGCGATATGATTGCCGCCTATCATCGCCGCCTGTTCAGCGGCGATTTGGCGCTGGAAACGCGGGCGGCGCGGCTGTGGGCGAACTGGGAAAATGCGCTGGCTTCGGTGCATAGCACCGGAAATCTGGGCGACAGCCCTGCCGAATACGCCCGCGCCTTTTCACGGCTGGAATCGCATTATTTCATGAATGGCGGCTTTTTGGCCAATGATGGTTGGATTTTGGACAACAAAAGCCGCATCAACGCCATTCCCGCCGATATCATACAGGGCCGCTTTGATATGATCTGCCCGCCTTTGTCGGCATATCGTTTGGCCAGCAGTTGGGCGGGGGCGAATTTGCAGGTGATTGGCCTTGCGGGCCATGCCCTATCCGAGGCCGGCATATCCGAGGCGCTGGTAGGCGTGATGGACAGTCTGCGCGCGCGCTAAATGCGAAAGTCGGGCGGGATAAAATCGCGCCCTTCCAGCACCAAATCTGCCATAACTTGTGCGATTTTTGGGGCCATGCCAAACCCAATTTTGAAACCGCCATTGGCCACAAAATGCCCGGCGCGGTTTGGCCAAGCCCCCAAAATCGGCGCGCGGGTAATGGCGCGGGGGCGGACACCTGCCCAAGCGTCGATCACCGTTGCCTCGGCCAACGCAGGCACAATGGCGCGGGCGCGGGTTATCAGCACGTCTAACCTAGCATCCGTCGCCGCCGCATAATCCCATGTATTTTCCGACGTTGACCCAATCGCGACCGTGCCATCGCTGTGCGGCACGATATGCAGATTATCTGCATATACTTGCGGCAATGCGCGCGCGTCATGGGCCAAAAGCGCCGCTTGCCCCTTGACGCCGCCGCCCATCGGCCTGCCTAAATCGCGGCCCAAATCTGCAAGACCTGCAAGGCCCGTGGCCCAAATGATTTGGCCTTGTTCTTCAGCGTTGCCGAACACAATATTGCCGCCAAGGGCCGTTATCGCTGCCGCCAACGCCGCCCCTGCACGGCGCGGATGCAGGCGCGCCGACAGGCTGTCATACACCAAATATCCCGAAGGGCTGACAGGCTCCCACGCAGCGCCCGTAGCTTGGCGCACGTCCCAAACCGCATGATTGCCCCAGTTTTGCGTTGCCTCCGCTATCCGCGCGCGCGCAAGTTCCACGCCCGCGCTCAACTCAATAGGCTGCAACCGCCCCAACCGCGCATACCCAGTGGCCATGCCGCCTTCCCGTGCCACCCCATCCCAAAACGCCTGCGCCATCAGCAGGCTTTCTAGCTGAAACGCCTTTTTCTCGTTCCAGTTGTCTGGCACATGCGGGGTCAGCGCGCCCACCAGCCCACCCGACGATCCCGCGCCAATGGCCACCGTTTCGATTACCTGCACCTTTGCGCCGCGCTTTGCGGCCTCATACGCGATCGACAAACCAAAGATCCCCGCGCCGCGCACCGTTACGTCATAGCTTGCCATTAATAGCGCCGCCCTTCATGGTCTGGCCCAAAGGATTAGCCTGAATGTGCAGTAACGACCAGACCGCCAGTTTAGAATGGCGCGAGGGCGGGGTTCCAGTTTCAACCCGCTTTGACGACCCCTATTTTTCGCTAAACGATGGTCTTGCGGAAACGGGCCATGTGTTTTTGGCAGGCAATGATTTACCCGCGCGTCTGCGGCCTGAGTTTGCAATTGCCGAGCTTGGCTTTGGAACGGGGCTAAACCTGCTGGCCACTGCACTGATCTGCCCAGCGGGTTGCCCGATAAGCTATACCAGTTTTGAAGCCTATCCCATGCAGTCGGGTGACATCGCCCGCGCGCTGCACCTGTTTCCCCAAACTGCCCCTGTCGCCGCGCCGTTTTTGGCGGCTTGGCGCGCAGGGATGCGCGCCTTTACCCTTGGGCCGATTGCGGTGCAGGTCATCATCGGCGATGCGCAAGACACGCTGCCCAATTGGAAGGGCCGCGCAAATGCGTGGTATTTGGATGGGTTTTCCCCCGCCAAAAATCCGCAGCTTTGGTCGCAGGGCCTGATGGGCGAGGTCGCTCGCCATACCACCCTGCA
Source organism: Pseudorhodobacter antarcticus (assembly GCA_945862435.1). GTDB lineage: Bacteria > Pseudomonadota > Alphaproteobacteria > Rhodobacterales > Rhodobacteraceae > Cypionkella > Cypionkella antarctica_C. The sequence continues at coordinate 24,672 of CAMAXX010000002.1, forward strand.
CGGCACCTTTGCCACCTATACCGCTGCGGGGCATGTGCGCCGCGCGCTGGGCGAGGCGGGGTTTGACGTGGAGCGCGTGGCAGGATACGGGCGCAAAAGGCATATGAGCAAAGGGGTGCTGCGGCCATGACCGATAATCGAAAAGGCATTTGGCTGATGATCGCCGCCGTGGCCGCCTTTGCTGCGCAAGATGGGTTTTCGCGCTATTTAGCAGGCACTTACAATACCTTGATGATTGTGATGATCCGCTATTGGGTCTTTGCCGCCTTTGTGCTGTTTTTGGCCCTGCGCCGCCCCGAAGGCGTGCGCACCGCCATCGCTTCGACCCGTCTTTGGGCACATTTTGTGCGGTCGGTGTTTTTGGTTAGTGAGATCATTCTTATCGTTTGGGGCTATACCAAAATTGGCCTTATCGAAAGCCACGCCGTGTTTGCCATTTGCCCGCTGTTGGTTGTTGCCCTGTCTGGCCCCGTTTTGGGTGAAAAGCTTAGCTGGCAGCGCTGGGCAGCCGTCGGCACGGGGGTGGTGGGGGTGCTGATTATTCTGCGCCCCTCGTCCGGGGTGTTTTCGTCTTGGGCGCTGCTGCCCCTTGGTGCGGCGGTGCTGTTTGCCACCTATTCGGTGCTGACGCGCCTCACCACGCGGGGCGAGCCGAGTTTTCCGTCGTTTTTCTGGCCAGGCGTGCTGGGCGCAGGCATTATGACCGTGATCGGCCTTGGCCATTGGCAGCCTGTCTTGCCTTTTGACTGGGCGCTGATCGCCGCCTATTCGGCGCTGTCCGTGTTTTCCCATTGGCTGCTACTGAAATGCTACGAAGTGGCCGAGGCGTCTTCGGTTCAGCCCTTTGCCTATCTGCAAATTGTGTTTGTCTCGATCATCGGGCTGACAATTTACAACGAGGTGTTGCAAACTCATGTCGTGCTGGGCGCGTTGATTATTGTGGCGGCGGGCATTTATGCCCTGTGGCACGAGCGTGGCAAACCAAGGACAGCCACCCTATGAAAGCTACACAAAACCAGCGACTTGGCATTTACCTGATGATCGCCACGACCATCGTCTTTGCCTTGCAAGACGGCGTGTCGCGTCACCTTGGGGCCAATAATAACGTCTATATGGTGGTGATGATCCGCTTTTGGTTCTTTGCCCTATTCGTGATGGCAATTGCGGCGCGCAGCGAAGGCGGCCTTCGCGCCGCAGTGCGCACCAAGCGCCCGTTGACGCAAATCTTTCGCGGGGTTTTGCTGGTGGCCGAGGTGTGCGTGATGGTCGTAGCCTTTGTTAAACTGGGCCTCATCGAAAGCCATGCCGTGTTTATCGCCTACCCGCTGATCGTGGCCGCCCTATCTGGCCCGATATTGGGCGAGGCTGTCGGTTGGCGGCGTTGGGCGGCGATTGGTGTAGGGTTTGTGGGCGTGTTGATTATCTTGCAGCCTGGGCTTTCGGTATTCTCGCCTTGGGCGCTGCTGCCGCTGATTTCGGCCTTTATGTTTGCGCTTTACAGCCTGCTGACGCGGTTCGTCTCGCGCGAGGACAGCGCGCAGGTCAGCTTTTTCTGGACAGGCGTGTCGGGCGCCGTTGCCATCACGCCCTTTGGTCTGATGCATTGGCAGCCGATGTCCCTTGCCGATTGGGGCTGGATGGGCTCGCTGTGCCTAACCGCCGCGCTGGGCCATTGGCTGCTCATCCGCGCCTATGCCGTGGCCGAGGCATCGGCCCTGCAACCCTTTGCCTATTTGCAATTGGTCTGGGTGTCTGTGCTGGGCCTGTTGCTTCTGGGCGAAACCCTGCGCCTAAACGTGGCCACAGGGGCGGCGATTGTGGCGGCGGCAGGGCTGTTTGCGCTGTGGCGCGAAAGAGTGCGGGCGCAAGCCCACCCCTTATCCACAGAAGAATAACCAAAATTCGCCTTTACAGTCTTTCGTGCTTCCTACACTATATCTAGTAAGGGAAATGAGCGCGCCCGCAGTGGGTTGCGTTTCATAGCAGGGGTTGGGGCAGATTGCCGACCAACCGCCTTATGATGGGGTTGGATATGTCGCTTATCGATCAGATCTATGACGCCGATGACCTGCATCCCATTGATCTTGTAGAACATTTGGCCTGCAGCAACGCGTGGGAATTTGACCGCGTGACGGATGATCAAATTGCCATGGCTGTCGACGGGCAATGGCGCACCTATTCCGTGACCTTGGCTTGGTCGCATCAGGACGAAACCCTGCGGCTGATTTGCACCTTCGAAATGGAGCCGCCGGCCGGCCGCATGGGCGAAATTTACGATGTAATCAACCGCTGCAACGATCTGGTTTGGACGGGGGCCTTTACATATTGGGCCGAGCAAAAGTTGATGGTTTGGCGCTATGGCCTGTGCCTTGCGGGTGGGCAGCTTGCGGGGGCCGAGCAGATTGACGCGCTAATCACAGGTGCTGTCGTCGCGGCCGAACGGTTCTACCCCGCCTTTCAACTGGTGGCATGGGCCGACAAAACCCCCGCCTCTGCGATGCAAGTTGCTATGGCCGATGCCTACGGTCACGCCTAAACCCTACACTGGTTGAATCCCCGCGCGCAAAGCCTTAGCCTGCCGTAAAATGGGGGCCGCGTGCATGGCGATAGCCTGCCGCAAAACAGGGAATAACATGGCGCTTGAACGGGTATCGCAAAATGGTTTGGTGCTGATAGGCTGCGGCAAGATGGGGTCGGCCTTGCTGGCTGGATGGCTTGCGGCTGGGATTCCTGCGACGTCGGTTTGGGTGTTAGAGCCGAAACCATCCGACTGGCTGCGCGGCATTGGTGTTCATCTGAACCAAGGCCTACCGCCAAGCCCCGCTGTCGCGCTGCTGGCTGTCAAGCCGCAGATGATGGGGGCTGCGCTGCCGGCGCTTCAGGCGCTGGGCAATGGAACCACCCTGTTTATCTCTATCGCCGCAGGCACCGCAATTACCACGTTCGAGGCCGCACTTGGCGCGCGCACCCCTATTGTCCGCGCGATGCCCAACACCCCCGCGATGGTGGGTCGCGGCATAACGGGTCTTTGCGGCAATACATCTGCGAGCGCGGGCGATATGGGTTTGGCCACCGCGCTGATGCGCGCCGTGGGGCAGGTTGTTGCCTTGGACGGCGAGGGGCAGATGGATGCCGTCACCGCCGTGTCAGGCTCTGGCCCCGCTTATGTGTTTTATATGATCGAGGCGCTGGCGCAGGCTGGGGTTGCGCAGGGGCTATCTGCCGACGTTGCCATGCAGCTTGCCCGCGCCACTGTGTGCGGTGCGGGGGAACTTGCGTTTCAGTCAACCGACCCCGCGGCACAATTGCGGGTAAACGTCACCTCGCCCGGGGGCACCACAGCCGCCGCACTAGCCCATTTAATGGACGAAGGCGCTGGCCTTGCCCCCCTAATGGCCCGCGCCGTGGCCGCCGCCGCCGCGCGCGGCAAGGAGCTGTCGCAATGATTACCTACGATGAATTTGCGGCCGTTGATATTCGCGTGGGCCGCATCACCCGCGCCGAACCCTTCCCCGAGGCGCGCAAACCTGCCATCAAGCTATGGGTCGATTTCGGCGGAGAGATTGGCGAAAAACGATCCAGCGCGCAGGTCACCGCTCATTACACACCCGATGGGCTGGTCGGCAAACAGGTGCTTGCGGTGGTCAACTTTCCACCCCGCCAGATCGGCAAGGTGATGTCCGAAGTGCTGGTGCTGGGTGTGCCAGATGCTGCGGGCGAAGTGGTGTTGATTGGCCCAGATCAGATTGTGCCGCTGGGGGGTAAGTTGTTTTGAAGCCCCGCCTTTTGATCACCCGCCCGCTGCCGCAATCGGTTCTAGATGCCGCAGACCTGCAATTTGAAACTGTCAAACGCGAGGCGACCAGCCCATTGCCCCCGCACGATCTGCGCGCGGCGCTGGCCGATTTTGATGCAATCTTGCCAACGCTGGGCGATGCATTCTCGGCGGCGGTCTTTGCTGATGTGCCTAGCCCTCGCGCCCGCATTTTGGCCAATTTCGGCGTGGGCTATAATCATATTGATGCAGTCGCGGCCCGCAGCAAAGGGATTACCGTGTCCAACACACCTGGCGCTGTTACGGATGCCACCGCCGATATCGCGATAACCCTGATGCTGATGACAGCGCGCCGCGCGGGCGAGGGGGAACGGATTTTGCGCAATGGCGATTGGCATGGCTGGTCGCCCACGCAAATGCTGGGCCTGCCCGTGTCTGGGCAATCGGTGGGCATCATCGGCATGGGGCGCATTGGGCAGGCGATTGCGCGGCGCTGTCATTTTGGCTTTGGCATGGATGTGCGCTATTTTAACCGCAGCGCCAAGCCCTTGGACTTTCCAGCCCTTGCCGTTGATCTGCCCAACGCCATGGATGCCGATTTTGTCGTAATTTCCGTATCGGGCGGCGCACATTCGCATCATCTGATTGGCGCGGATGCCTTGGCCCACATGCGCCGTACGGGGATTTTCATCAACATCTCGCGCGGGGATGTGGTTGATGAGGGCGCGCTGGCGCAGGCCTTAGCGCGCGGTCAAATCGCAGGCGCGGGGCTGGATGTGTACGAGAAAGAGCCGCAGATTACGCCCGCCTTGCTGGGCATGCAAAACGTCACGCTTTTGCCGCATCTGGGCACAGCAGTGCTGGCCGTGCGCGAGGCGATGGGAATGATGGCGCTGGACAATCTGACGGCGTTTTTTCAGGGGCTCACCCCGCCGAATGTTGTCTGAATGACAATCCTATCTCCATGATAATCTCTCGCGGGCGCAGATATGTGTTTGTGCATATCCCCAAAACGGGGGGCTCGGCGCTGACGCTGGCGCTGGAAGCGCGGGCAATGCGCGACGATATTTTGGTGGGAGATACACCAAAAGCCCGCGCGCGGCGGGCGCGGACTAAGGGCGACCCAGCCACCGCGCATTTGCGCAAACATTCGCCCCTGTCGGATTTGCGCGGCGTTTTGGCCCCTGACCAGATGGACAGTTTTTTCATCTTTACCCTTGTTCGCAACCCGTGGGATCGAATGGTCAGCTATTACCATTGGCTGCGCGCGCAGGGGTTTGATCACCCCGCCGTGCATCTGGCCAAGTCTGCCGATTTCAGCACCTTTTTGCACGATCCTGCAACGCAGGCGGCGCAATTGGCTTGGCCCGCCCGCGCCTATATGACCGACAGCACAGGCCGCACGCGCGCCAATGCCTATGTGCGGATTGAGCATTTGCAGGCCGACCTTGCCCCGATTGAAGCGCATTTGGGGTTTACCCTGCATCCATTGCCCCATCACAACGTAACGGCGCGCGCGCGCGATTGGCGGGGCTATTATACCGATGCCGATACCGACCTAATCGCCCGCCTATGCGCAGATGATATCGCTGCATTCGACTATCATTTTGATCCCTAAAATTAGACCAAAATGCCCAAATTCTGCCCTATCCGCGTCCTGCATATTGCGGCTGTGCTGGGTAGAGTGGAGGTGTGGTATCAGTGGGGTGTGGTCATGCTAGGCAATTTGCGCGCGCAAGACAGTTGGGCAGAAATGGAAACAGGGGGTGGGGTTTCGGGTGGCCTCATGCTGGCAACGCCGTTTGGCATGCGTACGGCCAAGGGCCTGCGCGCGGGCGACACTCTTCGCAGCACAGCCGGCGGCCCTGTTTCGATTGTGGCAATTGCACCCGCGCCCCAGCAAGGTTGGATGCGCATTCCGCCCTTGGCTTTGGGCAATCGCTTGGCGGTGGTAGTCGGGCAGGGGCAGGGTCTGTTGATTGAATCCAGTTTTGCCCAGCGGATGGTCGGCAGTGCAGCGGTTGTTGTGCCAGCCTTGGCGCTGCGCAATTGGCGCGGCATTGCACAATGCCCCGCGCCCGAAATGTGCCTGCGCCTAACTCTATCGCGCCCCGCTTTGATTGTGGGCAGCACAGGGGTTCTGCTGGCCGCAAACGGCCCTGCCAATGACTGCGGCGCGGGCGTTTGCGCGGTGGGCAAATTGCCCCCCCAGTTGCCCCCCCAGTTGCCCCACCAATTGCCCCCTGTGCCGTGCCTGTCCTTTGGCTCGGCGCAGCAACTGATTGCCTGCATCATCGCATACGAGGCAGGTGCCAGCTTGCGCGGACTGCGCCCCTACGCCGCCGTTATCTGAACGTCAAATCGCCCGTAAAACGTCTGCCCCTTTGCGGCGATGTCGCGTAGCAAGGCGGGGGCAGTAAAGCGGGGGCCATGTGCGGCGGTCAGCGCATCGCAGATCGCAATCGCTTTATCCGCGCCAATAATATCCAGCCAACTGAACGGCCCGCCCGACCACGGCGCGAACCCCCATCCCAAAATCGCGCCAACATCGCCTTCGCGGATATCGGTCAGCACGCCCTCTTCCAGCGCGCGCACTGCCTCTAACACTTGGGCCATCAGCAGGCGGTGCTGCACGTCCACCAAATCGGGTTGCCTTGTCGCAACAGGGTAGGCCGGTGCCAACCCCTCCCACAGGCTAAGCCGCATGCCGTCTTCGCTATAGCTGTAAAAGCCTGATTTGGACTTTTTGCCCAAACGGCCCTGATCCGCCATGGCAAAAATCACCTTGTCCACCGCGCCATCAGGATAGGCATCACCCATCGCCGCGCGAGTCGCCTTGGCAATCTTTACGCCCAAGTCAATGGATGTTTCATCGACGAGTTGCAGCGGCCCCAGCGGCATGCCCACCAGTTTGGCGGCGTTTTCCACCAGCGCGGGGGCGACCCCTTCGGCCACCATGCGGATACCTTCGTTGATGTAAGGAATGATGCAGCGGTTGGCATAAAAGAACCGCGCGTCATTAACCACAATCGGCGTTTTGCGAATTTGCCGCACGAAATCCAGTGCCTTGGCCACGGCGCGGTTGTCTGTGGCTTTGCCGCGAATAATCTCGACAAGGTTCATTTTGTCGACCGGGCTAAAGAAATGGATGCCGATGAACTGATCCGCGCGCTCAGAGGCTTTCGCCAAATCGCTGATTGGCAGGGTCGATGTGTTGGTGGCAAAAATGCAATCTGCACCCACCGCTGCCTCAACCTGTGCCGTAACCTCGGCCTTAAGTATTGGGTCTTCGAACACGGCTTCGATGACCAAATCGCAAGGCTTTAGCGCGGCGTAATCGGTGGTGGCCAGAATGCGGCTTAGCACTTCGGCCTTTTTATCCGCCGTGACTTTGCCGCGTTTCATACCCTTGTCCAGCAGCCCTTCGCAATGGGCGCGGCCGCGATCTGCCGCCGCTTGATCCGCATCTATCAGCACCACAGAAATGCCCGCATTGGCCGCGACATAGGCAATGCCCGCCCCCATCATACCCGCGCCAATTACCCCCAGCGTTTTCACCGATTGGTCAGGCGCATCAGGACGATTTGCGCCCTTTTCCAGCGCCTCTTTGCCGATGAACAGCGTGCGGATCATCGCGCTGGACGAGGGGTTTAGCAGGATCGATGTAAAATGCCGCGCCTCGATTTTCAGCGCCACGTCAAACGGCACAAGCGCGCCTTCGTAGGCGGCAGACAGCAGCGCGCGGGCGGCGGGAAATGCGCCTTGCGTGCGGCCGTTTATCATGGCCGATGCGCCGACATAGGTCATATATCCCGCAGGGTGATAAGGCGCGCCACCTGGCATTTTGTAGTCTTTGCGATCCCAAGGCTTGACGATGTCGGCATCAGTTGCCGCCAAAACCCAATCTTTGGCGCGTTTTTGCAAATCTTCAGGGGCGACGACCTCGTCAATCAGGCCCGCCGCTTTGGCGGCTTTGGGATCAGAAAGTTTGCCTTCCAGCAAAAACGGTGCGGCCATCATCGCGCCCATTTTGCGCACCAGACGCGTGGTGCCCCCCGCGCCCGGAAAAATGCCAACCATAATTTCAGGCAGGCCAATTTTGGCGCGTGGATTGTCAGCAGCAATAATGCGGTGGCAGGCCAGTGGAATTTCAAAGCCAATTCCCAGCGCCGTGCCTGTCAGCGCGGCGGCAATCGGCTTGCCGCCCTTTAGTGTTTTGGGATCCATCCCTGCGCGTTCAATTTTACGCAAAATGCCGTGCGTGCCCATAATCATATCAAAAATGGTCTGCGCGCCGCCTTTGCGCATATCGGCCAGCACGTTCAAATCCATGCCGCCTGCGAAATCTTTCTTGCCCGATGTGATGATCAGGCCCTTTACGGACGCATCTTTCAGCGCCGCATCAATCATGCCGTCCAGCACCAAAAACCCGTCAGATGACATCACGTTCATAGACCGCCCGATAGTATCCCACGTAATCGTGGCCACGCCATCAGCATCGACGGAATAGGTAAAATCTTTGCTTGCGCTGCTCATTTTCACACCCTCTCGATTATGGTCGCCACGCCCATGCCCGATGCGATGCACAGAGTGGCAAGGCCCGTGCCTTTGCCCGTGCGCTCTAACTCGTCCAGCAAAGTGCCGATGATGATGCAGCCCGTGGCCCCCAAGGGATGGCCCATGGCGATGGAACCGCCGCAAGCGTTCACCAAAGCGGGGTCAACATCAAACGCCTGCTGGAACCGCAGAACGACCGATGCGAAGGCCTCATTCACTTCGAACAGATCAATGTCAGAAATTTTCATGCCGCTATCGGCCAAAATCTTTTGCGTGGCAGGCACAGGGCCTGTCAGCATAATGGTTGGATCCGTGCCAATTTTCGCCGTGGCTTTGATACGGGCGCGGGGCTTTAAACCGTGCGCCCGTCCAAACTCGGCATTGCCAATCAGCATGGCCGCAGCGCCATCGACAATGCCCGATGAATTGCCTGCGTGATGAACGTGGTTGATGCGTTCCAGATGCGGGTATTTCATCAGGGCAACTTTATCAAAGCCCGGCATCACCTCGCCCATCTCGGCAAAGGCGGGTTTCAGCGCGGCTAGCGCGGCGATATCGGTTTGCGGGCGCATATATTCGTCACTGTCTAAAATGGTCAGCCCGTTTTGATCCAGCACGGGAACCACCGATTTGGCAAATCGCCCTTCCGCCCATGCCTGCGCCGCCCGCCGCTGGCTTTCCACGGCCAGCGCATCAACCATTTGGCGGGTAAAGCCGTATTCGGTGGCAATGATATCTGCCGAAATGCCTTGCGGCACAAAATAAGTGCCCATTGCCAGTTGTGGGTCAACCGCAATGGCCGCCCCATCACTGCCCATCGCAACGCGGCCCATCATTTCAATGCCGCCGGCAATATAGGCGGCCCCAGCGCCACCCTTCACTTGGTTGGCGGCCAAATTTACCGCCTCGATCCCGCTGGCACAAAACCGATTGATCGCAAGGCCAGGGATGGATTGGTCAAGCTTTGAGGCCAGCACGGCGCTGCGGGCAAGGCAACCGCCCTGCTCACCCACCTGGGTGACATTGCCCCAAATCACATCCTCGACAGCGTGGCCTTGCAGCCCGTTGCGCGCGGCCAGCGCATCTAGCATCCGGGCGGAAAGTGCCACTGCCGTCACTTCGTGAAGCGCGCCGTCAGGGCGGCCTTTCCCGCGCGGGCTGCGAATGGCGTCATAGATGAAAGCATCAGTCATCACGGTCTCCTTAGGCTACCACAAAGGCGCGCTGCATCAGATCATAGGGGTGCTTCCAGCCTTTGGCGGCAGAAATGCGCGTTAGCCACGCGTCGATATGGGGCCATTCCGCGCGGTCAAAGCCATAAGGTTCGGGGTAATAAAGATATCCGCACAGCGACAGATCAGCGATGGTCATTTCCTTGCCAGCGACCCAAGTCCGCGCCGCAAGATGGTCGTTCAGCAGTGTATAGGCCGCTTTCAGCCGGCCCATTTGAAACGGAATTACACCTGCGGGGCGTTTGTCTTCGGGCAGGAAATTTGTCAGAAAACGCGTGCTGCCTATCACCGTGGAAAACCTATGATTGTCCCAAAACAGCCAGCGCAGCACCTCGCGCCTCTCGGACGCTGATTTTCCGCCCAGTTTGCCCGTTTTGCTGGACAGGTAATCCAAGAGCACGCCCGATTGCGTCAGCGTGGTATCTCCGTCCACCAACACAGGCACTTCGCCCATTTCATTTATTGTCTTGAATTCGGGGCTGCGCGCCTCGCCTTTGAAGAAATCGACGAAAATCGGCTCCCATTCCAGCTCCAGAAAGGTCAGCGCCAGCGCTACCTTATAGGCGTTGCCGCTTTCGCCAAAACAATACAGTTTCATCGTCATGGTCAGCCCTTTCTGGACTATTTCTGCCGATCTGCCAATTCTGAATTGAATAGGCGCAGGCGCTGTGTGAGGTTGTCTTTATCGATGACCGAGCCGAAGTTTTCGAACAGAAACGACAGTGCCTCGCCCTCGTTCAGGCCCGCCTCGGCGGCAAATTTGCGCAGGGTGCGATAGCCGTCTTCGGTCATCGCTACAGGAAAATGCCGCGTCATGCGAAAGCGTTTTGGCATGTCAGAACGCCCCCCCTAAAACGCCGCTTCTGGCAAAGACATCACCACATCGCCGCCCGTTTTGATCCGCGCCAGATGCACCGCGGTTGCGGGCAGGCAGCGGGCCATATAAAATTGCCCCGTGATGATTTTGCCATTCAAAAACGCAGCCTCCCCCGTGCCCGCATCAAGGCCAGCATAGGCAGTCTTTGCCATGCGCGCCCACATCAGGCCCAGCACGGTATGACCCATCATATGCATAAAGTCATAGGCCCCCGCCAGCGCGTTATTGGGGTTCTTCAGCCCGTGTTCCATGAAATACATCGCCCCCGCCTGCACATCTTTGGACGCCGCTTTCAGCGGGCCAAGGAAGGGGGCCATGCGGGCATCGCCTTCGTTATCTTTGATAAACCCTTTGACCATCTCGAATAGGGCCATAATCGGCTTACCCCCATCAGCGGCCAATTTGCGCCCCACAAGGTCTAGCGCCTGAATGCCGTTCGCGCCCTCGTATATCTGGGCAATGCGCCCGTCGCGCACGAACTGGGCTGCGCCATTATCTTCGATATACCCGTGCCCGCCCCAGATTTGCTGGGCCTGCACGGCCATTTCAAACCCTTTGTCGGTGAGAAATCCCTTAATCACAGGGGTCAGCAGGGAAATCAGCCCTTCGGCAGATGCATCCTTGGAACGCGCCGCGCGGTCGATCAGCGTGGCGCCCCAAAAGGTCAGCGCCCGCGCGCCTTCGACGAAAGATTTCTGTTCCAACAAGTTGCGGCGAATATCGGGGTGCACGATCAGCGCGTCTGCGGGGCCGCTTGGGTTTTTTGTTCCCGTCACGTCGCGGCCTTGAAGGCGGTCTTTGGCATAGGCAAGGCTGGCCTGATAGGCCGCTTCGGCCACGGCATAACCTTGCAGGCCCACGCCAATGCGCGCCTCGTTCATCATGGTGAACATCGCGCGCATGCCTTTATGCAATTCGCCCAGAAGATACCCCGTCGCCCCATCGTAATTCATCAAGCAGGTGGCATTGCCGTGAATGCCCATTTTGTTTTCAATACTGCCCACCGCCACGCCATTGCGCGCGCCAAGGCTGCCGTCATCATTCACCAAAAACTTCGGCACGATGAACAGCGAAATGCCCTTTGTCCCCTCGCCACCGCCAGGCGCTTTGGCAAGCACCAGATGGATGATGTTTTCGGCCAAATCATGCTCGCCCGCCGAGATGAAAATCTTGGTGCCTGTAATTTTATAGCTGCCGTCTGTTTGCGGCTCTGCGCGGGTGCGCATCAGCCCCAAATCCGTGCCGCAATGCGGCTCGGTCAGGTTCATCGTGCCCGTCCAATCGCAAGACACCATCTTGGGCAGATAAGTGGCTTTTTGCGCGCTCGTCCCGTGGGCATGAATGGCAGAATACGCGCCATGTGTCAGACCCTGATACATATTGAACGCCATATTGGCCGATACGAACATCTCGCCCACTGCGGTGCCCATGATATAGGGCAGACCTTGGCCGCCATAATCTGGGTCGCAATCCAGCGCCGTCCAGCCGCTCTGTTTCACGGCTTCAAAAGCGGCCTTAAACCCCGCAGGCGTGCGCACCACGCCGTTTTCAAGGCGGCATCCCTCGCGGTCGCCGCTGGCGTTCAGCGGGGCCAGAATATCCCGCGCGACTTTGCCCGCCTCTTCCAAAACAGCGGCGGTAAAGCTGGCCTCCAAATCGCGATACCCTGCGATGTCTTGGCCAGATACGCCCAGCACATCATGAAGCAAAAACTGCATATCCTGAACAGGGGCGTTATAAGGGGGCATGTTACACCTTTTTTGCGCGCAATTTGGCCAGCTTTTCGGCCCCTTGCGTGATTTCAATTTGCAAGTCTGCAATAGCAAGGCTCAACTCGTCGCGCTGTGCAGTCATATGGGCCCGCCGATCCCGTGCGAGGTCTAGCATGCGCGCCAATTGCGCCTCGTTGCTGCCCGAATGATCATACATCGCCAGCAACTGGCGGATATCTTCCAGCGAAAATCCGAATCGCTTGCCCCGCAAAATTAGGGTTAAACGGGCACGCTCGCGGGCGGAATACAGCCGCTGCATGCCCTTGCGCGCGGGCGCAAGCAGCTCTTTATCCTCGTAAAACCGCAGGGCGCGGGGGGTTACGCTGAATTGTTGGCACATTTGGCTAATTGTTAGTGTCTCTGACATGGCATGTCTCACAGATTAACTGCTTATGCTGGGTATTACAGCATAACCTTACGTTAACGTAAAGGTAACGTAGCGTTACAATCCCTGTCGGCTATAGTTTGCCAATATTTTCCGGGGCACTACAAACCCAGCGCAAGCGCGGGCTTAGGCCCCGATCCTAGGCCCCGATCCTAGGCATGGCCCGCCGCGCCCGACAGCGCCACTGGATCGACCCCAGAATGGCGCAGCGCTGCCGCCCATTTCGCGCCTGCATCAGGCGCGAAAACAATTTCTGGCAGACCATCCAGCGTCATCCACGCGTTATCCGCTATCTCACCCTCCAACTGGCGCGGGCCCCAGCCTGCATACCCCAAGGCCAGCAAAGCAGGGCGCGGCCCCGTGCCTGTGGCCAGAGCCTCTAGCACATCCAAGGTGGCGCTCATCTGAAACCCGCCAGCAATATCCAAAACTGCAGCCTCGCTTTGGTAGCCATCGCGGTGCAAAATAAACCCGCGCCCCGGCTCGACCGGCCCGCCATAATGCACGTCAATCTTGGCAGGGTCGGGCGCGAGGATGCCCAGCTTGTCCAACAGGGCGGGAAAGGTCACATCGGCCATCGGGCGGTTGACGATAATGCCCATCGCCCCGTCATCTGAATGCGAACACAGCAGAATCAAACTGCGGGTAAAGCGCGGGTCTTGTATGCCCGGCATGGCGGCCAACAAATTGCCAGTTAAGTTCATCGCCGACCTCTCTTCTCCGCTCTATTCACTTAACATGGCAGCTTTGCGCGCAATCTCAAGCCGCAAGCGCATGCATGGTGAACTGATTACGCTGGTCTGACGCGCGCGCACCGAAAGGTGATTTGCCGCTGCGAGCATTTGGGGTAAAAGCGCGGAATGAAACGCATTCTTCTATTCGCCATTTTTGCCCTGTCGCCCTTGGCCGCCCAGGCCGAAGTTGAAGGTCTGATCAGCGCCGAAATCGTGCAAGGTGGGCGCGATGCGGATGGTAAACCTATGGCCGCTATTGTGCTTACCTTGCAACAGGGCTGGAAAACCTATTGGCGCAGCCCTGGCGAGGGCGGCGGCATCCCGCCAGAAATTGACTGGACAGGGTCGCAAAACCTTGCAGGGGCCGAAATGATCTGGCCCGCGCCGATTGTCTGGGGCGATGTGGGTATGACCAATATCGGCTATCAAGATAGGCTGACCCTGCCGCTGGCGCTGTCGCCCATAGATCCCGCGCAGCCGTTGGCCGTGCAGGCCACCATCAGCTTTGGCATATGCAAGGATATCTGCATTCCAGCCTTTGCCACCCTCACGGCAGATGTATCGGGTAATCTGCCTGCCGAGGTTGTCATCACGCAGGCTTTGGCCGAGGTGCCACAATCGGCCACGGCGCTGGGCGCTGGCGATGTGTCTTGCACCTTCGTGCCGATCAAAGACGGTGTTCGGGTAACCGCGCATTTTTCTATGCCGCCTCTGGCGCAAAATGGGGCTGAAACGGTGGTTTTTGAACACCGCGACCGCACTGTGTGGGCATCTGGCGCGCAGTTGACACGGCAGGGCGATCAGGTGATTGCGGTGGCCGATCTGGTGCCGCTAGATGCCAAGCCCTTTGATCTGGAGGGCGATGATTTGCGCATGACTATTTTGGCCGATGGCCGCGCCGCCGAACTGGTTGGCTGCCCGCTAAACTAAGCGTCCCGCTTAACCCCGCAGCATCGCCTTCAGCGCCAGCGCATCGGCCCAAGTTTCGCGCTTGGCGGCTGGATTTTGCAGCAAAATGCGCGGCGGCAACATAACCAAAGCGCGGGCTGGGCCAATGTTCGCCCAATTGCCCCGCGCCCGTGTTAGGCTGGTTTCCCCAAGCAGCATTTCCAGCGCGACATGGCCCATAATCACCACCGCCTTTGGCGAGGCCAGTTCAATACGGCGCAGGGCAAAAGGGCGCATCATGGCCAAGGCTTCGGCCTTTTGTATATCGCCCCCGCGTAGGGGCCACGGCAGGGCTGGGGCCAGTTGCACCGCGCCCGCCGGGCTGGGCGCATCAATCGCTAAACCAATGGCTGCAAAGACTTTTTCAAACAAAACGCTTTCATTGCCCACCAGGGCGCGGCTAGCGCGTTCGCCATCGGTTGTGGGCGGATCGCAGATCACCAAAACATCGGCCTGTGCGTGGCCAATCGCCGCCACCGCCCCGCGCGCGCCTTTGCGCATATCGCACAATTCGAACGTCGCGGCGGCAGTGTCCAGCGCCTCGTGGGTTTGGCAGGCCTCGGCTATGCGGGTGGCGGCAAGTATCGCCTCGGCCCCGCCAGACGTCGTCGGGGCGGGCTGAGCAGAAAGGGTTTTTGGCGCGGCAGGGGCCACAGCCACGGGGGCCGCGCGTTGCAAATATTCAGCCTTTTCAGGCAGTTCATAGGCGTTGACTGGGGTCTCGCAAATTGCCTCATCTGCGCCCAAATCTAGTTGCCACGCTAGGGCTGCCAGCGCGGCGTGATAGTCTGATTCAATGTCCGCGCTGATTCCCATAGGGCCAAACTAGGCGCAATCTGCCCCCCTCACAACCACCGCCGACAACCACCCTTGCCCCAAGGCCAAACCCTTTCTATAAGCGCACAAAATGATGGAGAAGCACATGAGCTTTCGCGCCCGCCATCTGCTGGGAATCGAGCATCTAAGCCCTTCTGATATAACAACAATTTTGGATTTGGCCGACAAATATGTCGATCTAAATCGCCGCACTGTCAAACAATCTGATGTGCTGGCGGGGCTGACGCAGATCAATATGTTCTTCGAAAATTCCACCCGCACGCAGGCAAGTTTCGAGCTGGCAGGAAAACGCCTTGGCGCGGATGTGATGAACATGGCGGTCGGTGCGTCTAGCGTCAAAAAAGGCGAGACGCTGATCGACACGGCGCTGACGCTGAACGCTATGCATCCTGATCTTTTGGTCGTCCGCCACCCCAGTTCTGGCGCGGTCAACCTGCTGGCGGATAAGGTGAATTGCGCGGTGCTGAATGCAGGCGATGGGCGGCACGAACACCCCACGCAGGCCCTGCTGGACGCGCTGACGATCCGCCGCGCCAAGGGGCGTATTCAGCGCCTGACAGTGGCGATTTGCGGCGATATTGCACATAGCCGCGTGGCGCGTAGCAATCTGATTTTGCTAAACAAAATGGAAAACCGCATCCGCCTGATTGCCCCCCCAACCCTAATGCCCGCAGGGGTGGGCGATTTTGGGTGCGAGCTGTTTGATGATATGCGCGCAGGCCTTGAAGGGGCCGATGTGGTGATGATGCTGCGCCTTCAGCGCGAGCGCATGGACGGCGGGTTTATTCCATCCGAACGCGAGTATTACCACCGCTTTGGGCTGGACGCGGAAAAGCTAAGCCACGCCAAGCCTGATGCCATTGTCATGCACCCAGGCCCGATGAACAGGGGGGTCGAAATTGACGGCGATTTGGCCGATGACATTAACCGTTCTGTGATCCAAGAACAGGTGGAAATGGGCGTTGCCGTGCGGATGGCCTGCATGGATTTGCTGGCGCGCAATTTGCGGACCGAGCGGGGGGCCAAGGCGCTGGCAGCGGCGGGCGGGGTGATGGTGTGAAGGGGGATTTATCCGCCAAAACCGCGTATTGTTTGCGTATGGCATCCGTATGGTATGCGTATTGCATCCGTCCCTACACGGGTAGGGACGGGCTGCTCGCGGGGAAAGGGCGTAGGGTGCGTGCTTGCGCGCACCATCGGGCAGGGCGCGGTGCGCGCAAGCACGCAGCCTGCGGATTTTCGATACAGGACAAAGAGGCCCAAGCATGACCCCAGACCCAGACCGCAAACCCACAAAATCGGAAATGCGCGCAGGCGGCATGGTGGCGACTGCCGTGCTGATCTTTTTGGCGCTGTTTACTATCGCCCTAGTCTGGATCGCCTGACATGCCCCTGTATTTCACCAATGCGCGTCTGATTAACCCCGAACTGGGGACGGATGATATTGGCAGTCTGACCGTGGCGGGCGACGTTATCACCGCGCTGAACGGCCCCGCGCCCGAGGGGGCGAAAATCATCGACTGTGGGGGGGAGTGTTTGGCCCCTGGCATCGTGGATTGGGGCGTGAAGATTGGCGAGCCGGGCGAGAGGCATAAGGAAAGTTTCCGATCCGCTGGGCTTGCCGCTGCCGCTGGCGGTGTCACCACGATGATCGTGCGGCCTGATACTTTGCCTGCAATTGATACCCCCGAAGCGTTGGAATTTGTGACCCGCCGCGCGGCGGAATCTGTCGTGCGCATTCGCCATATGGCGGCGCTGACCAAGGGCCGCGCGGGGCGTGAGATGACCGAGATTGGCTTTTTGCTGGATGCGGGTGCGATTGCATTTTCGGATGTGTTTCATGTGAGCAATGACACCAAGGCGCTGTCGCGTGCGCTGGTCTATGCCCGCGCCATGGGGGCGCTGGTGGTAGGGCATCCGCAAGAGGTCGGGCTGTCGGCTGGGGCTTCGGCCACAAGCGGCAAGTTTGCCTCGCTGCGCGGAATTCCCGCGGTTTCGAACATGGCCGAACGCATCGGGCTTGACCGCGATCTTGGCCTGACGGAAATGACAGGCGCGCGTTATCACGCCGATCAAATCACCACCGCCCGCGCGCTGCCTGCGCTGGCGCGGGCCAAGAAGAACGGGTTTGATGTGACCGCTGGCGTGTCGATCCACCACCTGACACTGAATGAAATTGACGTGGGCGATTATCGGACATTCTTCAAACTCACCCCGCCCCTGCGCAGTGAGGAAGATCGCTTGGCCGTGGTTCAGGCCCTTAGCGATGGTTTGATTGATGTGGTCGGGTCTTTCCACACCCCAGCGGATGAGGAAAGCAAACGCCTGCCATTCGAGGATGCCGCAGCGGGGGCGGTGGGGCTGCAAACCCTGCTGCCTGCGGCGCTGCGATTGTATCATGCGGGAGCCATTACCCTGCCCGCGCTGTGGCGCGCGCTGGCGCTGAACCCTGCCAATCGATTGGGCCTGCCGCAAGGGCGGCTGGCTGTTGGCGCGCCTGCTGATTTGGTGCGGTTCGATCCGAACGCGCCCTATATCCTTGACCGCGCCACGCTGGCGTCAAAGTCCAAAAACACCCCCTTTGATGGGTGCCGCATGGAGGGTAAGGTGAAGTCAACCTATGTCGCGGGCGCGCCCGTATTTGAGGGGTAAATCATGCCGATGATTTCCAGCGATCCGATGCTGCTGGCGCTGACTGTGCTGCTGGCCTATCTGCTGGGGTCTATCCCCTTTGGCATGGTTTTGGCCCGCCTGATGGGCCTTGGCGATTTGCGTAGCCTTGGGTCTGGCAATATTGGGGCAACCAATGTTCTGCGCACGGGCAGCAAAAAGGCGGCTTTTGCCACGCTGATCCTTGATGGGGCCAAGGGCGCGGTTGCGGTGTTGGTTGCAGGGGCGGTGCTGGGGCCAGATGCCGCCCAAGTGGCGGGGCTTGCGGCATTTCTGGGCCATTTGTTCCCTGTTTGGCTGCGCTTTCGCGGGGGCAAGGGCGTGGCCACATTTATTGGCGTCACCCTCGCGCTGGCCTGGCCTGTGGGCCTATCGATTTGCGGTATTTGGCTGCTGGTTTTTGCGGGCACCCGCATATCATCGCTTTCGGCGCTGGCCGCGGCTGGTATGTCTGTGTTTATTACCTTTCTGCTGGGCGCGCTTCACATTGCCCTGCTGATGTTGCTGCTGACCCTTTTGATTTTCATCAAACACCGCGCCAATATCACCCGCCTGCGCGCGGGCACCGAACCCAAGTTCGGCGCGAAGTAACCCCTTTCCTTGCAATTCTTGCTTGCATTTCAAACGCCGAAAGGTTGAATGGCGCCGCATTGCCAAAAGGCAAGTTAAACAAGAACAAGGGAACCGAGATGCAACCAGTGAATGCTTTGAAAGCTGCATTTCAAAACTATGTGAACTTTAAAGACCGCACCTCGCGCAGTGGCTTTTGGTGGTATGTTCTGGCTTACTTGATTGTAGCGATCATTCTAAGCGTTGTTGATTCGGCCTTGTTTGGTGGAGGATCTACGGAATTCAGCGCGGACGAAGTTGCGGCGGTAAGCTACAGTTCTGGCCCGCTGGTATCGGCGTGGATGCTGGTAAGTCTGATCCCAAGCAGCGCCATTTCTGCGCGCCGCATGCACGACACCAACCGCACGGGCTGGCTGCAACTGGTGGGACTGATTCCGCTGCTGGGCTGGATTTTCCTGATCTACGTATGCGTGCAAAAAGGCATGGCTGGCGCGAACCGCTTTGGCGCGGATCCACGGGCCTAGGGCATGACACCACAGTCAGATCAGGTGGCCACCCGCCCGCTGGCCCCATTTTTGCTGCGCATCCCCGAAGGATACAGCGAGGGGATGTTTCAGGGCCACCGATACAGGTTGGAAAAGGCCACATTTAACGGCGGGCGCAGCGTTAAATTTTACGCCCGCGCGCTGGGTGGCACGGATTTTATCAGCCTGAACCTGTATCTTCTGGTATCGGGCGAGGCGGTGAGGCCCTGCGAGATGCCTGCCCAAAAAGTGCGGGCGTTTGTTATGGGCGTGGTGCCGCTATAAGCTGGTTGCGCCGTAAACCTTGGTCAAATCTCCCGCCCATGCGCCCTGATACAGCCCAAGCAAACGGTCTGCTTGGGTGGATACTTGGGCCAAATTCTGCACCAAAGGGGCCAAATACGCCTCTTCGCCCATGCCCCGTGCGGCAAGGCCTGCGTGGGACAGGCCCACGGCGGCGCGCGCCAAATCGATCAGATTTATGTCGCCCGTCTGAGCATGTAGCCCCTGCTGGGACGCGGCCACGCGCAGACCCTCGCGGGTTTCGGTATCCAATCCTTTGACCAAATCCCAGGCGGCATCAAGCGCGGTTTGGTCATACATCAGCCCCACCCAAAAGGCGGGCAGCGCGTTGATATGCGCCTGATTTCCGCAATCGGCCCCGCGCATTTCGATGTATTTCTTGACCCGCGCTTCGGGGAAAACGGTGGTCAAATGATCGGCCCAATCCGATAGGGTTGGCTTTTCACCTGGCAAGGCGGGCAGTTTGCCGCCCAAAAAATCGCGGAAGGATTGACCCAAAGCGTTGATATATTTGCCGTTCCGATAGACAAAATACATTGGCACATCCAGCACCCAATTGACATAAGATTGAAAGCCAAAACCATCTTCAAAAGCAAAGGGCAGCATCCCTGTGCGGGAATTGTCCAGCCCCCGCCAGATGCGCGAGCGCCACGATTTATGCCCGTTCAGCGCGCCATCAAAGAACGGACTAGATGCGAACAGCGCGGTTGCCACAGGCTGCAAGGCCAGCGCCACCCGCAGTTTTTTCACCATGTCGGCTTCGCTGGAATAATCCAAATTCACCTGCACGGTGCAGGTGCGATACATCATTTGTGTGCCATGCGTGCCGACGCGGCCCATATAATCGGTCATCAGGCGGTAGCGGCCTTTGGGCATAACGGGCATATCATCGTGCCGCCAAATTGGGGCCGCGCCGATGCCCATAAAGCCAATACCCAAGGGGTCGGCAATGGCGCGCACCTCGTCCAGATGGTTTTGCAATTCGGCGGCCTGATCCCCAACCGACACCAAAGGCGCGCCAGACAGTTCAAACTGACCGCCGGGTTCCAGCGAAATATTCGCGCCTGCGCGGGTCATGCCGATGGTATTCTCGCCCTCGCGCACGGGGGCCCAGCCAAAGCGTTCTAGCCCTATGAATAACGCTGAAATTGACCGCTCGCCTGCATAGGGCAGGGGGGCCAGCGTATCTTTCAAATAGCCAAATTTTTCATGTTCCGTGCCAAGCCGCCAATCAGATTTCGGCTTGCACCCGCTATCCATCATCTGCGCCAGTTGGGCGAAATCTTCGATGGGGCCGCCGCCAGATTGGGGAATAGACATGTTTCGGCTTTCTTCATGCGGTTAGGCGCAACAGGTGTCGCGGCAGGGCGATAAAGTCAAGTGCCCTAGCGCAAGGCGGGGCGCACGGCGGGGCGCAAAGCGGGCGCACACCACAGGGTTTGGGTGGCGGTTCCTGTGGCGCTGGTTGCAGTTAGGGCCGCAACCAGTGCAGCGCTGTCCATATTGGGCAGGGACGCGAACACATCAAACAGCGCGTCATTGCCTGCAGCGTCCACAGGGATCAACAGGGCCTGCCCGTCTTGCGATTTCAGCCGCCAAAAGCGGTGATGATCCAGATGCACCAGCCGCAGTTCCACCAAATCGGGCAGGTTCATAAAGCCGCCCATTGCCGCGGGCTGCCTGCCATCATCTGGCGCGAAAAATCGCAATTCGCCTTCGATCACTTCAATCATCCCCGCCGCGCCCACAGTTTGCGCGAAGCGCTGGCGGCGATAGGCGGATAGGCCCATCGGGATGCAAAGGGCGATCAAAGCAATGCCAAGCGGCAGAAAAATATACCCGCCCAAAGCGGCCCAATAGGCCCCCAAGGCGGCAAGGGCGCCGACAACGCCCACCTCCCACCAGCGGTGGATTTGGGCAAGGGTTTGCGGGCTGATCATTCCCAATCTCCCATTTCTGTCTGCCACAGGGTCAGGGCTGCCACGGCCGCCGTTTCGGCGCGCAAGATACGCGGGCCAAGAGATATTGGGCGGATAAAGGGCAAGGCGCGCAGGCGCGATTTTTCGGCATCAGAAAAGCCGCCTTCGGGGCCAATTAGCAGGGCACTTGCTGCGCCCTTTGGGCCTGTGATCGGCAGGTTTTGCCCTGCCGTTGCCTCATCGGCCCAAAACAAAAGCCGCCCTTCTGGCCATGCGGCCAAAACTTTGTCCAAGGGGCGCAGATCATCAACAGGCGGCACAAAGGTTGCGCCGCATTGCTCGGCTGCTTCCACAGCATAGGCGGTTAACTTTTCAGGGCGGATGTGACCCGCGTTGGTGTGCTGGGTTTGCACGGGGCAAATCCGCGCGGCCCCCATTTCAACGGCCTTTTCCACGATGAAATCGGTGCGCGCCTTTTTGATGGGCGCGAACAGCAGCCACAGATCGGGGGGCATGATTTGGGGCGCGGTCTGCTGGGCGCAGATCAGCACGCCGCCGCGTTTTCCCGTCTCGGCCACCTCGGCGCGCCATTCGCCCGACTGGCCGTTGAACAGCAAAACCTGCGCGCCGCGCGCAAGGCGCATCACATTAAACAGGTAATTGGCCTGATCGGCCGTGACAGCAACCGCTTGCCCCGCCCCTAAGGGCCAGTTTACAAACAATCTGATCTTGGCCTCTTTCATGAAAGCACCTTATGCGCCAGCCATCCGAAGTTCCAGAGGGACAAGTGGCCGATGCCCCGCGCGGCAACTGGGTAGACGCATACGCCCCCAAGGCGGCGCGACCCTATCTGCGCCTGTCGCGGGCAGATCGGCCCATTGGCACCTGGCTACTGTTTGCGCCCTGCCTGTGGGGCATTGGTTTGGCGGCGATGGCGGACGGCTTTGCCGCGTGGGATGTATGGCTGGCCCTGTCTTGCGGCGCAGGGGCGTTCCTGATGCGCGGGGCGGGCTGCACGTGGAATGATTTGGCGGATGTGGGTATTGACGCAAGCGTTGCGCGCACCCGTTCGCGCC
Source organism: Pseudorhodobacter antarcticus (assembly GCA_945862435.1). Classification (GTDB taxonomy): domain Bacteria; phylum Pseudomonadota; class Alphaproteobacteria; order Rhodobacterales; family Rhodobacteraceae; genus Cypionkella; species Cypionkella antarctica_C. Next base: position 46,851 of record CAMAXX010000002.1, read on the forward strand.
CGTTGCCTTCGGGCCAAGTGACCAAGTGGCAGGCGATGGGGTGGATGGTGGCGCAGGCGGTGCTGGCCGCGTTTATCTTGTTCAGCTATAACTGGCTTGCGGTAGGGCTTGGCATCGCCTCGCTTGCGCTGGTTGCGATTTACCCCTTTGCCAAGCGGTTCACATGGTGGCCGCAGGTGTTTTTGGGGCTGGCGTTTAACTGGGGCGCGCTGCTTGCTTATGCCGCCCATGCTGGCGCAGTTTCGGTCAGCGCGGCGCTGCTGTATGGTGCGGGCGTTGCGTGGACGCTGTATTACGACACGATCTATGCCCACCAAGACCGCGAAGATGACGCGCTGATTGGCGTGAAATCTACCGCGCGTTTGTTTGGGAAAAATACGCGGCCTTGGCTGATTGGGTTTGCAGTGCTGGCGGCGGCGCTGGCGGCTTTGGCGGTTCTGCTGGGCGATGCGGCGGCTTTGCCCAAAACCATCGCTTTGGCGGGCGTGGCTACCTTTGGCGCGCACATGGCGTGGCAAATGCAGCGGCTTGATTTTGAAAATCCTGCATCGTGTTTGCACGTTTTTCGCGCCAACCGCGACACGGGTTTAATCCTTGGGCTGTTTTTCGCCGCTGCTGCAATCGTATGATTGATCCGCCCGTCCTTGCCCCCTATGACTGACAGACCTTAAAGAGCGGGTTTTCGTCCGCATATTTGCCAAAGTGATTCCCGTAAGATGAGCCAAAAACCAAAGCTTTACCTGCCCTCGCTGCGCCTTGCTGCCGTGATGGCCCCGCTGGTGTTTATCGCAGCGGGGGGGGTGTTTATGGCGGTGGCCTTAGGCTTGGCGATAATTATCGAAAACCTTTCGGCAAGTGCAGTGAAATCGCGGCTGCTGACCGAGGGTATCACATGGGCCGATGTCGAGGCGGACGGGCTGCAAGTGCGCCTGATCGGCACGGCCCCGAATGAGGCGGCGCGGTACCGCCTTGCCAATTTGGTGGCCACAATGGTCGATGCTTCGCGCCTGCGCGATGAGATGGAGCTGACCCCTGTCAAAGCCTTTGAAGCCCCGCGTTTCAGTCTGGAAATTCTGCGCAACGATGACGGGATTCAGATTATCGGTTTGATGCCAATAGGCGATGACGAAGCGGTATTGATTGCAAAAGGCAAGACATTGGCGGCGGCTGCGCCGTTTTCGGAAATGATCGAAACGGCCAATTATCCTGCATCAGGGGATTGGGAGGCGGCGCTGGATTTTGGTTTGCGCGCCTTTGAAATGCTGCCACGATCAAAGATTTCGATTTCGGCAGACCGTGTTGCGGTGACAGCGATCGCCGCCTCGGCCAGTGAAAAGCGCGCTTTTGAGGCAGATTTGGCCCTTGCCCAGCCTAGCAATTTGAAGGCCGATATTCAAATTTCCGCGCCGCGCCCTGTGCTTACACCTTTTATACTGCGCTTTGTAAAAGACGCACAAGGGGCGCGGTTTGATGCCTGCGCTGCTGATAACGAGGCGGCGCGCGACGTTATTTTGCAGGCCGCTATAGCTGCGGGTGTGCCCGATGGGGCCGATTGCACGATTGGCCTTGGCGTGCCAAGCCCGCGTTGGGCCGCGGCCACGGCCCTTGGGATTGCGGCCGTGGGGCAACTGGCTTCGGGCAATGTCACGTTCAAGGACGCGGATGTGACTTTGCAGGCAGGGGCAGATGTGACCCAACGTGATTTTGACCGCGTTGTGGGCGATTTGGACGCCGCCCTGCCAGAGGTTTTCTCGCTGAATTCCTCGCTGGAAAAGACCGCCGATGCAGTTGGCGCAGATGGCGCTGCCGAATTTACTGCCATCTTATCGCAAACCACGGGCCGTGTTGAATTGCGCGGCCGCTTGCCCGATGAAATGCAGCGCAATGTGGTGGATAACTTTGCCAAGGCCACCTTTGGCGCAGATAAGGTCTATCAGGCCGCTGTGCTGGACGCAGGCTTGCCTGGTGGTTGGCCTGTGCGCGTGCTGGCGGGGCTAGAGGCGCTGGGCGCGTTGGACGGCGGCGATTTGATTGTGCGCGCCGATACCGTTCAAGTAACGGGCGTGACAGGCAACACTGATGCGCGCGCGCGCATCAGCCAGATATTGTCAGGCAAATTGGGGCAGGGGCAGACTTTTAAGGTGGATGTCACCTATGACCGCAAACTTGACCCGATCGCATCATTGCCCTCGCCGCAAGAATGTGACGCCCGCGTGGAAGGCGTGCTAAAGGCCAACAAGATTGTGTTTGAACCCGCCTCGACCGAGATTGACGGCAATGCGGCCAAGATTATGGGCCTGCTGGCCGCGGCACTAGACAAATGTGCCAATTTACGGATGGAGATTGGCGGGCATACAGATAATGACGGGTCAGAGGAAAGCAATTTTTCTTTGTCTCAGGCGCGGGCTGATGCAGTGCTGATTGCCCTTTTGGGGCGGCAAGTAGATGTGTCAGGCTTTGTTGCCAAAGGCTATGGAGAGACAGTTCCAATTGCCGAAAACGATACCAACGAGGGCCGCGAGAAAAACCGCAGGATTGAGTTTACGCTGGTTTCTGCCGAGGCCGCGGCCGCAGCCGACGCATCACAAGCTGCCGCAGATGCCGCATCTGAACTTGCGCCAAAGGATATCACCCTGCGGCCCAAACCGCGCCCCGCGCGGGAGTAGACGTAAATGCCCCCGAAGATAGCCCCGAAGATAGCCCCTAAGATACCCCCGAGTGCCCCCGTTTAAGTGCCAAACTTTTTCTGGTATAAACAGATAATCTAACGGAAAGTCCGCACATGAACCGCACAGAATTTATCATAGTCACCGCGATTATCTTGCTGATCGCTTTTGCCTTGGGCTGGTTCAGCTATTGGCTGCTGCACCGCTTTGCACGCGTGTCGGGCGGCGATATGGGTGAGATGGACAATTTGGCCCAATCCTTGCACGAGGCCGAAGAAATGCGCGACCAAGCGTTGATTTATCTGGAACAGCGCGAGGCGGAACTTCTGAGCCAGATCTCACAGACCGAGGCCGAATTGCGCGCGGCGATGGAAGGCTTGCGCGATGCACGCCACGAGGGCGAAGAAATGCGCGCTTATATTGAGCGCATGCACGCGAATTCGTAAGGTTTAGGGGGCGTTGCCCCCCAACTGCTAAAGCGTTGCTTTAGTAGTCTCCCCCAAGGATATTTGGAGAGTTAGGAAAACGCAAGAAGGCGCGCCGCATTTCGGGGCGCGCCTTTTGAATTGTGGTTTCGAATTACAGCTTTTCGATCAGCTCTGGCACGGCGGTGAACAGATCGGCAACAAGCCCGTAATCGGCGACTTGGAAAATTGGAGCTTCTTCGTCTTTGTTGATCGCCACGATGACTTTGCTGTCTTTCATGCCTGCCAGATGCTGGATTGCGCCAGAAATACCTACGGCGACATACAACTTCGGGGCCACAACTTTGCCCGTTTGGCCAACCTGCCAATCGTTCGGGGCATAGCCGCTGTCCACGGCCGCGCGCGATGCGCCGACCGCTGCGCCCAGTTTGTCCGCAAGCTTTTCGATCAAAACGAAATCGACTTGGCTGCCCACACCGCGCCCGCCAGATACGACAATGCCCGCCGAGGTCAGTTCGGGGCGACCCGTGGCAGCAGTTCTATCTTCGACCCAATTGGACAGGCCAGCATCCCCTGTGACGGATACCTTTTCCACTGCCGCATTGCCCGTGGCGGGGGCTGCGGTAAAGGCGGCGGTGCGCACGGTGAACACCTTTTTGGTATCCGCCGATTTTACCGTCTGAATGGCATTACCAGCGTAGATAGGGCGCTCAAACGTATCTGCATCTATCACGGCGGTAACATCAGACATCACCATCACGTCCAGCAGTGCCGCAACGCGGGGCAACACGTTTTTGTTGAACGCGGTCGATGCGCCGCAAATATGGCTATAGTTGTCCGCGAGCGAGACGACCAGCGCCGCCGTGCTTTCGGCCATGCCATGGCAGTAGGCGTGATCGTCGGCAAACAGCACTTTGGAAACGCCCGCCAGCGTTGCAGCCTCGGCTGCAGCAGCGTCGCCGCCCGTGCCAGCAACCAGCACATGAACATCGCCAAGGGCCGCTACCGCCGCCAAGGTTTTGCCCACACCATCGGCTGCCAAAGCGCCATCATTCACATCAGCAAGTAGAAGAACGGCCATATCAGATTACCCCTGCTTCATCTTTAAGTTTGGCAAGCAATTCCGCGACCGAGCCTACCTTGATCCCAGCCTTGCGGCCTGCGGGTTCGACTGTTTTCAACACGCTTAGGCGCGGCGTGACATCCACGCCATAATCGGCGGGGGTTTTCAGCGCCAGCGGCTTGGCCTTGGCCTTCATAATGTTGGGCAGGCTGGCATAGCGCGGCTCGTTCAGGCGCAGATCGACCGTCACAATCGCGGGCATTTTCACCGAAATGGTTTGCAAACCGCCATCCACTTCGCGGGTGACAGTGGCGGTATCGCCATCAATCGCCAGTTCCGACACAAAGGTCGCCTGCGACCAGCCCAGCAGCGCCGCCAGCATTTGGCCCGTGGCGTTCATGTCATTATCGATCGCCTGCTTGCCTGCCAGCACCAAGCCTGGTGCCTCTTCGGCAACCACAGCCGCCAGCAATTTTGCCACGGCAAGGGGTTCGATATCGGTGTTCACATCCGCAGCCGCCTCGATCAAAATCGCGCGGTCTGCACCCATGGCCAGCGCCGTGCGCAAGGTTTCCTGCGCCTGTTTCACGCCGATGGACACCACCACGATTTCGGTGACAATACCCTTTTCTTTCAAACGGATCGCCTCTTCCACGGCAATCTCGTCAAAGGGGTTCATCGACATTTTGACATTGGCCAGATCGACACCCGTTCCATCCGCCTTGACGCGAACCTTCACGTTATAGTCGATCACACGTTTGACAGGCACCAGCACCTTCATTGCGCAATTCTCCGAAGTTATGGCCCAAAGGCCAGCCCAAACTATTGCTACCTTGCTTACAGGGCCTCGCGCGGTGATAACAGAGCAAATACGACCGAAAACGGCGGCATGACGCCGCGGATGGCCCGGGTATGACTGCTACCGCGTCAGCCCCGGCACCCAGAGCACATCATCCGCCCCGTCGTTGTTCGCAATCCTGCCCGCCACGAAAAACCAATCGGACAAACGGTTCAGGTATTTCACCGCTTCGCCGTTCACTTCCTCCATCGTCGCCAGTTCCACCACGCCGCGTTCGGCGCGGCGGCACACAGTGCGGCACAGGTGCAGGTGGGCGGCCAGCGCACTGCCGCCAGGCAGGATAAAGCTGCGCAGCGGGGTCAGGCGGGCGTTCATCACGTCGATCTCCGCCTCTAGCCGTGCAACTTGGCCTGCGATCATCCGCAGGGGCGGGTATGCGGCGGCCGCGTCTTTGTACATATCGGGGGTGCACAGATCGGCCCCCAGATCGAACAAATCGTTGGAAATGCGTTGCAGGGCCGCGTCCATATCACCCGTGGAATGCAGCCGCGCCATACCGACGGTGGCGTTGGTTTCATCGACATTGCCATAGGCCGAAACGCGCAAAGAATGCTTGGCCACCCGCGCGCCGTTGCCCAGCGCGGTTTCCCCCGCATCCCCAGTTTTGGTGTAGATTTTCGATAGAACAACCATCACTTCGCCCCCCCTATTTTGCGCCAAGGCCGAAATAGGCCGCGCCAACGATGAAAATCACCGCAACCGCCTGAAAGATCAGGCGCAGGCGCATCAGTTTGTTCGAGCGGCTGGCAGACCCTTCGCCCCCTTTGGCAAAGGTGCCAAGGCCCAGCGCCAGAATGATGACCACGATCAGGCACAGCACCGCGCCTATGATGAAAATTGGATTGTCCATATCTAACCTCTTTTGCGTTGCGGCGTATCTAAGGCAATCTCGCCATAAAGCGAGGGGGCGTTTCGTGCTAACCTTTGGTAATCAGCCAATCCAGCGCCCGCGTGGGCAGGATGCGGCGGGCAAAGCCCATCAGGTAGGTGGGGGTTGTGACATAATAGCGCGGGCGGGGGCGGCGGGATTCCAGCGCGCGGATCAGCTTGGCGGTAACGGCGCTTGCGGGCAGCTCAAACGGATCAGGGCCGTATTTCTCGCCAAAAAGCCGCTCGATCAGGGGGGCGTATTCATTTGCACGGGCGGAATTCTTCCAATCAATCCACTTGGTCACATGGGGCCGCGCGTTTTCGCGGATGCGCGAGGTGATAGGGCCAGGTTCGATCAGAATAATATCAATTCCCGTGCCCGCCATTTCAAGGCGCAACACATCCGTCAGCCCTTCCATCGCGAATTTGGTGGCCACATAGGCCCCGCGCCATTTCATACCCACAAGGCCAAGCACGGATGAACAATTAACAATCCGCCCGCCACCTTGCGCGCGCATCATGGGAATGACTTGCCGCGTCAGATCGTGATAGCCAAAGAGGTTGGTTTCAAAAATTTCCCGCAGCGCGCCGCGTGGCAGGTCTTCCACCGCACCCGGAATGGCAAAGGCCCCGTTGTTATACAGCGCGTCCAGCGTGCCACCCGTGCGGCGCGATACTTCTGCCACGGCGGCGGTGATGGATGCCTCATCGGCGTAATCTAAGCGAATGCTTTCCAGCCCCTCGGCAATCAGGCGCTCAACATCGGCCTGCGCGCGGGCCGTGGCAAAAACCCGCCAGCCGCGCGCGTGCAGCCCATGCGCCGCATCATACCCAATGCCCGAAGAGCAGCCCGTAATGAGGATAGATTTTGCCATAACGCGCCCCTTTCTCGCCTTATCTACAGGGCCAATCCCCCTGCGCAAGTATTTTCGATCTAGACCTACGCCGCGCCGCGCTCTACACCGCCCCTATGGCAAACGAAGATGATGGCATACCACAAATTGATGCGGTGACTGTGTCCGAACCGCTGGCCCGCGCCATTGGCGAGCGGTATTTGACCTATGCGCTGTCCACCATCATGCACCGCGCCTTGCCCGATGCGCGCGATGGGCTAAAGCCCGTGCACCGCCGTATCCTGTATGCCATGCGCGAATTGCGCCTATCTGCCACGTCCGCCTTTCGCAAATCGGCCAAAATTTCGGGCGATGTGATGGGCAACTATCACCCCCACGGGGACAGCGCGATTTATGACGCGATGGCGCGATTGGCCCAAGATTTCAACGTGCGATATCCGCTGGTGGACGGGCAGGGCAACTTTGGCAATATCGATGGCGATAACCCTGCCGCCAGCCGCTATACCGAAGCGCGCCTGACGGCGATTGCCGAAACCCTGATGGAAGGGCTGGCAGAAAACGCCGTCGATTTCCGCCCCAATTATGACGGCACTTTGGAAGAACCTGTGGTTATGCCCGCAGCCTTTCCAAACCTGCTTGCAAACGGGTCATCGGGCATCGCCGTGGGCATGGCTACCAACATTCCGCCGCACAATCTGGACGAATTGATTATGGGCTGCCACGCCCTGCTGCGCGACCCCGACCTTTCTGACGCGGCGCTGATTGATCTGATCCCTGGCCCCGATTTCCCCACAGGCGGGGTGATTGTAGAACCCCGCGCCAGTATTCTGGAAGCCTACCGCACGGGGCGCGGATCTTTCCGCACCCGCGCGAAATGGCATGTGGAAGACCTTGGCCGCGGCACATGGCAGATCATCATCACAGAAATTCCCTATCAGGTGCAAAAGTCAAAGCTGATCGAAAAGCTGGCCGAAGTGATCCAAACCAAACGCGTGCCACTTCTGGCGGATGTGCGCGATGAATCTGCCGATGATATTCGCGTCGTTTTGGAACCGCGCACCCGCACAGTCGAACCCGATATGCTGATGGGCGCGCTGTTTAAGGTCACCGATCTTGAAAGCCGCTTTTCGCTCAACATGAACGTGCTGATTGATGGCCGCGTGCCCAAAGTGTGCAGCCTGCGCGAGGTTTTGCGCGCCTTTCTTGACCACCGCCGCGATGTTTTGCTGCGCCGCACCTCGCACCGCATGGAGAAAATCGACCACAGGCTTGAGGTGCTGGAAGGCTTTATCCTAACCTTCCTAAACCTTGACCGCGTGATCGATATCATCCGCTATGATGACGATCCCAAGCCCGCGCTAATGCGCGAGACATGGGGCCGCACTATTGCGCGCGCGACCAACGAAAAAGACTATGTTTCCCCCGCCAAAGGCGCGGGCGAGCTGACCGAGCTTCAGGCCGAATCCATTCTAAACATGCGCCTGCGCAGCCTGCGCCGTTTGGAAGAAATGGAACTGATCGCCGAGCGGGCCGCCTTGCAAAAGGAACGCGCGGGGCTGGTGGGCTTGCTTGAATCGGACGCCAAACAGTGGAAGCAAATCGGCCGCGATCTGGACGAGGTGCGCAAGAATTTCGGCAAAAATACCAAACTCGGCGCGCGCCGCAGCACCTTTGCCGAGGCTGGCGAGGCCGAAGAAATCACGCTGGAAGCGATGATAGACCGCGAACCGATCACCGTGATTTGCAGCCAAATGGGCTGGATCCGCGCGATGAAAGGCCATGTCGATTTGGGCCTTGAACAAAAGTTCAAAGATGGCGACACTGCCCGCTTTGCCTTTCATGCCGAGACGACCGATAAGCTGCTGATCGTGGGCGCAAATGGGCGCTTCTTTACCCTGCTGGGCGCGAACCTGCCTGGCGGGCGCGGCATGGGCGAGCCGCTGCGCCTGATGGTCGATCTGCCCAATGACGTGGAAATTGTGGACTTGCAAATCCACCGCGCGGGGGAAAAACTGCTTGTCGCTTCCTCCGCCGGCGATGGGTTTATTGTGCCGTCGGACGAGGTTTTGGCCCAAACCCGCGCGGGCAAGGTTGTGATGACGCTGGGCGATGGCGTCAAAACCGCCGTCTGCCGCAAGGTGGTGGGCGATACTGTGGCCGTTGTGGGCGACAACCGCAAAGTGCTGATCTTCCCCCTAACCGAGCTGCCAGAAATGGCGCGCGGCAAGGGTGTGCGGTTGCAGAAATACAAAGACGGCGGGCTGTCCGATGCCACCACCTTCACGCTGGCAAATGGCCTGTCATGGAAAGACCCAGCAGGGCGCACCCGCACGGAAACCGAACTGACTGAATGGATCGGCGCAAGGGCCAGCATGGGGCGGATGGCACCAAGGGGCTTTCCACGGGATAATCGGTTTACCTAAGGGCAATCCCACAACAGGGCGGCGCGGGGTGTCTTGATTACGGGCAAAGAGAGGATAGATCCTCAGCCGAGAATACCATCCTGATGCTGCCCCAGCCGTGGCGCAGTCCTGCCCAGCGCCAGTTCTGCATCTGAAAACACCATCGGGCTGCGCACGCCTTTCACGCCCTCTGGCGCAATTTCCATCCCGCGCGCGACGACCTGCGGGTCGGCGAACACCTCGGCCAAATCGTTGATCGGGCCTGCGGGCACGCCTTGCGCCTCGCAAGCGGCCAGCAGGTCGGCCTTGCGCCAGCCTTTCGTGGCTGCGGTGATAAGCCCCGTCATCTCGGCCCTATTCTCAATCCGCACCGCATTGCTGGCGAAACGCGGATGCGCAGCCCATTCCCCCAGCCCCAGAATATCGCACAGCTTGCGATACTGCCCGTCATTGCCCGTGGCCAGAATAATCCAGCCATCCGCGCATTCAAACACTGCATAGGGGGCCAGATTGGGGTGGGCATTGCCCATCTGCAGGGGCGCATCCCCCGTTGCCAGATAATTCATCGCCTGATTTGCCATAACAGATGTCCCCACATCCAAAAGCGACATATCTATATGCTGCCCCCGCCCCGTGCGCCCACGTTGGATAATCGCTGCCAAAATCGCCGTGGCCGCGTAAACACCCGTGAACACATCGGTCACGGCCACCCCCACCTTTTGCGGCGCGCCGCCAACCTCGCCCGTCACGCTCATCAGCCCCGACATGCCTTGGATGATAAAATCATAGCCCGCGCGACTGGCGTAAGGGCCAGTTTGGCCGAACCCCGTGATGGAACAATAAATCAAACGCGGGTTGATTGCGGCCAGGCTTTCGTAATCAAGGCCATATTTCGCCAGCCCGCCCAGTTTGAAATTTTCAATTACCACATCGGCATCGCGGATCAGGTCTATCACCTGCGCGGCGCCAGCGGGGCTTGAAAAATCAACCACAACCCCGCGCTTGCCGCGATTGGTGGCAAAGAAATAGGCGGCGGTCTTCTCGCCCCCGTTGTCAATAAACGGCGGCCCCCAGCGGCGGGTGTCATCCCCTTCGGGACTTTCCACCTTAATCACATCCGCGCCCAAATCGGCCAAAGTCTGGCCAGCCCAAGGGCCGGCCAGAATTCGCGCCAATTCGATGACCTTAATCCCTGCAAGAGGGGTCATTTACTTGGCAAGTTCGGTATCAAGAATCGCTTTCATATCCTCAAAGGACATGTTGGAATGCTTGGTGCCGTTAATCATAAAGGTTGGCGTGCCTTCAATCCCGTCGGCGGCAAAGTTCTTCTCGTAATGGGCGATCATCGCCTCGGCCATTGGCTTATCTTGCATGCAAACGTCCATCGCCGCATCTTCCAGCCCTGCCGCGCGGCCGATTATCTTTAGGTTTTCCACCACAACGGCTGGATCTTCGCTGGCGGCCCATTCTTTTTGCTGTTCAAACACCATATCGGCAATGCCGAAATAGCGCATCTCGCCGCCGCAGCGGGCAATCATCGCCGCCCACAGGCCATAGCGGTCAAAATACACCTCGCGGTATTCAAAGCGAATTTTGCCCGTGTCAATAAATTCAGCCTTCAACTGCGGATAGGTTGTGGCGTGAAAACTGGCGCAATGCGGGCAGGTAAACGACGCGTATTCAATGACCTTGACCTTGGCATCAACGGGGCCAATGCCGAAATCGACAATTTCGACGGGCGCGGCGGGGGCAGCATCGGGCGTGGTTTGCGCGATGGCGGCGCTGGCCATCATCGAAAAGGCCACGGCAGCCACGGCGATCAGGTTTTTGGAAAACAACATCAGATTACCCTTTTTCGGTTTGGTTTTTAAGGTGAACGTTTTGCGCCAAAGTTGCAAGCGCGCGGCGCAGGTCTTGGTCTTTAATCGGGGCGGCCTCGGCGTTCGCTTTGGCGATAATTTCGGGTGACGGCGCGGCAGGCTTGGCGGGTTTTGGTCTGGGGTCAAATTCGGCCTGCCCCTCGGCAAAGCCTGTGCTGGCGGTTTGCGTCAGGATAATGCGCGCAATCGCAGAATATCCGTAAACCGCATTCACCGCCGCACGCAGCTTTTCTTTTTGCATGTCCACCAGCGGGGCGGCGGCCCCCAGCACCAGCAGGGTCAGCGTGCCGCCCATGCCTTCGCGCCCATAGCCAACCTTTACGGGGCGGGTTTGCGCGGCCATATCGCTGCCCACAATTTCCTCCCAGTGGGTTAGCAATTTGGCAATGGCAAACCCCCGAGATTCGCCCACATGGCGAATTTGCCGTGCCAGCAAGCCAGAGGCAGGTTTAAACCCGCGCGTGGCGCGTTCGCCGCTGGGCTGGGGGGCTGGGGTGGGCTTTCGGGTCATATGGCACTTTGCTGGTTTTACCCTATCATAGAGCCAAGGGGCCGCGCTTGCCAGTAGGGCAGCGTGCCAGCGGCGCAAAAGGGGATAAATCTTGCGTGATACGATCAGCCGCGATCTGCTGGCGTGGTATGACGGCCACGCGCGGGTGATGCCTTGGCGCGTGGGGCCAAAGGCGCGGGCGCAGGGCGTGCGGCCAAACCCCTACCGCGTTTGGCTATCCGAGGTGATGCTGCAACAAACCACAGTCGCCGCCGTGACCGATTATTTCAACCGTTTCACCGCGCGCTGGCCCGATGTGGGCGCGCTGGCCGCAGCCGATGATGGCGATGTCATGGCCCAGTGGGCGGGGCTGGGATACTATGCCCGCGCGCGCAATTTGCTGGCCTGCGCACGGCAGGTGGCAGAATTGGGCGGCTTTCCAGATGATGAGGCGGGGTTGCGCGCCCTGCGCGGCATTGGCCCCTACACCGCCGCCGCCATTGCCGCCATTGCCTATGACCACCCCGCCGTGGTGATGGATGGCAATGTCGAACGGGTGATGGCGCGCGTCTTTGCCGTGCAAACCCCGCTGCCCCCCGCAAAGCCACAGCTTTATGATTTGGCCACCAGCCAAACGCCCCAAACCCGCGCGGGCGACTATGCCCAAGCGGTGATGGATTTGGGCGCAACCATTTGCACGCCGCGCAAACCAGCCTGCGGGATCTGCCCGATCTTGCACCACTGCGCCGCCCGCACGGCGGGGATCGCCGCCGATTTGCCCCGCAAACTGGCCAAACCCGAAAAGCCCACCCGCACGGGGCAGGTCTGGATCATACGCCGCCCCAGTGACGGCGCGTTTTTACTGGAACGGCGGGCCGAAAAGGGGCTGCTTGGCGGAATGCTGGCGTTCCCCTCATCGGGGTGGGATGGCAGCGACGTGGGGCCACCCGCGCCGCTGGACTTTCAAACGCTGGGCGCAGCGCGCCACACCTTTACCCATTTTCACCTAAACTTAGACGTCTTGGCATCAGACGCCCCCTGCAACCCTGCGCGCGGGGCGTTCATGCCCCTCAACCCCGCAGACCTTCCCACCCTGATGCGCAAGGCCTTCGCCCTTTGGGGCGATGATCTGCCACGTTGAGATGGGGCGCAAATCTGATATGCTGCAACCATAGGAGTATTCGACATGGCCAGCCTGAACATACCAAACGTCAAAAGCATCACCCGCGCCCTGCCGTTTTGGCTGTCGCTGTGTGGGCCAGCCGTTGTGGTTTCAGCCACCCTAACAGGCGGCGCGGCGCTGATCCTGCCGCCCCTGCTGGCATGGTGGATGTTCACCGCGCTTGACGCGCTGATCGGCGAAGATCAGGCCAACGCCGACCCAAACACGCCAGATGCAGATCTGTTCTGGTACCGCGCTATCACCACCGCATGGTTTCCCATCCAACTTGCGCTGCTGATCTGGATGCTGGCCTATGTGCCGCAAGCCGCGCATTTGGGTTTGGGCGAAAAAATCGCCGCCTTTTTCGGGTTTGGCGTGTTTTCAGGCACCATCGGCATCTCCTATGCGCATGAATTGATGCACCAGAAAAACCGCATTGAGCGGGCTTTGGGCGATTTTCTGATGGCATCGGTTTTGTACAGCCATTTTCGATCTGAGCATTTGCGCGTGCATCACAGCCATGTCGCCACCCCGCGCGACGCGGTAACTGCCCGCTATAATGAGGGGTTTCACCGCTTTTTCCCGCGTGTTTTGCGGCAATCCCTAGTGTCGGCTTGGCGCACCGAAGCGACCATGCTGGCGCGGCGCGACCTGCCGTTTTGGCATTCCGCTAACCCGTTTTGGGCATATGGCGCGCTGCAACTTGGCTTTCTGGCGCTGGCCTATGGCATAGGCGGCGCGCTGGGGCTGGGGCTGTTTGCCTTTCAGGCCTTTGTTGCAATTTGGCAGTTAGAGCTGATTAATTACATCGAACATTACGGCCTAACCCGCCGCCATTTGGGGGATGGCAAATACGAACATGTCATGCCGCATCATTCGTGGAATTCGGCGCAAAAGGCATCGAACTGGCTGCTGATAAACCTACAGCGCCATTCCGATCATCATTATAAACCCGACCGCCGCTTTCCCTTGCTGCAAACCTACGGGCCAGACCGCGCCCCCGCCCTGCCTTATGGCTACCCCGTTATGTCACTCGCCGCGCTGATCCCGCCCTTGTGGCGGCGCGTCATGAACCCGCGCGTGCGGGCATGGCGCGCGCAGTTCTACCCCGACATCACCGATTGGCACGCCTATAACAAGGCGCTGAACCCTGTATCTAAATAAGCGTTCACAAACGGGTGTTCAGAAATGAAAAAACCGCCATGCTTGGGCTGGCCCAAAGCATGGCGGATAGGTGGCTGCACCAAAGTGCAGCTTAGGCATCTGGGTATGCTATGGGGTTGCTAGTGCTTGCGCCCGTCGCTGGATTCAAGTTCGGCGCGGATTTGTTGGCGCAGAATGTCGATGGGAATCATTTTGCCATCGCGCTTAAAATGCCAATATGTCCACCCGTTGCAGGATGGCGCGCCTTCCAAATGCGCGCCGACTTGGTGGATGGAACCCTTCACATCTGCGCCAATCAACGTGCCATCAGCGCGCACTTTGGCGCTATAGCGGTTGCCAAGGGAATACAGCTCCTCGCCAGGGCGCAGCATACCGCGTTCGACCACTTGGCCAAAGGGCACGCGCGGTTCGGCCCGTTTGCTGCCCGTCACTTCCAGCGCCGAGGCGTCAAAGCGGCGCACGCGGGCGATACGCTCGGCGGCGACCTTGCGATACGCTTCTTCGCGTTCAATCCCAATAAAATCGCGGCCCAGCATTTTGGCAACCGCCCCCGTGGTGCCCGTGCCAAAGAACGGGTCTAGCACCACATCGCCCGCATGGGTGGTGGCAATCAAAATGCGGTGCAGCAGGCTTTCGGGTTTTTGGGTTGGGTGGGCCTTGTCGCCGTTCTCATCTTTCAGTCGCTCATGCCCCGTGCAAATCGGCAGAACCCAGTCAGACCGCATCTGCACGCCGTCATTAAGTTCCTTCAACGCCTCGTAATTGAAGGTATATTTGGAATGTTCATCCCGCGAGGCCCAAATTAGCGTTTCATGCGCATTGGTCAGGCGTTTGCCGCGAAAGTTTGGCATTGGGTTGGATTTGCGCCAAACCACATCGTTCAGCACCCAAAATTCATTGTCTTGCAGCGCGGCCCCCACGCGGAAAATGTTGTGATAGCTGCCAATCACCCAAATCGCGCCGTTTGGTTTTAGCAGGCGCTTGGCGGCGGCCAGCCAATCACGGGTAAACTTGTCATAGGCGGCAAAGCTGGCAAATTGATCCCAGTGGTCATCCACCGCATCAACAAGGCTGTTGTCGGGGCGGTGCAAATCGCCCTTAAGCTGCAAGTTATAGGGGGGGTCGGCAAAGATCAAATCAACACTGCCCGCAGGCAATGTGTTCATCCGTTCGATACAATCACCATCAAGAATTTCATTCAGCGGCAGGGTTTGCCCCTGCTCTGTCACCAGTTTACGCGCCATTATATGCCTCTGCTCCGCCGCTTTTGCGCGGCTTGTTTGGGGCAGAATGGGCACAAATTCCCCATTCGTCAAATTCTTTATTGAATCAACGGGTTATAAAATGTTCTTGATACAAGATATTGTGGACAGGTTTAAACGAACGCCTATGCCAAGCGGTCACCCCATGGATTTTCAGCGCCGATAGATGCGCCGCAGTGGGGTAGCCTGCGTTTTGATCCCAGCCATATTGGGGAAACTGTTGCGCCAAATCCACCATCAGCGCGTCGCGCGTGACTTTGGCGATGATGGATGCAGCCGCGATAGACAGCGATTTTGCATCGCCCTTCACAATCGCCGTGGCAGGCAGGGTCAGCCCCTTGGGAATAAGATTGCCGTCAATCAGCGCATGATCTGGCGCGCGGGGCAGGCCAGCTAATGCCCGCACCATCGCCAGATGACTCGCGCGCAGGATGTTCATCTCGTCAATCTCTTGCACCGATGCATGGGCAACAGACACCTCGGCGCTGGCCATAATGGCCCCAAACAACGCCTGCCGCCGCGCGGCGGTTAGGGTTTTGCTATCGGCCAGGCCTTGGGGAATGTTTGCAGGGTTCAGGATAACCGCAGCCGCCGTCACAGGGCCAGCCAGCGGGCCACGCCCCACCTCGTCCACCCCTGCAACAATACCGCCTAACGCCGCCTCAAATGCGTAATCCGCCGCCACGCACACCAAATTACGCCCCGATCAACTGGTTGCGCGATTTTAGCGCCGCCAGCCAGCCCAGACCATGCACTGTCGCGCGCGCGGGGCGATATTCGGCGGCAATCCAGCCGCCAGCAGCGCCGCTATCTACCGCATCGCACAGTTTGGTCATATCAAACCCGCCGCCACCCGGTTCAGCCCGCGCAGGAAAGCCCGCAATTTGAATATGTCCGACGATGTCTGCATGGCGCTGCCAAACGCCCCACGCATTGCCGTGAATTTTGGCAGCGTGCCACAGATCAAATTGCAGCCGCACATTCCCCGCGCCCAAATCATCAATCATTCGCGCGGCATGGTCAAAATCGTTCAGAAAATAGGCTGGCATATCATCGGGGTTCAAAGGTTCAATCACCAGCATCAAATCGGGGGCCTGCGCGGATGCCCAAGCCAAATTTTCCAAATACACCGCCTCGGCTTGCGGCCCCGAAGCGACCCCTGCCATGACATGCACGCGGGGCTTCGAAAAATGGGGGGCAGACAGGGCGCGGGCGTATTCCGCTGCGCGGAGGAAACTGTCTTGAAATTGCGCCTCTGCCCCTGGCACAGCCGCAAATCCGCGATCGCCTGCCACCCAGTCACCTGGCGGCGTGTTGACCAGCAGCAGCGGAAAATCCCCCAACGCGCCCCGCCAAGCGTCAATAGAATAGTCATAGGGAAACAATACTTCGGCCCCGTCAAAACCTGCTTGCTGCGCCAGCGCGGGGCGGTCTAGCATGGCCACCTCGGTGAACAGCATCGTCAAATTGGCGGCGAACTTGGGCATCAGACCAGCTCCGCAAGGATCATGGGAAAGAATGCGCCATTGGAATAAACCCCCAGCCAATCATTTCCCATATGCGGGGCGATCACGGCCAAATCAACAAGGCGGTAAAATGACTTGCGGTCAATCAGCGCCTCTAGCCCCGCGCGGATATGCACATAGGGCGCGGGGTGGCCCGATGCATCCTGCACGACGCGGATCGGGTTATCGGCGCTGGCCACAACCTCGTCTTCGGTTTTGGTGACAAAGCTTAGCACTTGGGCCGCGCCGCTGCCCGTGGCGGTGAAATCCACCGCAAGAAAAGGCGCATCATCTACCTTAATCCCCACCTTTTCCACGGGGGTTACCAGAAAATAATGATCCCCCTCGCGCCGCAGAATTTGGGAAAACAGGCGCACCAGCGGCGCGCGGCCAATCGGCGAGCCTTGGTAAAACCAAGTGCCATCGCGGGCGATACGCATATCTATATCGCCGCAAAAGGGCGGGTGCCACAGATGCACAGGCGGCGGGCCTTTGCGTGCGGCCATCACCACCTCGCCCATCGAGGCGGGGCCAATGGGGCTGGGGGCAGACGATTGAGGCTGTTTCATCACGATCTTTTGTCCAAAGCAGTGTTTTGCCATTTGCGGCAGGCGGCTTAGTTAGACCATATAGGGATAGATCAGCGGCATGACGAGGGACAACATGGCACAGCCAACGCAAATGGTGGCGCAAATCGAAACTTTGGGTGAAAAGCTGGGCGCAGCGCGCGGCTCGATCAACCAAAGGTTTATCGGGCAAGACGCGGTTGTCGCCCAAGTTTTGATTACAATTTTGTGCGGTGGGCACGGGCTGCTGGTCGGTCTGCCTGGTCTGGGCAAGACTATGCTGGTTGATACACTGGGCACAGTGCTGGGGCTGGACGGCAAGCGCGTGCAATTCACCCCCGATCTGATGCCCGCCGATATCATCGGCAGCGAAGTGCTGGAAACAGCGGCAGACGGCGCGCGCGCGTTTCGGTTTATTGAGGGGCCCGTGTTTTGCCAATTGCTGATGGCGGATGAGATCAACCGCGCCAGCCCGCGCACCCAATCGGCCCTGCTGCAAGCGATGCAGGAACGAGAGGTGACGGTAGCAGGCCAGCCCCGCCCCCTTGGCCGCCCGTTCCACGTTTTGGCCACGCAAAACCCTATCGAGCAGCAAGGCACCTATCCCCTGCCCGAAGCCCAGCTTGACCGATTCCTTTTGCAAATTGATGTGGCCTACCCCACGCGCGACGAAGAACGCGCGATTTTGTTGGCGACGACGGGGGCCGATATGGGCCGCGCCTACGGCGTGTTCAGCGCGGATGATTTGATTGCGGCACAGGCCCTGATCCGCCGTATGCCAGTTGGCGACGGCGTGGTGAATGCGATTTTGGATTTGGTGCGCGCCTGCCGCCCTACGGAACCCGAGGGCGCGCATTTGGCCCCCGTTTTGGCATGGGGGCCTGGGCCCCGCGCTGCGCAGGCGCTGATGCTGGCGGTGCGGGCGCGGGCCTTGTTGGAGGGGCGGCTTGTGCCATCTGCGGCCGATGTTGCAGCACTCGCCCATCCCGTTTTGGTGCACCGCATGTCGCTGACCTATTTGGCGCGCGCGCAGGGCCAAACACTGGCGGGCGTGATTGCGGGCGCGGTGGAACGCGCCCTTGGCGATAAGGCCGCTGCATGAATGGCACCGCGCCAAATCTGCAAACACAGGCGCTGGGGCTAGGCTATGCTTTGCCTGCCCTGCTGGCGCAGGCGCAACACCTGGCCGCCGCACTGGCATTCGGCGCTCATGGACGGCGGCGCGCGGGCGCGGGGGACGAGTTTTGGCAATACCGCCCCGCACAGGCAGGCGATAGCGCAAACGCTGTTGACTGGCGCAGATCAGCGCGCGGCGATGTCCCCTTTGTGCGCGAACGCGAATGGCAGGCGCTCAACAGTATCGGGATTTGGGCCGATGGCGCGCAATCTATGCACTTTGCCAGCGATAACGCCATGCCGCAAAAGTCAGATCGCGCCGCCGTGCTGGCACTGGCGCTGGCCTTGATGCTGCTGCGCGGGGGCGAACGGGTTGGCCTGATCGGCGGCGCGCCAGCCAAGACGGGCCGCGCGCATTTAGGCCCCCTTGCCGCCGAGATGATGGCGCAAAAGAACCCATCAGATTACGGGCAGGCCGAAATGGCGGGCGGGCGCGCCGCGCATCTGCTGTATTTTTCCGATTTTCTGGGGCCCCTGCCCGCGCTGCAAACCGCGATGATGCAGGCCGCTGATCGCGGCGCGCGCGGCGCGCTGCTGCACATACTTGATCCTATCGAGGAAAGCTTTCCCTTTACAGGGCGGGTAATTTTTCAATCCGTCGGCGGCAGTCTAACCCATCAAACCCAATCCGCCGCCGATCTGCGCGCGCGCTACATCGAACGGCTGGCGCAGCGTAAGGACGACCTGACGCAGCTTTCGCGCAGCCTTGGCTGGGATTATCATCTGCACCACACCGATGCGCCCGCAATCGGCGCGCTAATCTGGGCGCATGGCACCATTTCAGGGGCCGCGCGATGAGCGTGCTGGGCTGGACATTCGCCGCCCCTGCCTTGCTGTGGGGGCTGCTTGCCCTGCCGATCCTATGGCTGATTTTGCGCGCCATTCCCCCTGCCCCCATCCGCCGCCGCTTTCCCGCCGTGGTGCTGCTGCTGGGGCTGGATGATAAAACACGCACCGCCGACCGCACGCCGTGGTGGCTGCTGCTGCTGCGCGCCCTGGCGATTGCCGCCGCGATTGTGGGCTTTGCAGGCCCAACCCGCGCCCCAATAGGCGATGCGGCGCAATCGGATAAGCCATTGCTGATTATTATTGATGGCGGCTGGGCCGAGGCGCAAGATTGGCCCGCCCTGCGCGACATTGCATTGGAAGAACTGGCCAGTGCAACGCGCAGCGCGCGCAGTGTTGCCTTTTTGCGGCTAACCGATCTACCCCAGCCCCCGCTGTGGCAAAGCGCCGATGCCCTGCGCGCCACTTTGGCCGCAGCCCAGCCAGCCCCGCGCGCGCCAGCAGGTTTTGCGGGCTGGGCGGCGCTGCTGGGGGATCAGCAATTTGACACGCTGTGGATCAGTGACGGGCTAAACCATGCAGGGCGCGGCGATTTGCTGACCGCGCTGCAAGAGAAGGGCCGTATCGAAGTGGCCCTGCCCGCCCGCGCCCCGCTGGCCCTTGCCCCCGCCACATTTGAAGATGGGCAAATCGTTTTATCAGCCCTGCGCCAGCCCAGCGCCGTGGCGCAAGACATAACCATATTAGCAATTGGCACCGCCCCCGATGGCAGCGAGGCTGAACTGGCCCGCACCCCCGCTGCCTTTGCCGCCAGCACCTCGCGTGCCACCGCGCGCCTGTCGCTTCCGCCCGAACTGCGCAATCGCATCACGCGTTTTGAAATTGAAGGCCAGCGCAGCGCGGGGGCGGTCAGCCTGACGGATGACACCCTCACGCGGCGCAAAGTGGCGATCATCAGCGCCGCAGCCGATACCGAAGGTCTGCAACTGCTGTCCCCCACCCATTACCTAACGCAGGCACTGGCCCCTTCGTCCGACCTACTGACAGGATCAATTGCGCAGGTTGTCACGCAGGGGCCGGATACCATTATTCTGGCCGATGTCGCCAAAATTGGCGCAGATGAGGCCACCGCGATGACCGACTGGATCAATGCGGGCGGCACGCTTTTGCGCTTTGCAGGGCCGCGCCTTGCGGGAACCGAGTTTGAAGTTGGCCAAGACCCGCTGCTGCCAGTACGGTTGCGCGCAGGCGGGCGGGCCACAGGCGGGGCGATGACATGGGGAGAGGATAAAACGCTGGCCCCATTCGCGCTCAACAGCCCCTTTGCGGGCCTAACCATTGGCCCCGATGTCACCGTATCCGCGCAGGTTTTGGCCGAGCCTGACCCTGCATTGATGGAGGCAACCCTTGCCGCCTTGGCCGATGGCACTCCGCTTGTTACGCGCAAAAAGCAAAGCGCGGGGCAGATTGTGCTGTTTCACGTCACCGCCAATGCCGAATGGTCAACCTTGCCCCTATCGGGCCTGTTTGTGCAGATGCTGGAGCGTCTTGCAGTGGCCAGCCGCAGCGATGGCGCAACTCAGGCCGAAGTGCTGGGCGGCGGACCGTGGCAGCCCCAGCGCCTGACGGGCGCTTTTGCCGACATGGGCGATGGCACGGCGCTGGCCGGGGTGGACGGCGACGCGCTGTGGAACGCCAAGCAAACCGCCCCTAACGGTGCAGTTCCCGCAGGGCTGTATCTGGGGGCCACGCGGTCAGTCGCGCTGAATATCATCGGCAAAGGCGATACGTTGGCCGCCTTTGATTGGCCCGCATCAGTGGTGCTGCGCGGCGCGGATCAGGCCCC
This sequence comes from Pseudorhodobacter antarcticus, assembly GCA_945862435.1. GTDB lineage: Bacteria > Pseudomonadota > Alphaproteobacteria > Rhodobacterales > Rhodobacteraceae > Cypionkella > Cypionkella antarctica_C. The sequence continues at coordinate 67,827 of CAMAXX010000002.1, forward strand.
GCCTGCACAGGGCAAAGGCCCGCTGTTGGCTGGCGCGCTGGTGCTGCTGGCGCTGGATATCATCGCTGCACTTGCGCTGGGCGGACGGCTGGCGCGCGGCGTTGCGGTGATCGCCATCGCGCTGCTGCTGGCCCCCGCCCCATCTGCGCAGGCGCAGGGCAGCGCAACTGATTTCGCAGCCCTACGCGCCACGCGCGGCGTTGTGCTGGCCCATGTGATTACGGGCGATGCGCAGGTTGACCAGATTGCACAGGCAGGTCTGCGCGGTCTGGGCGAGGTGCTGACCTACCGCACCAGTATAGAGCCCGAACCCCCCGTCGCTGTAAATATCGAAACGGATGACTTAGATTTCTACCCGTTTCTCTATTGGCCCATCAGCGCCAGCCAGCCTCTGCTATCGCCCGCCGCAGTGGAAAAGCTGAACCGATTTTTGCGCACGGGCGGGATGATTATGTTTGATACCCGCACAGGCGATTTAACCAGCGGGCCCGAACAAGACATGCTGCAACTTCTGACAACGGGCCTTGATATTCCACCCCTAGAACCCCTTCCGCAAGATCATGTTTTGACCCGCAGCTTTTTTCTGACCTCCAGCTTTCCAGGCAGGTACGAAGGCGCGCCAGTTTGGGTAGAAGCCGCGCCGCAAAGCACCCTAGATGCCCCCGAAGGGATGCCGTTTCGCAACCTGAACGATGGGGTCACACCTGTCATTATTGGCAGCAATGATTGGGCAGGCGCGTGGGCGGTGGATGAGAATTTCATGTATCTTCTGCCCGTCGGGCGCGGCTTTGCGGGCGAGGAACAGCGCGAATATGCTTACCGCTTTGGGGTCAATGTGATGATGCACGTGCTGACGGGCAACTATAAATCCGATCAAGTGCATGTGCCTGCCCTGCTAGATAGGCTGGGCCAATGACACAAAGCATTGTCTTTGATCCGCTGCTGCCTTGGGGCGTGATTTACATGCTGGGCGCGCTGGCGCTGGCGGCGCTGCTGCTGGCGGCTTGGCGCAGGCTGGCAGGCTGGCCGCTGCGCGCACTGGCACTTGCCGCGCTGGGCGCGGCGCTGACAGGGCCAGCCGTGCAAACCGAAGACCGGCTTGCGCAAAGCGATATCGTGCTGGCGCTGATCGACCAAACCACCAGCCAAAAGCTGAGCCAAAGGGCGGATCAGACCGCCGCCGCGCTGGACAATTTGCGCGCCGAAGTGGCTGCCCTTGGCAACACAGAATTGCGCGAAGTGCCCTTTACCGACAGCGCGGGGGACGAGGGCAGTTTAGCCATAACAGCGCTGAAAGCAGCCCTTGCGCGTGAACCCCAAGCGCGCATTGCAGGCGCGGTTATCATTTCCGATGGCATCATCCATGACGCAGACCGCGCCCAGGTTATGCCCGCGCCCCTGCACCTGCTGCAAACAGGCAATGCCGCCGATTGGGACATGCGGCTGGTCATCAAAGACGCCCCCGCCTTTGGCATTTTGGGCGAAGAAATGCGCATCACCCTGCGCATCGAAGATGAAGGCACACCCCCCACAGGCACGCCCACCACCACTGACATTACCATCGCCGTCGATACCGATGCCCCTGCCACATTCACCGTGCCCGTGGGCGAAGATTTGGAACTGCCCCTGCGCCTACCTCATGCGGGGATGAATGTGCTGCAGCTTTCCTTGCCCGCGCAGACAGGCGAGCTGACCGCGCGCAACAACGTAGCCCTTGTGCAAATCAACGGCGTGCGCGACCGCCTTCGTGTGCTGTTGGTTTCAGGCCAACCGCACACGGGCGAGCGGGTATGGCGCAACCTGCTCAAATCCGACCCTTCCGTGGATTTGGTGCATTTCACCATTCTGCGCCCCCCCGAAAAGCAAGACGCAACACCCACCGAACAACTGGCGCTGATCGCCTTTCCCACGCGCGAATTGTTCGCGGAAAAGATCAAAGATTTCGATCTGATTATCTTTGACCGGTTTTCGGTGCAGGGGCTGCTGCCGATGGAATACCTTGACAACATTGTGCAATATGTGCGCGGCGGCGGCACGGTGCTGGTGTCGGCTGGGCCAGAATATGGCATGGTCGATAGCCTGTGGCGCAGCCCCTTGGCCGAAATTTTACCCGCCGAGCCGACATCCCGCGTGATCGAACAGGGCTTTGTCCCCGCCTTAACACCCCTTGGCCTGCGCCACCCCGTCACGGCGGGGCTTGCGGCATCGTCGCAAACATGGGGCCGCTGGTTTCGCATGATCGAAGTGATCCCGCGCTCGGGCCAAGTGGTCATGTCTGGCCCAAATAACGCGCCGCTTTTGGTGCTGGACCGCGTGGGGCAGGGGCGCATTGCGGTACTGGCCTCCGATCATGTTTGGCTCTGGGGGCGCGGGTTTGAAGGGGGCGGCCCGCAGTTAGACCTGCTGCGCCGCCTTGCGCATTGGATGCTGAAAGAACCCGAATTGGAGGAAGAGGCGCTGACGACCACCGCCACCGATCTGGCCCTGAACGTGCAGCGCCGCACGGTGTTAGAGGCCGCCCCGCCGCCCCTAACCATCACCGCGCCAAATGGCGATGCGGTGGAACTTGATATGACCAAACAGGCCGATGGCCGCTTTGCCGTGGACTATGCCGCGCCAGAGGCGGGGCTGTATCGGCTGGTGCAGGGCGATTTGCAGCGCGTTGTCGCCGTGGGCATTTCCATACCCCGCGAATATGCCCAAGTTGTGGCCAACAGCGCGGCGCTGGCCCCTGCCATCGTCGCAACCAAAGGCGGGGTTGCCCGCATTCAGGACGGCCCCATAGACCTGCGCCAAGTCGCGGCAGGGCGCACCGCCGCAGGGCGCGGCTGGCTGGGCATCACCCCGCGCGGCGCCTATGTGACCCAAGGCATCCGCGTGGCCCCCCTGCTGCCACCATGGGCATGGCTGACACTCGCCGCGATGCTGTCGCTCGCTGCATGGTTATGGGAAGGGCGAAGGAAAGCGTAGGGTGTATGCTTGAAAGCACCACCAGCAGTCCCCACGAAAGCGGTGTGTGCAATCAATCAGCATTCCACCCGAAAGAACGCGCCTTACAGCGACAAGATTAGGGCCCAGAGCCGAAGATGTGCATTACGGATATAGGCTGTATTTAGTTCAGTTCGTGTTTTGGCGACAGGGTGCTTACATCAAAGCCATCCATTTCAATCAGAAAGGCGCTATATAGTGTTCTATAGTGATACTTGCCCTGTCGATAACTCTTCGCAATTAATCCATGCTGTATTGTTTTTTCGGGCGAAACAATGTTTCCCATCATCGTTCCTGTTGACTCATCATAGTACACAAGCAGGCCGATAAGCTTTTGTCCCATGTAAGCCTTTCCAACGAGAGCAACCTTAAAGAAGTGAGACTGGCGTTCACTACGATCAACGCGGTATTCGACAAGGTCGGGTCTAGTAATGCCATTGCGATCAAGGAAAATGGAAAGACTATGCTTGAGATAGTCGTTGGTTGATCCAGCGCCCATAGACTTAGCTGCCAAGTTTGCAATGAGACGCTTGAGCATGATTTTTCTTCCCTTTCAGTCAAATATACTATTGAGGCATTGATGACTTATCTGCGCAATACGCTTTCTTATATCAGTTCTTGTTCAATAAGGTACCAAAAAGCAACGTGCTGCCCTCGGCAATAGAGGAGTAGGATGCTTGCTTGAACGCAGCATTACCAGCCACAACAATCGCAATGCGTGAGCGCACGCAGTTTATACGGCTGGCATAAAAACGTCAAAGTATTTTCGTCAAATCTATGTGCCAAACATAACTTATGGTTAAAATATCAGAAAAATTTTACAGCTTCTAGAGCTTCGCCGAACTGCGCAGCCAGTCCAAATCTGATCTACAGTCTTCAGATAGTATTCGAGCGTCGATTGCTCCCTCAACACAAGAAATCAGACCAACCTTCGCTTCCGACTGCATCTTAGGGGCCGTCTGCCCATATGGGGTCGGCTCCTCGCTTAGAAGAAAATAAAAGTAACTTAGGATGATTTCTTCATCGCTAGTGTGAGTGAATCCATGGGAATCGAAATACAGCTTGAATGCCTCACGCTCCGCGCTAGAAAGGGATCGTCCAACAATTCTTTGAAGCGTAACCGTTATTGTTCCCGCACGTTGACCCTGAGCGACGGCTTCTTTCATTCTGTCAAGAAAGCTAGCCATTTCGCATATTCCGTCAAAAAAATGTTCATATATTCTAAATCTTAGACCATTCTAATTCGAAAAAACGCAAAATCAAGCCTTCTTTGCGTTGCGTTGTCCCAAGTATGGATCCGTCCACGAAAGCTTCGTGCAGTCGCACAAATCACCACCCCCCTACCGCCCCCGCAAAATCACCTGCCGTGACGCGCTTGCAAAATCGCGGCGAAACAGCACAGCCGTGGTAACAAACGTTGTCGCAATCAACCCCCACGGCCCCAGCATCCACCCCAGCGCCCCCAGCGCAAAGTAAATCGACCGCAGCCCGCGATTGAAACTTTTCGCCGCCGTAATGTTCAAATCCGCCGCTTGGCCCGCGCGCAAAAACGCGTTCGGATCATTGGGGTCATTCGGCACCGCCGCCATCACAATCGCGCAGTAACCAAACAGGCGGTTCGCCCAGACAAATTTCAGCAGGGCATTGACCAAAAACAGCACCATCAACCCCGCGCGCAGGCGCATCTGCGCCAGATCGTTCGGCAGCGGCAAATCTGCCGCCAACCCCATCAGCAGCACAGGATTGCCAATCAACGCCAACCCGCCCCCCACCGCAATCATCGACGCGCTGGCGAAAAACGCCGTCCCCTGCCGTAGGCTGTCAATAATCGTGCCATCAAACACGCGCGGATTGCGGGTAACAAATTCGCGCATCCACATATGGCGGTAGTCTTGCATGATGTAGCTAACCGAAGGCCAGCGCGCGGGCGGATGTTCGATCAGCCAGCCAATGCCCAGCCAAGCGAAAACAATGAACCCCAAGGCAAGCATGTCATACAGCGCAAGTGCAGGCATCGGCAGTCTCCTTTACCCTTAGGCTAACTGTTGCCGCGGCAATGTCACGCCCCAATCGCAGGGCTTGAAAGGGCGCGCACTGCCCCCCAAATGAAAGATACCCAAAGGCCAAATGGCTTTGGGCCACCGTCGTGACCGACAGCCTTGCCCAAATGGGAAGGCACCCCACGCGATACATCGCTTTGAAAGGATGACCTATGCGTACCTACGATTTTGCCCCGCTTTACCGCGCCACCGTTGGCTTTGACCGAGTAGCCGATCTGCTTGATCGCGCGCTGACGGCAGATGCCAGCACCGCCGCCTACCCGCCCTATAACATCGGAAAGACAGGCGATCACGCCTATCGCATTTCACTGGCCGTGGCAGGCTTTGCCCCCGATGATCTGAACGTCGAGGTGAAGGAAGGCGCGCTGCATGTCACCGCACGCCGCACCGAAGACGGCGAGGAGCGCACGTTTCTGCATCGCGGCATCGCCACCCGCGCGTTCGAGCGGCGCTTTGCCTTGGCCGACCATGTCCGCGTGACAGGGGCCACCCACGAATACGGCATGCTCCATATCGACTTGGTGCGCGAAATGCCCGAGGCGCTGCGCCCCCGCCGCATTGAAATTGGCCGTGCAAACGTCAAAGATGTGCAGGTTGAACTGGCCACCGATACGCCGCAAATCGGCCAAGCCTAACCCGTTTCGGCCCGATGAATGCAAAAAGCGCGCAGGTCACCCTGCGCGCTTTCCGTTTGGGCGTTCGCCCAAAACATTCTGGTAAACCACCTTGTGGCCAAACAAGGGAAAGGCGCAGCAGCGCGCCGATCCCGTGGCCGAATACTCATACACACCAGAACATGTTCATTTATATGGCCGATTCCTTGAGGAATGATTACCAGCCATACAGCAGGCGGTCATAAATTCCGTAGGCCCCTGCCTCGCTGTTCATCGCGCGCCCAGATTTGGTGGCACGCGCATAGTTCAGCGTGGCATTATAGGTGCCATTGCCAAATGCGCCATCGATGGGGCCATAGTAAAAGCCGCCCCGCGCAAGGCTGCGCTGGATAGCGCGGCGTTCGGAAGAGCTATAGCTGGAAAAGGCATAGGCCGCAGGCGTTTGCGACACCCGCGGCGCATAGACCGCTGGTGCAGGCTTATACGGCATTGGCACAGGGCGCACAGCGGGCTGTTGCGGCGTTTGGGTTGATTTTATCAGACCTTGCAGCAGCAGCACCCCAATCGCCCCCGCCACAATCCCCTGTTCATGGCGATCCAGCGCAAAGGCAGGGGCGGGCAAGGCCAACGATAGCGATAGCAAGGCGGCGGTTGCAGCAGACTTAATGGATGTGGCGGGCTTATATGCGGGCAGCATGGGCAACTCCTGTTGTTGGTGCCCAAGCAGTTTGGGCGATAACAACAGACTGCGCGCCTAGCCCGCGCTATGCAAAATCAGCCGCTTGCTATGGGATAGCATCCCCGCAAGCGGCTGAAATTACGCCTAAACCGAAAGGCAAATATATTTCATCTCCATATAGTCATCCATCCCGTGATGGCTGCCCTCGCGCCCCAGGCCCGATTGTTTGACCCCGCCAAACGGGGCCATTTCGTTGGAAATCAGCCCAGTGTTCACGCCCACCATGCCGTATTCCAGTTGTTCCTGAACGCGGGTGATGCGGCCAATATCGCGGGCATAGAAATAGCTGGCCAGACCAAAGATCGTGTCATTGGCGCGGCGGATGACTTCTTCCTCGGTGTCAAATTTAAACAAAGGCGCCAGCGGGCCAAAGGTTTCCTCATTGGCGACTTTCATATCGGGGGTCACCCCCGTCACCACGGTGGGTTGAAAATACGTCCCGCCCAGCGCGTGACGCGCGCCGCCCGTCAGCACCACGCCTCCCCCCGCCAACACGTCCGCGATATGCTCCTCAACCTTGCCTACCGCGTCCATATTAATCAGCGGGCCAGTGGTCACCCCTGCCGTCAAGCCATCGCCAATGTTCAACTTGGCCACCGCCGCGCTTAGTTTTGCCGCAAAGGTATCGTAAACCCCCGCCTGCACATAAATGCGGTTGGCGCAAACACAGGTCTGCCCGTTGTTGCGGAATTTTGACACCATCGCGCCGTCCACCGCCGCATCCAAATCGGCATCGTCAAACACGATGAACGGCGCATTGCCGCCCAGCTCCATGGAACATTTCAGCACTTGATCGGCGGCTTGGCGCAGCAAAATCCGCCCCACTTCGGTGCTGCCCGTAAAGGTCAGCTTGCGCACGGCAGGGTTTTCGCAAAACTCTTTGCCAATGTCGGATGATCGTGACGAGGTAATCACCGAGAAAACCCCCGCAGGCACGCCAGCCCGCTCGGCCAATACAGCCAGCGCAATTGCCGAAAGCGGCGTTTCCGCCGCAGGGCGCGATACCATGGCGCAGCCCGCCGCCAACGCAGGGGCCACTTTGCGCGCAATCATCGCATTGGGAAAATTCCACGGCGTGATCGATGCGCACACCCCAATCGGCTGCTTAATCACCTGAATGCGCTTGTCGCGCATATGCCCGCCAATCACCTCGCCATAGGCGCGCTTGGCCTCTTCGGCGAACCATTCGATATAGGATGATCCATAGGCAATCTCGCCCTTCGCCTCGGCCAGCGGCTTGCCCATTTCCGCCGTTAGGATCGCCGCCAAATCATCCTGCGCCGCCATGCACAGATCAAACCATTTGCGCAGGATTTGCGCGCGCTCTTTGCCCGTGCGCGCCGCCCACTCGCGCCGCGCCACATCGGCCGCCGCGATCGCGCGCTTGGCATCCGCGCGGGTCAGATCAGGCACGCGGGCAATCACATCGCCGCGCGCAGGGTTGGTCACGGCAAATGTCGCGCCATCACCAGCCTCTACCCATTCTCCTGCAACATAGGCCTTGTTTGGCAGCAAAGATGGGTCTTTCAGCAAGGATTTCAGATCGGTGACAGTATCCAGCATGATGCGCTCCTACGGGCGGGGAAGGGTGTGGCCTTGCCAATGCACCTTTTGCACGCAAAAGTCTATCTATTGCCCGCCCGCTGGACTGATAGTGCCGCAGAATCTGGAGCCACGCCCATGCCAAACCCCACAACAAACCGCGCCGCAAACCCTGCAGCAGACCGCGCCTATGCCAATGGCGATTTTATTCAAGGCGCGGCTGATTTCCCTCCGCGATGGGCTGCCAAGGCGGCAGCTTTTCGCGCGGGCCTGGGCCCGCGGGCGCGTCTTGATCTGGCTTATGGGGCAGGCGCGCGCAACCACCTTGATCTGTTCTTGCCCCAATCCGCCCCGCGCGGGTTGATAATGTTCATCCATGGCGGCTATTGGCTGGCCTTTGACAGAAAAGATTGCTCACATCTGGCGGCAGGTGCGCTAGCGCGCGGCTATGCCTGCGCTATGCCCAGCTATACGCTCGCCCCGCAGGCGCGAATTGCGCAGATCACCGATGAAATGACAGCCGCCCTAAACGCTGCCGCCGATTTGGTATCAGGCCCCATCACCGTCACCGGCCATTCCGCAGGCGGCCACCTTGCCGCGCGCATGGCGAATACTGGCATGGGCGGGCAAGCGCGCGCGCGCATCACCGCCTGCGTGCCCATCTCGCCCGTGGCAGAACTTGGCCCCTTGATGGACACATCCATGAACGAGGCTCTGCGCCTAACCGCCGAAGAATGCGCCCATGAAAGCCCCGCCCGCCTGCCCCTGCGCGCTGGCATCAACGCCCATATCTGGGTGGGCGCACAGGAACGCCCCGCCTTTTTATGGCAGGCCCGCACCCTGTCAGAAGAATGGGATTGCCCATGGAGCGCAGCCCCTTGCCGCCATCATTTCAACGTGATTGACGATCTAGAAAATGCACCCTCGCCCCTAATGGCGCTCTGCTGTCCTTAGGTCTTCCTAACTCCGAAAATATCCTCGGGGGTGAGCGACGCATAGGCTTGCGAAGTGCCTTCGCAAGCTTGGGGGCGAGCCCCCCTTACTCCCCATTCTCCATACGTAGGCGTATCTCGCGCAGAACGGGCAGGGCCGCGCGCACTTTGTCCATGCCCAAAGCCGCCACCACATCGCCAATCAGCGGCGCCACCGCCGCCACGGCGGCATCGCGCGCGGAGCGGCCAGTGGGGGAAATGGCGACGAATTTTTGCCGTGCATCATCCCAATCGGGGCGGATATGGATATGACCTGCCGCCTCAAGCCGCGCCAAAGTATTGGTCATCGCCCCGCGCGTGATGTGAAAGGCGCGGGCCAGTTGCGCGGGGGTGCGTTCTTCGTTCAGCCCCGCCAAATGGTTCAGCACTGAAAAATGCGACAGCTCCATCCCCTTGGGCAAGACGCGCGAAATGCGGTTGCGGGCCAGTTGGTCGGCCATGAACAATTCGCCAAACAGGGCGATGGCCATCTCATTCTGCGCGCTCATGGCTGGGTATAGGCGCGGTCATGAGACAGGCTGGGGATGCGCGCACGGGCGCGGGCAACCTCGGCGATATCCAAATCTACAAAAGTCACGCCGATATCGGTGCCGCCATCGGCCAAAACCTCGCCCCACGGCGCAATTGCCAGCGAATGGCCAAAGGTGCTCCGCCCTTTACCTCTGCTAAGCGGTTCGGGGTGAAAACCTGTTTGTGCTGGGGCCAGCACGAAACATCCTGTTTCAATCGCGCGGGCGCGCAGCAGCACTTCCCAATGGGCGGCCCCTGTGATGTGATTAAACGCCGCGGGCACTGTCAAAATCTGCGCGCCCGCCTGTGCCAAGGCGCGGTGCAAATGGCCAAAGCGCAAGTCATAGCAGACCGTCATCCCCACCCCGCCAAACGGGGTTTGCGCCATCACGGCCTTATCGCCAGGGCGGTAGGCCGCCGATTCGCGGTAGATTTCCGTGTCCGACACGTTCACGTCGAACATATGTATTTTGTCATAGCGCGCGGTAATCTCGCCATCTGGCGCGATCAAAAAGGATCGGTTGGCAAAGCGTGCGTCTGCATCGCCAGACTGCACGCCAAGGCTGCCGATCAGCAGCCAGATACCGCCCGCGCGGGCCTGACGCCGCAATGCTGCCAGCGTGGCGTCATCTTTTTCGGCCATGATATGCGCAGCCTGATGCGCGCGGTTTGACGACAGCATATTGGTGCATTCAGGTGTGAGCACAAACTGGGCCCCGCCTGCCATGGCGGTGTCAATCAGGCCGGCTGCCTGCGCCAAATTGGCGGCAGGGTCATCGGTTGACGTCATCTGCACCAAGGCCGCGCGCATGTGTCAGGCCAGCATCGCGTCTAGTTTGCCCGCATCATTTAATGCGTGAATGTCATCGCAGCCGCCCACATGGGTGCCGCTGATGAAAATTTGCGGCACAGATGTGGATCCCGCCGCGCGCTGCGTCATGGCCGCGCGCAAAGTAGGGTTGCCGCCCACATCAATTTCCTTATATGCCACGCCCTTTTTCTTCAGCAGGCCCTTGGCCATTTGGCAATAGGGGCAGGTTTGGGTGGTGTAAATCTCGACCGTTTTCATCGCAAAGTCCTATCTGCTTCCGCTTTGGAGGCAACTATAGGCATTTACGCATCTTTGACAACGCGTGCGAGTGAGGCCACAGAAACCGCCGCCGCGCCCGCGCCCAACAGCGCCTCGGATGCGGCAGCAAAAGTGGCCCCCGATGTCATGACATCATCCACCAACAGCACGTGCCGCCCAGCGATCATGGCCCGCCGTGCGCCGTGGGGGGTGAAGGCCCCCTGCAAATTGGCAAAGCGGGCATCGCGGCCGCGCCCCTCTTGGCTGGGAGTGGCGCGCGCGCGCAGCAAAAGGTCAGGGCAGTGTTGCAGCCCCGTCAGCCCTGCCAAGCGGGACGAAATCAGCGCCGCCTGATTATAGCGCCGCTTAAACAGCCGCGACCAATGCAGCGGAATTGGGGCGACCAGCATATCGGGGGCCAAAATATCCGCGCAGGCGCGGCGCAGCCATGTGGCCGCAGGGCGCGCCAAATCCATGCGATCGCCGTGTTTCAGCGCCAGCACCAAGGCCCGCGCATTTTCCTGATAGACCAGCGCCGCGCGCCCGCGCAGCCATGGCCGTGCAAGGTTCAAGCAATCGTCACAGCGCAGACGTGCGCCTTCGTCCGTGCCCATAAGGGGTGCGCCGCAACAATCGCATACTGCCCCGCCGATAAAGGCCGTGTCTTTCCAACAGGCCGGGCACAATCCAAAATCGCTGGCCACGCCATCGCCGCAACTGATACAGGCGGGTGGATAAATCGCGTGCAGCACCCTTTGCAATCCCATCTTCGTCCCCTATCTTGCGGCCCGATGACGCCCTTGTTGACCGACCTTGCCGCCCTGTCCCGCAACCGCGCCCGCGCGCACGATATGCTGTGGCAGCATGAGGCTTTGATTGAGGTTCAAGATCGCCTTGCGGAGGTTAACAAACCGTTAACCGACATTGCCGTTATCACTGATTTTCCTGGTGTTTGGCGCGATTTGGGCGCGAACGTCACGCTTATTCCCCACGCCGAGGTGCTGGCCCTGCAAGCGGGGCCCTTTGACGCGGTTATTCACGCTATGGGCCTGCACTGGGCAAATGATCCTGTGGGTCAATTGGTGCAGGCGCGCCGCGCCTTGCGCCCCGATGGGTTGCTGATCGCGCTATTGTTTGGCGGGCAGACGCTCTATGAACTGCGCGCAAGCCTTGCGCAGGCAGAGGCGGAGGTTTCGGGCGGCCTTTCGCCGCGCGTTCTGCCCATGGGCGAGATCCGCGATTTGGGTGGGCTGCTTCAACGCGCGGGGCTGGCCCTGCCTGTGGCTGATAGCTTTACCAAAACACTGATGTATCGCGATCTGCCGCATTTGTGCGCCGATCTGCGCGCCTTTGGCGAGACAAGCGCCCTTGCCGCCCGCCCGCGCCATTTTGCGCGCCGCGCCATCTTTGCCCGCGCTGGCAAGATTTATGCCCAGCATTACGGGCAGATGGGCGCGCGCATCCCCGCAACCTTTGAAGTTTTGTGCCTGACAGGCTGGGCCCCGCATGAGAGCCAGCAAAAGCCCTTGCGCCCCGGATCAGCCGCAGCCCGCCTTGCCGATGCCCTTGGCGCGGCCGAGATTATTCTGCCCCAAAAGGACAGTTGACGCTGCTGTGGGCCACGCTAAGTGACACCAAAGAATCAAAGGACACGAACATGACCGACGTTTTGGCAGGCGACGTTTTGGCAGGAACTGGCCGCCTTGCGCACGCGCCCGTAAGTCATCCCACCGTGAAAGCCCCCAAAATCGGTATTCTGCTGGCCAATTTGGGCACGCCTGACGGCTATGACTATTGGTCGATGCGCCGCTATTTGAACGAATTTTTGTCGGACAAACGCGTGGTCGATATTTCTGATTGGATTTGGCAGCCGCTGCTGCAACTGGTTATTCTCACAAAACGGCCGTTTACTTCGGGCGCGAATTACAAACTGATCTGGAACCATGATAAAAACGAAAGCCCGCTGCTGACGATTACCAAAGACCAGACTGCCGCCATCGCCGCCGCGATGAAGGCGCGCTACGGCGACGCAGTGATGGTTGATTTCGCCATGCGATATGGCAACCCATCGACCGCATCCAAAGTGCAGGCAATGGTCGCAGCGGGTTGTGAAAAAATCCTGTTTTTCCCGCTATATCCCCATTACGCAGGGGCCACATCGGCCACGGCCAATGACGCGTTCTTTGCCGCCCTGCGCACGGAAAAACGCCAGCCTGCCGCCCGCACTGTAGCCGAATACTTTGCCCATCCTGCCTATATCAAGGCGCTGGCAGATTCGGTTCGCAATGCCTATGCCAAGCTAGATCATGTTCCCGATATGCTGGTTGCCAGCTATCACGGGATGCCGTTGCGGTATCTGATGGAAGGCGATCCCTATCACTGCCACTGCGCCAAAACCACGCGGCTTTTGCGCGAGGAACTGGGTTGGGACAAAGAACGCATTAACACCACTTTTCAATCGGTGTTCGGGCGCGAAGAATGGCTGAAACCCTATACCGTGGAGCATGTGGCGGAACTGGCCAAAGCTGGCATGAAACGCATCGCTGTGATGGCACCTGCCTTTTCTGCCGATTGTATTGAGACGCTTGAGGAAATCAACGGTGAGATTCGCGAAGCCTTTGAACACGCGGGCGGCGAGGAGTTTACCTATATCCCCTGCCTGAACGACGACGCGGACCATATCGCTGCGTTGGAACAGGTGATTGTCGAAAATCTGGGCGGGTGGGTGTAACTACTGCGCCGCGATATCTCGGCCGAGGTTGGCCAAAATCGCCTCGGTCGTTTGCGATAGGGCCAGCGCCGCTGCGCCATGCGCCCAGAGCAAATCGCCCCAAGCGTGAATTTCAATTGGCGGGCGTGGGCGGCCTGTATTGATGACCAGATTTTCCATTTCGGCCAAGGTTTCTTCGGCATACAGGTAATCATAGCGCATCCGCTCGCCCGACAGGATAATCAGCGCGGGGTCGAACAGGTTGATGACGTTCGACAGGCCCACCGCCAAATAGCGCCCTGCGCGGCGGAAGATGGATTTGGCGATGGCGTTGCCCGCCTTGGCCTGATCGTACAGGCTTTCCAGCAGAACGGTCATCGACTGGCCTTCTTTATGGCCCCAATTCAGCGCGGTTGTCGCCTCGCGGGCAAGGGCGTAGTCGGCGATATAAGCCTCTAGGCAGCCGCGCTGGCCGCAGCGGCACAGCGCACCATCTAGCTGCACCTTGGTGTGGCCCAGTTCCATCCCGACGCGCTGCGAGCCGCGAAAAATGCGGTGGCCCAGCACAAGGCCCATGCCCACACCATGTTCCATGGTCACCACAGCGAAATCGGCAATACTGCGCCCGCCGCCAAACCACAGCTCGGCCAAGGCGACCATATTTGCATCATTGTCGATATGCACAGGCAGGCCCAAATGTGCACTTGCCGCCGCCGCCAGCGGCACATTGCGCAAGCTAAGTATAGATGACCACAGAACGACGCCCTGTTCCATATCCACAAAGCCCGGCACACCAAGCCCAACCGCCGATAATTGGCTGCGCGCCAAACCCGCCTTTTCGCACACGCGGTCAAGCAGGGATTCCATCGTGGCCAGCAGGTCGGGCAGGCTCATGGCGCCTAAGACATGAGGATAGCTGACATCGGCCAGCAAATTGCCCGCAAAATCCACGATCACGGCGGTATTCTCGCGGTCAGACACTTTCATACCCGCCACCAAATGCGCACCCGCGCGCACACCCAGTTGCACGGCAGGGCGGCCGCGACCCGCATCAGGGCGCCCAGAATCCCCGTCGCGCGGGGCCGCCACCTCTTCAATCAAACCCGATTCGATCAGATCGGCGGTCAGCGTGGTGATTGTCGCAGGGCTAACGCCCAATTCCTTTGCCACTTGCACCCGCGCAATTAAACCTGCTGCGCGCACCCGCTCGAACACTTGCTGGCGCAGAGGGCGCAGCAAATCGGGCAGGGGGGGAATCAGTGGCCCTACACCCTTTCGGGCGCTGGCCTCGTCCTCCCTCGGTGAAAACGGTGGCATTACTTTAATCCCTGAATGAAAACTGCGCTGTTTTGTTCGAATATCTCTGTTATTTTTGCGGTTCGGCTAAAAATTGCTGCATTGCGGCGAAACTCTGGCGCAAATCTGGCGAAACTTTCATCACAATCAACATTGCGCGCAATTTTTATTTTGACAACTGAAATTATTCACGGCAGTTTCACCATGTCTCGGCGATTCTGCCGAGTTGGCCGTTATTGCTGGCCAGATCCATAGGGAGGATACTCAATGCGTAAGGCAATTCTACTCGCAGTTATCGCTGCGGCTGGGTTCTCGACTGCTGCACTGGCAGAGGGAAAGAAAATCGGCGTCTCTTGGGGCAGCTTCCAAGAAGAGCGCTGGAAAATCGACGAAGCAGCGCTGAAAGCCGCTTTGGAAGCACAAGGCAACGAATACGTTTCGGCTGACGCTGAATCGTCCTCGGCCAAGCAGCTGACCGATATCGAAGCGCTGATTGCACAAGGCGTTGACGCGCTTATCATCAACGCATGGGACAAAGACGCGATCCTGCCTGCGATTGACAAGGCAGCCGCTGAAGGCATTCCAGTTCTGGGCTATGACCGCCTGATCGAAGACAACCGCACCTTCTATCTGACCTTCGACAACGTCGGCGTGGGCCGTATCATTGCCGAAACAGTTAAGGCAGCCAAGCCAGATGGCAACTATGCCATCATCAAGGGCGACCCAGGCGATCCAAACGCTGGCTTCTTGCTGCAAGGCATGATGGAAGTCATCGGCGCAGATGTGGAAGCTGGCACGATCAAGATTGTTGGCGAAGCGTCGACCGACGGCTGGAAGCCAGAGAATGCTCAGAAGAACATGGAGCAGATCCTGACCGCAAACAACAACGCAGTTGATGCTGTTCTGTCACAAAACGACGGCATGGCTGGCGGCGCAGTGGCTGCTTTGGCCGCACAAGGCTTGAACATTCCAGTTGGCGGCCAAGACGGTGACCTTGCTGCGATCAACCGCGTTGCACGCGGCACCCAGACCGTTTCGGTTTGGAAGAACGTGCGCGATCTGGGCAAAATCGCTGGTGAAGTGGCATCGGCATTGGCCGATGGCGGAGCGCTGGATTCAATCCCGAACGCTGTAAAGTTCTCGGGCGGCGAAAAGGGCGTTGAAATGAACGCTATTCTGCTGGCACCAACCCCATTGACCAAAGACAATCTGAACTTGGCGATTGACGCAGGTCACATCACCAAAGAACAGGCTTGCGAAGGCGCAATGGAAGGCGTTGCCGCTTGCCAGTAATGGTATGAATATTATGCCAGCGGGGAAACCCGCTGGCATAGTTTTTCGCGCAGAAGACCCCGCCTTGGATCGGTCTATGCCCCATGTGGCCGTGTTTGGCATTTGGCCCAAACCTTTGCCCACGTCCCAGCCAATAGTGGTGGATCACCTATGTCAAACAATGCGCACGCCCCTGCGACCAAAGACGCCCAGATGGGCGCAATCGCCCGCTTTCTGCAAGCAACCGAGATCAACACCCGCCTTTTGGGGATGGTCGGCGCGCTGCTGCTGATTTGGGGCGGTTTTCACATTTATGGTGCTGTGTTCAACGGGCAAGGCGCGTTTATCACCCCGCGCAACCTGTGGAACCTGATGGTGCAAACCTCGTCCATTGGCATCATGGCAACGGGCATGGTGCTGGTGATTGTCACCCGCAATATCGATTTGTCGGTGGGCAGTTTGATTGGTGTGACGGGCATGGCCATGGGTATTTTGCAGGTGGAAATCTTGCCCGATTATGTCGGCATTGGGCATTGGTCGATTTGGATCATCACTGCGATCGTTGGCCTTGCGCTGGGCGCGCTGATTGGGGCGTTTCACGGCTGGCTGATTGCGTACCGCGACATTCCGTCGTTTATCGTCACGCTGGGCGGCCTTATGGTGTGGCGCGGCATGGCGTTTTTGTCGGCGGGGGGTAAAACCATTGCGCCAGTGGACGCAAATTTTGCCCTGCTGGGCGGCGGGCCTTATGGCACTGTGGGCGAAATGGGCAGTTGGATTGTGGGCGCAATTGCTGCCGCTGGCGTGATCTGGATGATCGTGGCAGGCCGCGCATCGCGCAGCAAGCACGACTTTCCCCAACGCCCCATGTGGGCCGAATATGTGCTGGGCGCGCTTGGCCTTGGCCTGATTGCAGGCACAGTCTGGATTGTAAACGCCTATCCATGGCCCAAGGGAATTGTCAAAGATTACGCCGCCGCCAATGGTCTGACCCTAGACCCTGAAACAACTTTTATCAGCCATGGCTTTGCGATTCCTGTTCTGATCTTGTTGGGCGTGGGTATCTTGATGACTATTTTGATGACCCGCACCCGATTTGGCCGCTATGTCTTTGCCATCGGTGGCAACCCCGAAGCGGCCGCGCTGGCGGGGATCAACACCAAGGCGATGACGACCAAGATTTTCGCCCTAATGGGGATGCTGTCGGGCCTTGCAGCCGTGATCGCCTCGGCGCGCCTAAACTCGGCCACCAACGCGCTGGGCACGTTGGACGAGCTGTACGTCATCGCCGCCGCCGTCATTGGGGGCACATCGCTGGCGGGCGGGGTTGGCACGATTTACGGGGCAATCCTTGGTGCGCTGGTGATGCAGTCGTTGCAATCGGGCATGGTTCTGATCGGATTTGACGCAGCAGTGCAGCGGATCGTCGTGGGCGTCGTTCTGGTGCTGGCCGTGTATCTGGACAATCTTTACAACAAAGCCGTGAAATAAGGGGCCCGACATGACAAATGCCATGACAAACACAGGAACGCCCTTGGTCGAGCTGCGCGACATCTCGATTTCCTTTGGCGGGATCAAGGCCGTCGATAACGTCACTGTCGATCTTTATCCGGGCGAAGTTGTGGGCCTGCTGGGCCACAACGGTGCGGGCAAGTCGACCCTGATAAAATGTCTTTCGGGCGCGTATCAGATGGACAGCGGCGAGATTTTGATCAGCGGCAAGCGGGTGGATATCCAAAACCCCCGCGATGCGCGCGCGCAAAACATTGAAACCATCTATCAAACGCTGGCCTTGGCCGACAATTTGGATGCAGCGTCCAACCTGTTCTTGGGGCGCGAGATTGTGGGGCCTGGAGGTTTTCTGGACGACAGCGCGATGGAGGCGGAAACCCGCAAAATCATGGCGCGTCTGAACCCGAATTTCCGCAAGTTCAACGTGCCTGTTTCCGCGCTTTCGGGTGGGCAGCGCCAATCGGTCGCCATCGCCCGCGCTGTGTATTTTAACGCCAAAATCCTGATCATGGACGAGCCGACGGCGGCCCTTGGCCCGCAAGAGACGCAAATGGTGGCCGAGCTTATTCAGGAATTGAAAAAGCAGGGTCTTGGCATTTTCCTGATTGAACATGACATCCATAACGTCATGAAACTATGCGACCGCGCTGTGGTGATGAAAAACGGCCAGCGTGTGGGCACGGTGAATGTGAATGAAGTGACCGATGATGACATTTTGGGCATGATCATTATGGGTAAGAAACCCGCTAAGGCCGCATAATGTATATCGGCCTTGATTTGGGGACATCAGGGCTGAAGGGCATTCTGATTGATGATAACCAGCAGGTGCTTGCCGAGGCGACTGCGCCCTTAAGCGTGCAGCGCCCGCATGATGGGCACAGCGAGCAACTGCCCGCCGACTGGATTTCGGCCGCCGAGGCGGTGATGGATCAACTTGCCGCGCATGGCATCTCGAAAGTGCGCGCTATTGGTTTGTCGGGGCATATGCATGGCGCAACTTTGCTGGATAAATCAGACGAGGTTTTGCGCCCCTGCATTTTGTGGAATGACACCCGCAGCCATACCGAGGCAGGTGCGATGGATGCAAACCCTGCCTTTCGCGCGCTGTCGGGCAATATCGTGTTTCCGGGCTTTACCGCGCCAAAACTGGCTTGGGTGCGCCGTAACGAGCCGAAAATCTGGGATAAGATTGCTAAGGTACTGCTGCCCAAAGATTATCTGCGTCTATGGCTGACGGGCGCGTATGTGGCCGAGATGTCCGATGCTGCGGGCACGTCATGGCTGGATACGGGCGCGCGGGATTGGTCGGATGAATTGCTGGCCGCAACGGGCCTGACGCGCGATCATATGCCGTCTTTGGTGGAGGGTTCTGCAGTGTCGGGTCAGATGCGTGGCACTCTTGCCGCGCGCTGGGGCCTGCCACCCGGCGTGGTGATTGCGGGCGGGGGCGGCGACAATGCCGCCTCTGGTGTGGGCGTGGGCGTTGTGCGTGCGGGCGAGGCGTTTGTTTCGCTTGGCACATCGGGCGTGCTGTTTGCCGCCAATGCGGGCTATCAGCCCGACCCTGCGACCGCGGTGCATACGTTTTGCCATGCCTTGCCAAATACTTGGCACCAGATGGGCGTGATCTTGGCCGCGACCGATGCGCTGAACTGGTATGCGGGCCTTGTTGGGGCAGATGCCGCCACCCTGACGGGGGAACTTGGCGCGTTGCAAGCCCCCAGCAAAACCACGTTTCTGCCTTACTTAGGCGGCGAGCGGACGCCGCTGAACTCGGCCTCTATTCGTGGGGCGTTTACAGGGCTGGAACATGCCACCGACCGCATGGGCGGCACCCGGGCCGTGCTGGAAGGCGTGACTTTTGCCATCCGCGATTGCGCGGATGCACTGGCCGCCACGGGAACGCGCATCGAAAACCTGCTGGCCGTTGGGGGCGGCTCGCGCAGCGATTACTGGCTTTCTGCCATTGCCACCGCGCTAAACTGCCCCATCTCGCTGCCCGTATCGGGCGATTTTGGCGGCGCCTTTGGCGCGGCGCGGCTGGCGATTATGGCGGCCACTGGGGCAGGGGCGGAAATTGCCACCTTGCCCAAAATCGCGCGCCAAATCCTGCCCGACCCCGCCCTAACCGCCGCTTTTGATACGGGCCATGCACGCTATCGCGCCGCTCAATCCGCCATTCTTGGTATATCCTAAGGAACTGATATGTCAGACTTTTTCAAAGGCATTCCCGCCGTCACATACGAAGGCCCTGCCAGTGCAAACGAATTTGCCTTTCGCCACTATAACCCTGACGAGGTGATTTTGGGCAAGCGGATGGAAGACCATCTGCGCTTTGCCGTGGCCTATTGGCACAGCTTTGCTTGGCCAGGGGGTGATCCGTTTGGTGGGCAGACGTTCCAGCGCCCTTGGTTTGGCGACAGCATGGATTTGGCGCGCCTAAAGGCTGATGTGGCGTTCGAGATGTTCGATATTCTGGGGGCTCCGTTCTATTGCTTTCACGATGCCGATATGCGGCCCGAAGGCGCGAATTTTGCCGAGTCCAAGCGTAACTTGGATGTGATGGTTGATTATCTGGCTGAAAAGCAGGCCAAACATAAGACCCAGCTTTTGTGGGGCACGGCCAACATGTTTTCGCACCGCCGCTGGATGTCGGGCGCGGCCACCAACCCCGATCCAGATGTTTACGCCTATGCCAGCGCCACGGTGAAGGCGAATATGGATGCCACGCTAAAACTGGGCGGGCAGAACTATGTGCTTTGGGGCGGGCGCGAGGGGTACGAGACCCTGCTGAACACCGATTTGAAATCCGAGCGCGACCATGCGGGCCGTTTCTTGCAGCAGGTTGTTGAATACAAATACAAAATTGGTTTCAAAGGCGCGATTTTGATCGAGCCAAAACCGCAGGAACCATCGAAGCATCAGTATGACTATGATGTGGCCACGGTGTATGGGTTCTTGAAAGATTTCGGTTTAGAAAAGGAAGTGCAGACCAACATCGAACAGGGCCATGCGATTTTGGCGGGTCATTCGTTTGAACATGAAATTGCTACGGCGGCGGCGCTGGGTATTTTCGGGTCGATCGACATGAACCGCAACGATTATCAATCGGGCTGGGATACCGACCAATTCCCCAACAACCATGCTGAAAAGGCCGTTGCGTTTTACGAGATTCTGCGCGCGGGCGGTTACACTACGGGCGGCACGAATTTTGACGCAAAAGTGCGCCGCCAATCATTGGACGCCGAAGATCTGATTTTGGCCCATGTTGGCGGGATGGACACCTGCGCGCGGGCGTTGAAATCTGCCGTAGCGCTGATGGAATCGGGCGAAATGGAGGTCGCGCGCGATACCCGCTATGCAGGCTGGCAAACACCCGCCGCGCAGGCCATGCTGAAAGGTTCGCTAGAGGATGCCGCCGCCCGCGTCACCAGCGAAGGGCTGGAACCCCAGCCCAAATCTGGCCGCCAAGAGCGTCTGGAAAACCTTTGGAACAGGTTCGTATAACATGAAACGCCGCACCTTTCTGGCCCTGTCTGCCGTCAGCATTACCGCCCCTGCATGGCCTGCTTTTGCAGCCACCGATACGCGGGGAGTTTTGCTGAATTGGTATAAGCTGGTGCTGGAATTGGTGCGGCATACCGCCACTTATACCCCGCCCGTAGCCTCCCGCGCCTTTGCCTATTTGGGCATTACGGCATACGAGGTGCTGGCATCGGGCGCACAGGGCTATCAATCGCTGGCAGGGCAGGTCAATGGGCTAACCGCCTTGCCGCCGCGCCCCGAAGGGGTGGATGATGCGGCCGCGCTAAACGCCGCGTTGACCGAAGCGATTGCAAACTTCTTTGGCAATACTGGCCCCACAGGCCAGCGCGCGATGGATGCGATGGCCCGCGCCATGGGCACGCCTGATGCGGCATCTGCTGCCTACGGCCTTGCCGTGGCCGATCACATCTGGAACTGGTCGCAAAGCGATGGCGGCGCGGCTGTCGAAAACATGGGCTTTCCGATGGCGTATGAAACGGGCGGCAAGGCCGGCTCTTGGGTGCCCACATCGCTGATCCGCCAACAGCAATTCCCACTTTTGCCCAACTGGGGCAACAACCGCACCTTTGCGGCCCCATCTGGCAGCGCTTGCGGCATAGCGGATCACCCCGAATATAGCGAAGACCCCGCGTCCGCGTTTTATGCCGAAGCGATGGTGGTTTACGACACCGCCAAAACCCTGACACCCGAACAAAAAACCATCGCGCGGTTTTGGTCGGATGATCCGATGCTCTCGCCAACGCCGCCCGGTCATTGGATTTCTATCGTTCTGCAAATCGCAGATCGCAACAATATGGACGCATTGCGCACCGCCGATATTCTGGCGCGGCTTGGCGTTGCGCTGGCCGATGGCTTTATCGGCTGCTGGTGGGCCAAGTATAAATACGATCTGATCCGCCCCGTATCCTATATCCGCCGCGTGATTGATCCCAAGTGGGAGCCGCTGCTGATTACCCCGCCTTTCCCAGAATATCCGTCTGGCCATTCTACCCAATCGGGGGCCGCTGCTGCTGCGCTGACGGCGTTCTTTGGAGATAATTTTGCGTTTTCTGACGCAACCCATGTTGATGATGCCATCCCCGCGCGCGACTACGCCAGTTTCGCTGCCGCCGCCGAAGAGGCAGCCACGTCGCGGCTTTACGGGGGCATCCATTTCCCATCCGCCAATAAAAACGGCTTAGAGCAGGGCAGATGCATTGGGGCCTATGCGGCAGCTTTGGAGACACAGCTATGAGGAACACTCTGGCCGCATTTGCTTTGCTTGCCAGCCCTGCCATGGCGCAGGACATTCCGAAATTCGTGGCCGAGACCGTCACGGCTGGCATTGAACACGCCTTTAAGGGTGAATGGGAATATATGGTGGGCGGGGGGGCTGCGATATTTGATTGCAACGCCGATAGCCTGCCTGATGTTTACATCGCAGGCGGGCAAGACCGCGCCGCGCTGTATGTGAACGCATCGCAAAACGGCGGAACGCTCGCCTTCACTAAAACCGCCAGCACAGCCGATTTGCCCAGCGTTTCGGGGGCCTATCCGATAAACATCGATGGCGATTCCATCCCCGATCTGGTGATATTGCGCGTGGGCGAAAATGTGGTCATGCGGGGGCTGCCCAATTGCCAGTTTGAACGCGCGAACGAGCTGTGGGGCTTTGACGGAGGTAATGCGTGGTCAACCGCCTTTGCCGCCACATGGGAGGGGGGAAATACCCTGCCCACCCTAGCCATTGGCAATTACATCGACCGCGCGCAGGAAGCCTTTCCATGGGGTAATTGCACCGACAATTGGCTGCACCGCCCTATTGGGGGAACCTATGCCAAACCACTGCCGCTGACCCCCAGCTTTTGCGCCCTGTCGATGCTGTTCACCGATTGGAACCGTTCGGGCCAGCCCAGCCTGCGCGTGTCCAATGACCGCGAATATTACAAAGGCGGGCAGGAACAGCTTTGGCATTTTGAGGGGCCCGATGTGGCCCCGCGCCTGTTCACCGCCGACGAAGGCTTTCCGCGCCTGCGTATCTGGGGCATGGGCATTGCCAGCGCAGATATCACGGGCGATGGTTTGCCCGATTATTACCTCACCTCGATGGCGGATCAAAAGTTTCAAACGCTGGCAGACCCTGCCGCAGACCCGCTGAAACCCAAGTATAGCGATGTGGCATGGCCGCTGGGCATCACTGCCCACCGCCCACATACGGGCGGCGATCTGCGCCCGTCCACAGGCTGGCACGCGCAGTTTTCCGATGTGAACAATGACGGGCTGGCCGATTTATTTGTGGCCAAGGGCAATGTTTGGGAAATGCCCGATTTTGCGCAAAAAGACCCGAACAACCTGTTCCTGCAAACCAGCGAGGGTAAGTTTATTGAAGCGGGCGAGACATCTGGCGCGCTGTCGATGAACGCCGCACGCGGCGGCGGGCTGGCCGATTTTAACGGCGATGGCTGGCAAGACTTGCTGGTGGTCAACCGCAATGGCCCAACCGAAATATGGCGCAATACGGGCACGGGCACTGCTGGCAATTTTGTGAATATCGCCCTAGCCCAACCTGCCCCCAACACCGACGCGATTGGCGCGTTTATCGAATTTAAGCGCGGCGACAAAGTCGAGACGCGCGAAGTGACCATCGGCGGCGGTCATGTCTCGGGCGTAATTGGCCCGCAGCATTTTGGTCTTGGCGGCGCAGATACCGGCGAAGTGCGGGTGATTTGGCCCGATGGGGCAGTCGGCGATTGGCAGGCTGTTTCCGCAGGGCAAACAATATCCCTTCAGCGTTAAGCATACCTTCAGTTATTTCCGCCAAGTTGGGTGCACGATTCCCTGTGTCACCACAGTTTGGCCAAACTTATGTCTCTATTGGCGATCAATTTCCCCTTTATCCAAAGCGTGTTTTCCGCTTTGGTTGAGTTGATGCTGCTGCCAGTTGCACCGATTCGATGCCAGTAGTACGAGTTGGGGAAGTGTTGTGATAGAACCATCTGCCAGGATTTTCATCCTGAAGGTCGATATTGTTGCCGCTGGCACGCAGATGCGCGTGGGTGCCCGCAAGGCCGAATTTTGCATCATTGAACATCTGGCCGTTGGCGACGAAGTGTTTGATCCTATTGAAGAACGCCTTGTCGAAATTACCGAAATGGCCTGCGTGACATTGGATAGGGAAACCATCCGCGACCGTGGCTTTTCGCCCAAAATATTGGCGGGGGATACATCGGCCTATCCGCTACTTTACGGGGTCAAAGTGCCAGTTGTGCTGGCCCGCAGCGGCTATACGCCGCCGATTCGCGGCGAACATACCCTACCCGATGGAACCGTGTTTTTCGCGCTGGGGTTTGAACGCCGCACCGTGGTCGAAACGCCCTCGGCCTTTTGTGAATTTGTGCGCGCCAGTGCCTATGCGTTCGAATCCTCGCCGCGTCGCAGCCCATCGGTTCTGCCCAATGATGGCTTGACCAACCTGCGCTGAAAGGCTGCTGCTTCAACAAAAAGCCCGCGCAATCCGCGCGAGCTTTTTTGATTTAATCCCATGCAAACAAAGGCTTGCCTGAAATGGTGAGCCGGTCGGGATCCGAACCCGAGACCTACTGATTAAAAGTCAGTTGCTCTACCAGCTGAGCTACCGGCCCACGTTGCGGGTGATTAGAAACTAACGCCCTTAGGGTCAAGGGCAAAACGACCGCCTCTGGCAAAAAGCTATGCGCAATTGTATAGAGCGGGGATGGAACGTGACGCAAACCTCTATGGCCTGCCTTTCTTGAAAATGCACGGCGCTGGCAATGATTTTGTCATCATCGATTCGCGCGGGCGGGTGGGGGCAGGTGCGGCGGTGTGCACGCCTGCGCTGGCTGCCGCGCTGGGGGATCGGCATCGCGGGGTGGGGTTTGACCAGTTGGCCGAAATAAGCGGGTCTAGCAGCGCTGATTTTCATTTAGATTTTTGGAACAGCGATGGCTCGCGCGCAGGGGCCTGCGGCAATGCCACGCGCTGCGTGGCGCACTATATGATGGCGCAAACGGGCCGCGATAACCTCAGCCTGACCACGGCGCGCGGCATGCTGTATGCCCAAGCCGGGGCAGATGGGCAGGTCACCGTCAACATGGGCCATCCCCAGCGGGACTGGCGCGATTTGCCGCTGGCGCGCGAGGTGGATATGATGGCCCTGCCGCTGGAAGGTGCCCCCGTTGCCCTTGGCATGGGCAACCCGCACGCCGTGTTTTTCGTGCCCGATGCCGATGCGGTGGATTTAGCCGCGCGCGGCCCTGCGCTGGAACATGACCCGCTGTTTCCCGAGCGCTGCAATATCGAATTTGCCAGCCTGATTGCCCGCGATACCCTGCGCCTGCGCGTATGGGAAAGGGGCGCGGGCATAACGCTGGCCTGCGGGTCGGGCACCTGCGCCGCCGCTGTTGCCGCCCATTTGCGCGGGCTGACATCCCGCCACGTGACAGTGCAGGCCGATGGCGGTGTGCTGCGCGTGGATTGGCGCGAGGACGGCGTTTGGCTGACGGGGCCAGTGGCCTATGTCTTTGAGGGCCGGCTTGCACCCGATATGATGGCTCTGGTGGCCCAATGACCGCGCCCATTTTTGCCACGTTAGGCTGCCGCCTGAACGCCTATGAAACCGAGGCGATGAAGGAACTGGCGGCAAGCGCGGGTCTTGGGCAGGCCGTGGTTGTCAACACCTGCGCCGTAACCGCCGAGGCCGTTCGCAAAGCCAAGCAAGAAATCCGAAAACTGGCTCGCGAAAACCCTGGGGCTGCGGTGATTGTGACTGGCTGCGCCGCGCAAACCGAACCTGAAACCTTTGCCGCCATGCCAGAAGTTACCCGCGTGATTGGCAATACCGAAAAGATGCAGGCCAGCACTTGGGCGGCGATGGCCGCCCCTGATCTGATTGGCACAACCGAACGGGTGCAGGTTGATGACATTATGTCGGTGCGCGAAACGGCGGGGCATTTGATTGATGGTTTTGGCCGCCACCGCGCCTATGTGCAGGTGCAAAACGGTTGCGATCACCGCTGCACTTTTTGCATCATTCCCTTTGGGCGCGGCAATTCGCGGTCGGTGCCTGCGGGCGTGGTGGTGGATCAGATCAAACGCTTGGTCGATAAGGGTTTTGCCGAGGTGGTGCTGACGGGGGTTGATTTAACATCGTGGGGCGCAGACCTGCCTGCACAGCCGCGCCTCGGCGATCTGGTTATGCGTATTTTGCGGCTGGTACCAGACCTTGCCCGCCTGCGGATATCTTCGATTGATTCAATCGAGGCAGACGATGCCCTGATGGGGGCAATTGCAACCGAGCCCCGCCTAATGCCACATCTGCATCTGTCCTTGCAGGCGGGCGATGATATGATCCTTAAACGCATGAAGCGCCGCCATTTGCGCGATGACGCGATCAAGTTTTGCGAAGATGCCCGCGCCCTGCGCCCTGATATTGTGTTCGGCGCGGATATAATCGCAGGATTTCCGACGGAAACAGATGCGATGTTTGAAAACTCGCTGCGCCTGATTGATGATTGCGGGCTGACCTTTCTGCACGTCTTTCCCTATTCAGCGCGCAAAGGCACGCCAGCGGCGAAAATGCCGCCCGTGCGCGGCCCTGTCATTAAGGCGCGCGCGGCGCAACTCCGCGCGGCAGGGGACGGTGCCTTGCAGCGCCATTTGGCCGCGCAAATTGGCCAGACCCATTCTGTGTTGATGGAGTCCCCCCGCATGGGACGCACGGCGCAATTCACCGAAGTGGACTTTGCCGAGGGCCAGCCAGAGGGCCAGCCAGAGGGCCAGCCAGAGGGCCAGATTGTCACCGCCCGCATTATCGGCGCATCGACAACCCGCCTGATCGCCTAAAGCCAAATCACCTAAAGATAAGCCTTTCCCCATGCGGCAATCATCTGCCGCTGCATGGTGCGGGCGCGTTTGCCCCATGCAGCGCCGCCTTCGGGGTCTTCGCGCTGATCTAGGGGCAAGGCGGCGCGGCGCGGGCTGTCAGCGGCAAAAATCGCAAAGGCCAGCGCGCGGCCCGATGGGGCGGTGATATACCCCGCAAGATTAGAAGCAAAGTTCAAGGTGCCACTTTTGGCAAATACCCGCAGCGCCGCGCTTTGCGCCTCGCGCCCCTCGCCATCTACGCCCTTTTCGCGCATCAGCCCGATCAACGCCGAATCCTTGGCCCCCAGCATCAACCGCACCATATCGGCGGGCGTAGAGCTGGACACAGGCCCCAGCCCCGAATGGTCGCCAAAGCGCGCCGAAATGCCAAAACGGGCCTGCGCCCAAGCCGTCATCGCCGCCCCTGATGCCGCAATATCCCCCGCTTGCGAAGCGGCAAGCCCCAGCGCCTCGGCGGTTAGATTGGTGGAATATTTCAGCATCCCCTTAATCAGCGCCTCAAGCCCCTCGCTGTAATCTTCTGCCAGCGGCTGCGCGCCAGCGGGCAGGGCGGCAACCTCGCCTGCATCGGGCAGCTTGATCCCCTGCGCCGCGCATAGCGCGCCAAACACATCTCCCGCGTATCGCGTTGGCGCGCGCACAGGCAGCCAGCGCGATCCGCCCTTGCGAAGGGCTGGGGCGGCCACGCTCCATGCCTCAATCGGCGCGTGCGCTTCGTATATAAACAGCGGCGCCTCGCGCTGGGCCAAAGCCACCTGCACGCTGCGCACAGGCGGCACAAAGCGCGCGCCTTCGGCATTGACCCCCAATAGGTCGCCGCCAGCCGCCCAAACAAAATTCGCGCGGTTGTAATTCAGAATCATTCCGCTGATTGCGGGGTTATAGCCTACAAAATCGGGCTGATCTGCCGCAATCCGCTCGATATAGGGCAGCGCGCCGCCATATACCAAAAACCGACCCGTAATGCTGCGTACCCCCGCCCGCGCCAACGCGGCGCACATATCACCCAAACGGTCGGTATCAAGACTGGGATCGCCCCCGCCCGCGAGGATAAGATCGCCCTGCACCACGCCGCCCTGCACTGGCCCCGTGGCCAAAAGGCGGGTGGCAAATTGTTTGCCCGCGCCAAGTCGCTCCAACGCGAACAGCGCCGTCAGCGCCTTGGTGACGGATGCGGGGGGCATTGGCATATCTGCCTGCGCGCCGCCCAAAACGCGGCCACTTGCCAAATCGGCCACAGCATAGCCCACCAAGCCGCCCAGTTTGGCCGCGCGGATAAATTCGGCGCAAATGGCATCTACACTGCTAAGCGATTTATCGGGCCGCGCCTTTGGCCGTGTTTGCGCCAAAACAGGCCCCGCCAGCGCCGCCAATCCACCCACCAAAACGCCCCGACGGCCAATCATCTGTGATCTGTCCCTGCTTTCATACTGACTTAAATACCTATTTCGCCCTTTCCACCCGAACAGGCTTCGCGGGCTTTCCCCATTCGCCGCGCGCGCGTATCTCCGTCGAAGAGGCATCATTCATCGGCATATTCACAAAGCACCACACGGGCGGCATGTGCCCGCGCAACGTCTCGCCGCGAGAGACGCGGCGTGTGCGAAACGCCTGCGCAGCAACCGAAAGACGCGCCGCAATCCCTGATCCGGGCCGCGCAAGCACCCCCACTGGAACCGACCGCAAAATATCGCGCCAGCGCCCCCATTTGTGAAATTGCACAAGGTTATCGGCCCCCATCAGCCAGACAAACTGCACGCGGGGGTATATCGCGCGCAAACGGTCAATCGTATCGGCAGTCGTGCGCGTGCCAAGCCGCGCCTCCAGCGCGGTGATCTTCACGCGCGGATGTTGCATCACCGCATTTGCGCGCGCCAAACGGTCCGCCAGCGGCGCAGGCTGCCGCGTTTTCAGCGGGTTGGCAGGCGTGACCAGCCACCAAACCGCATCCAGCCCCATCCGCGCCATCGCTTGGCGGGTCAGATGCACATGGCCCAGATGCGCAGGATCAAACGAGCCTCCTAAAAGGCCGACGACCATGCCTTTGGTTGCTATTGGAAAACCCGCGCGCATATCGCCCCCTGTAACCGAGGCGATACTTCAACGCCCGCGTTGCTCTTGTCCAGCAATATCGTTAAACACCGCCCAAACCCGAAGTAAGGAGCATCCTCATGGCCAGCTATCAATATGTCTACCACATGGAAGGCGTGTCCAAGACCTATCCCGGCGGTAAGAAATGCTTTGAAAATATCCACCTGAACTTTCTGCCCGGCGTCAAAATCGGTGTGGTTGGCATCAACGGTTCGGGCAAATCGACCCTGCTGAAGATTATGGCTGGGATGGATACTGATTTTAAGGGCGAGGCTTGGGCCGCCAAGGGGGCCAAAGTGGGCTATCTGGCGCAGGAACCCTACCTTGACCCTAGCCTTGACGTGAAGGGCAATGTGATGCTGGGCGTGGCCAAGCAGACCGCCATTTTGGAACGCTATAACGAGCTGGCGATGAACTATTCCGACGAGACGGCAGACGAGATGGCGAATCTGCAAGACCAGATCGATGCGCAAAACCTGTGGGAGCTGGAGGCATCCGTTGGCGTGGCGATGGACGCGCTGCGCTGCCCGCCCGATGATGCCGATGTTGAAACCCTGTCAGGCGGCGAGCGTCGCCGCGTGGCCCTGTGCAAGCTGCTGCTAGAAGCCCCCGATATGCTGCTGCTGGACGAACCGACCAACCATTTGGACGCAGAATCAATCGCTTGGCTGCAAAAGCACCTGATGGCCTATAAGGGCACGATCCTGATTGTCACGCACGACCGCTATTTCTTGGATGATATCACGTCGTGGATATTGGAACTGGATCGCGGGCGCGGCATTCCGTACGAGGGGAATTATTCCGCATGGCTGGACCAAAAGGCCAAGCGCATGGCGCAGGAATCGCGCGAGGATAAGTCCAAGCAAAAAGCGCTGGAAAAGGAACTGGAATGGATCCGTTCGGGCACAAAGGCCCGCCAATCCAAGGGCAAGGCCCGTCTGTCGCGCTACAACGAAATGGCAGGGCAAACGGTTCTGGAACGATCATCATCCGCGCAAATCATCATCCCGAATGGCGAGCGTTTGGGCAACAAAGTGATCGAGGTGGAAGGCATTTCCAAATCGATGGGCGACCGTTTGCTGATTGAAAACCTGTCCTTTACCGTGCCGCCGGGCGCGATTGTGGGGGTGATTGGCCCCAACGGCGCGGGTAAATCGACGCTGTTCCGTATGCTGACAGGGGGTGAGCAGCCCGATTCGGGTTCCATCACCTTGGGCAATACGGTGCAACTGGCCTATGTCGACCAGTCGCGCGATGCGCTGGATCCTGCCAAGAATGTTTGGGAAGAAATCTCGGGCGGATCGGAAGTGATCCATCTTGGGGACCTAGAAATGAACAGCCGCGTTTATACGGGCGCGTTTAACTTTAAGGGCACGGATCAGCAGAAAAAGGTTGGCCTCTTGTCGGGCGGGGAGCGGAACCGCGTCCACATGGCCAAACTGCTGCGGTCGGGCGGCAACGTGCTGCTGCTGGATGAACCGACCAACGATCTGGACGTGGAAACCCTGCAAGCGCTGGAAGCGGCCATCGAAGATTTCGCAGGCTGCGCGATTATCATCTCGCACGATCGTTTCTTCTTGGATCGCCTCTGCACCCATATGCTGGCGTTTGAGGGGGACGCGCATGTGGAATGGTTTGAGGGGAACTTTGAGGCGTATGAAGCCGATAAAGTGCGCAGGCTGGGGCCAGATGCGCTGGAGCCTAAGCGGGTGAAGTATAAGCGGTTTTCGAGGTAGGGGTGGTAGGTCGCCCCACGATATCGTGGGGCGGCGGTTTCTCACCTAAATCGAGCTATTGCCTTGGTAAGGTAAACCTTCGTCTTCAAGCTGGGCTTGCAACAAAGCTGCCAAGTAGTCTTCCATCAGTGAAAAATCTAGATTTCCGTTGTTCCACGCCTGATCCGCCGCCTTAAGTGCCGCTTCATATTCGTGACGTGTTTCACGGATTCGTTCTGGGACTATTTTTCGTCCATTAAGAAGGGCGCCTGAGCGCACGCAAAGTAAGAAATAGCACGCCGCCCTAGCGGTTCGGCCGTTACCTTCGATGAATGGGTGTATCCAATTCATGCGCCACAGCGCGTATCCAGCCAATTCAGTTGGTGTCCAAACGTACCAATTTTCTTGGACTGTCGAAATAAATCTGTCCATCCAGTCGTCAACTTCGACGAAGTGTGGTGGCTTATGGTCACCGACATAAATAGGCTCTCTGCGAAACCTGCCTCCGAATTGTGAGATGTTGGCCACGGCTACATGGTTAAGCGCCCACAGAAGGTACTTGTCGAAGGATACTGGTCCCTTCATAAGACCAATCTCAATGCAGTTTGTCAAAAGCTCATACTGGCGATTTAGATTTTGCTCCTGCACTCGGTCGTACAGTTCAGAATCTTCTTCTTCCAAGATGAACATGCCAAATCCCTTCTATGCGACCACTCGTGTCACGCGAAGGCTGTCTATGGATCTCAACGCCGATTCACGCGTAATCTTCGAACCTTCTGGCGCATTGCCATAAACGAAGCTTGCGCGCTGCTGGCGAAGCTCGTCATCTGACAAAACATGCGTCTTTGCTCTTTCCAATAGCGCGTCCAGTTGGGGACGAGCAGGAGCCCGCTTAAGCGCTGACTTTCTTTCTACCATGGTGCCCTCCGCGGCTTTCTTGGCCTTTTTCATGCCGATCTGTTTTCAACATATATGCCGAACCAGTAAAGATTCTACTATAGCTATTTTTCGATTATGAGCTTGGTAAGCGATTTTGCAGTCAATTGATGCAAAAAAGACTCGCTTGGCATCGCGGTCCTCGCTGGCTTTATCAAGAGCGAAGCTTTAAACGTAATTCATTGATTTAAAAAAGTAAAAGCCCCCACCCTCACACCCGATGATACGGCCCACCGCCCAATATCGTCGCCGCCCGATACAACTGTTCGGCCAGCATCACCCGCACCAGCATATGCGGCCAGACCATTGCGCCAAAGCTAATGAGAAAATCCGCCTTCGCCCGCAAAGCAGGGTCAATGCCATCTGCCCCGCCGATCACGAACGCCAAATCCTGCACGCCGCCGTCGCGCCAGCGGGCAAGGTGGGCGGCGAAATCGGGGGATGACAGAACCTTGCCGCGCTCGTCCATGCAGACCAGCATTGCCCCCGTGGGGATGGCGCGGGAGAGGAGTTCCCCCTCTGCCGCCATGCCTTGGTTTTTCTTATCTTCCACCTCAACCACACCCATCGGCCCCAGCGCCAGCGCGCGGCCTGTGCGGTCAAACCGCGTTTGGTAGTCGTCGAACAGCACCCGTTCGGCCCCCGCGCGCATCCGCCCTACGGCGCAGATATGCAGCCGCATGGCCCGCGCCCTGCCTTAAGCGCCGCGATGCGCGCTGCCTGCCGCCCAGATTTTTTCAAGCTGATAAAACTCGCGCACTTCGGGGCGGAAGACGTGAATAATCACATCGCCCGCGTCGATCAGCACCCAGTCGCCCGTTTCTTTGCCTTCCATCTTGGCGGTGAAATGAAACGTCTCTTTCAGCTTTTCGGTCAGCTTTTCGGAAATCGCCGCAACTTGGCGGGTGGAACGGCCCGAGCAGACAATCATATAGTCGGCCACATCGCTGCGCCCGCGCAGATCGATTTGCACAACCTCTTCGGCCTTGTCGTCTTCGATGGATGCAACGGCCACAGCCAGCAATTCCTCGGCTGTATAGTCAGTTTCGGGGCGGGCGGCACCCCGTGCGGGCAGGCCCAAGTTGGTTTCGCTAGACAGGACAACGTCCTCCGATAAAGGCCCAAAACGGGCGGGCGTAAGGCGTGTTACCAAATAGTCTTAGCATTGGGCGCGCCAAATCTCAACGGCGCAGGGCGCCAAAGGGGGGCTAATACGCAAAACTTGGCCCCCTCGCAAGGCGAAATCAAAGCCAGCCCTGCAAGGCGCGCATAGGGGATATACCCGCAGACCCCTAACCAAACACGCTGCAGTGCAGCATATAAGGGATACAAGAAGAAAAGGAGAAAACACTATGAGCTTTCTAGCAAAACTATTTCCCCGCCCTGTGTCGCGTGCCGAGGCTGAACTGGCCTATCTGCGCGCATCGGCGAACCTGTACGATCTGGAAATGCGTGAGCGTGAAATTGCGCGCGGGAAATTTGCGGCCTACTAAGCCCGCAGCACCTTGGCCATCGGGCGTCCCTTGGCCAATTCGTCGATCAGCTTGTCCATAATACGAATTTCCCGCATCAGCGGATCTTCAATCGCCTCGATCCGCACACCGCATATCACGCCAGTGACCTGCCCCCGCGCGGGGTTCAGCGCGGGCGCTTTGGCGAAAAAGGCCGCAAAGTCTGCATTGCTTTGCAACACGTCGGCCAGACCTTGCGCGTCATACCCCGTCAGCCAGTGGATGATCTGATCCACCTCGGCCTGCGTGCGCTCTTTTCGTTCGGCCTTTGCCACATACAGGGGATAGACCTTTGCAAAGGGCATGGCGAAAATGCGGTGGTTCATCTTTGGTCTTTATTTCAGCGCGAAAGCCACTTCGTTGCGGCGGTTCCACGGCAGGGTGAACGGGGCATCGTAGAAATAATACATTGGCCCAACCGCAAGTTCTAGCCCCTCGGCTGCTGCCAGCGCGCGCAACTCTGCCTCTTTGCGGGCCAAAACCGATGTGCCCGCCAGACCTGGGAATTGCAAAACCACCTGACGGTCTGCGGGCTGGGGCACAAAGCGGATACTGGCATCCTTGGCTTTTGGCAGACTGCTTAATGTATATTGCGACGGCATGGTGAACTGCACTACCCAAGGCCCATCTTCGCCCGCGCCACCCAATGCCGTTTGCGCCACGGGCGATGTCATGGCGATTTTTTGGGCAATTTTCTCGGCGGGCATTTGCGCCACGGGCGATGTCATGGCCACTTTGGCGGCGCCGTCATTGCCGCCAAAAATATAGCCCGCCAAAATGCGAAAGCCCGAACTGATCGCGCCAGATCTGCTGCCCGATACTGTCACTTCGGCCACAATGCGCGGGGCATAGCTGCGGATCTCGGCCTCCCCTACGGTGCGCTCGACGCTGTAGGCGGGGGTTTCGGTGGATTTATACATCATTTTGGGCATGGTTTCTTGCGCTTTCATGGGGCTGGCTGCCAGCAATAGGGCGGCGGTGAATGCGATGATATGTTTCATGAAATGCGTCTCCTGTTCCTAACACATGGCACGCTGGGCCAAAGTTTCCACTTGCGCGCAGCGACAGCGTTGCCAATCGGCCAAAAACCGCGTAATGCTGGCGGTATGAATAGGTTTTTCAACATCAGCGACCATGACCGCCTGCCGTGGCGGTTCTATGGCGCAACGCGCGCCATTCTTGCGCGTCGCTGATCGTTCGGGCGCTTAGCGCCCCCATTCGCCATTCCCGAAATTCCCAACACGCAAGGAAGAGCCATGACCGCTCGCACACTTTACGACAAAATCTGGGACGACCATCTGGTAGATGAGGCCGCTGACGGCACCTGCCTTTTGTATATCGACCGCCATTTGGTGCATGAGGTGACCTCGCCTCAGGCATTTGAAGGGCTGCGCATGACAGGCCGCGCGGTGCGCGCGCCGGAAAAGACCATCGCCGTGCCCGACCATAATGTGCCAACCACCCTTGACCGCGCCAATGCCGCGACCATGACCGAGGATAGCCGCATTCAAGTGGCGGCACTGGATAAGAACGCCAAGGATTTCGGCATCCAATATTACCCCGTATCCGACGTGCGCCAAGGCATCGTGCATATTGTTGGCCCCGAACAAGGCTGGACGCTGCCCGGCATGACTGTGGTTTGCGGCGATAGCCACACCGCCACACATGGGGCTTTTGGATCGCTTGCCCACGGCATTGGCACGTCCGAAGTGGAGCATGTTCTGGCAACCCAAACGCTGATCCAGCGCAAGGCCAAGAATATGAAGGTGGAAATCACGGGCAGCTTGCGCCCAGGGGTTACCGCCAAAGATATCACCCTGTCGGTGATTGGCGAGACGGGCACCGCTGGCGGCACAGGTTATGTGATTGAATATTGCGGCCAAGCCATACGCGAGCTGTCAATGGAAGGCCGTATGACCGTGTGCAACATGGCGATCGAGGGCGGCGCGCGCGCAGGCCTGATTGCGCCAGATGAGAAAACCTATGCCTATTGCATGGGCCGCCCCCACGCGCCCAAAGGCGCAGCTTGGGAAGCGGCGGTTGCCTATTGGAAAACCCTGTTTTCTGACGAGGGCGCGCATTGGGATAAGGTTGTCACGCTGAAGGGCGAAGACATCGCGCCCGTTGTGACTTGGGGCACTTCGCCCGAAGACGTGCTGCCGATCACGGGCGTTGTGCCAAACCCCGCCGATTTTACGGGTGGCAAGGTGGATGCGGTGCAGCGTTCCTTGGACTATATGGGCCTGAAGCCCGGACAAAAGCTGTCGGATATCGCGATTGATACCGTTTTTATCGGCTCGTGCACCAATGGCCGGATTGAAGATTTGCGCGCCGCAGCCGCCATTCTGAAAGGCAAAAAGAAAAAGGACGGCATCCGCGCGATGGTCGTGCCGGGGTCGGGCCTTGTGCGCGCGCAGGCCGAAGAAGAGGGCCTTGCGCAGATTTTCATCGATGCGGGTTTTGAATGGCGGCTGGCGGGTTGTTCGATGTGCCTAGCGATGAACCCCGATCAGCTTGCGCCGGGTGAGCGTTGCGCCGCCACATCGAACCGCAACTTCGAGGGCCGACAGGGGCGCGGCGGGCGCACGCATCTGCTCTCGCCAGCCATGGCAGCGGCTGCTGCGATCACGGGGCGGCTGACAGATGTGCGGGAAATGATGGTATAGGAACGAGACATGCAAAAATTCACCACCCTTACAGGCATCGCTGCACCCATGCCGCTGGTCAATATCGACACCGATATGATTATCCCCAAGCAGTTTTTGAAAACCATTGCCCGCACGGGTTTGGGGAAAAACCTGTTTGACGAGATGCGCTATAATCTGGACGGCACGGAAATTGCCGATTTCGTGCTGAACCAGCCCGCCTATCGCAAGGCCGAGATTATCATTGCTGGGGACAATTTCGGCTGCGGCTCGTCGCGCGAACATGCGCCTTGGGCTTTGCTCGACTTTGGTATTCGCTGCGTGGTGGCCACCAGCTTTGCTGATATTTTCTACAACAATTGCTTTAAGAACGGCATTCTGCCCGTCGTTATGCCACAAGAAGTGGTCGAAGTGCTGATGGCGGATGCCAAGCGCGGCGAGAATGCGCGGCAGACCGTTGATTTGGTCGCCCAAACTGTGACCACATCGGATGGTCAGACCTTCCCGTTCGAGGTGGA
Organism: Pseudorhodobacter antarcticus; assembly: GCA_945862435.1. GTDB lineage: Bacteria > Pseudomonadota > Alphaproteobacteria > Rhodobacterales > Rhodobacteraceae > Cypionkella > Cypionkella antarctica_C. The sequence goes on from CAMAXX010000002.1 coordinate 103,976, forward strand.
CGCCCACCGCAAGCATTGCTTGCTGAACGGCTTGGACGATATTGGCCTGACGCTGGAAAAAGCGACCGCGATTGACAGTTTCGAGAAGAAAAATGCCGTATCACGCCCTTGGGCCTGATCTGCGCCAAACCACTACATCTTGGGCCGCCCTTCGGGGCGGCCTTTTTCTTTCCCTAAAGTTGATTCAATCCTGCAACACATTGTCCCCGATTTGGACACAAAGATAGCGCCTTATGAATCAAGCTGTTGCAAGGCGAAGCTAAGTTTGCCACAAATGGGGCAAGAATGAGGCAGGCGGCCACATTGTGGCCACAGATCGGAACCCAAGGCTGGCATTCGACCAGCCCCGACTGAAAAGGATGTAGGGCAGTGACTTCGCGGTTAATCGGCGCGATCGTGCGGGCGGGTTTGGTGATGGCGATGGTCGCCTTGCCTGCTGCTGTGTTGATCGAAGTATTGGCAGACACACAGCAAATGGTCACATTTGCCGCGCTTTTGCTGGGCGCAATCACTTTTGCCGAATACAATGCTACGTTTCCAAGTCTGATTGAATTTCGCGATGCAGCCCCGTTCAACCGCCTGCGCGCGGCCATGCTGGCCTCAACCTTGGCTGCGCTCAGCTTTGCTTTGCCTGACACCATTCTGCCCGTGCATTTGCAGGCCCAAGCGGTAGAACTGGCGGGCTATGTGGGCCGCGCTATGGATTTTCCCTTTAGCCCCGCGCGGTTGGTTTTGCAACTGGCCGATACCGATACCGATCCAGCGCGGTTGGAAGTTTTGCGCAATGCGGCGGGTTTGGCCTATGTTATTGGCCTGTCGTGGCTGGCGCTGTTTGCAGTGGTGGTGCGGGTGGGGGGCTGGCCTTCGCCGCGCAAACCGTTGAACCTTTGGGTGAACCTGCCCATGTTCGACCCAACCGCTGGCGCGGATGTGGTGCTGCGCCTATCGCGCGACGGGCGTGTGAATATCTTGCTTGGATTTGTTCTGCCGTTTATCGTTCCAGTTGTGGCCAAGCTTGGCTTTGGCCCTGCCGACATTTTGGAAACCGCGCCGCCGCACAGCGTGATTTGGATTATCGCATTATGGGCCTTTTTGCCAACCAGTTTGATTTTGCGCGGCATCGCGCTTTTGCGAATTGCCGAGCTTATCGTCCAAACCCGCGCCGCACATGGGGCCAAATTGGCAGAATCCTTGGCACATGCCTAGGGCTGTTGTGGGCGGCGCCTGCGGCTGCTGACAGCTTGCGACTTGCCACCTATAACATTGATTTTTCGGATAAAGGCCCGGGATTGGTGCTGCAATCGCTGCAAAAGGGCGGCACTGATCAGCAGCTTGCCGTGATTGCCAGCATTGCCGATCTGAACGCCGATGTGCTGCTGCTGACGGGGATAGATTATGACGCAGGTGGCCAGACTTTGGCCGCGCTTGCAGGGGCGCTGGCCAATGCTGGCGCGCCTTATCCTTACCGTTTGCCGCTGCGGCCCAATTCAGGGCTGGCCACGGGGTTTGATTTGAATGGCAATGGCCGCTTGGGCGAGCCGCGCGATGCTATGGCATATGGGCGCTATGCAGGCGAGGGGGGGATGGCCATCTTGTCCCGCCTATCAATCGACACCGCAAAGATTCGCGATTTTAGCGCTTTTCTGTGGGCTGATCTGCCGCAAAGCCTGTCCCCTGATACAGATCCTGCCCTGCGCGGGGTTCAGCGCCTGTCAAGCGGCGGGCATTACGAGGTTCCGATAAGCCTGCCAGATGGTAAGTCCCTGCGGCTGCTAGGCTTTTACGCAGGCCCTCCCAGTTTCGATGGCGACGACGACCGCAACGGCAAACGCAACCACGACGAGGCAGCGTTTTGGCTGGACCTGATCGCGGGCAATCTGCCCTTTGCGCCCCCTGCCGCCCCCTTTGCTATTATCGGCCAAGCCAGCCTTGACCCGATGGATGGCAAGGGCCGGGCAGAGGCGTTGCGCACCCTGCTTGCCCATCCCATGCTGACGGACCCCGCCCCGCGCGGCACATCTGGCCGCAGTGATATTGGCCAACTTAGCAATGCTGCGCTGGATACCGCGCTGTATGACGGGCTTGGCGGGCTTCGCGTGGAATATATCCTGCCCAGCCGTGATATTTCTGTGCAAACCGCTGGCGTGGCTTGGCCGCCTGATACCGACCCCAATGCGCAGGTTTTGGCAACCGCCTCGCGGCACCGGCCGGTTTGGGTGGACATCAACCTGCCTTAGCGCCACAGCCCAAGCGGTTGCGCGGTATGGCCAGTAAACACCGTGCTGGCATCTGCCTGCCCCATATGGCCTGTCAATATTTCAGCCAGAACATCGCGGTAATCGGTGACCACTGCCAGATCTGCACCCTCTTCCAACGCTTCGTTTTGCAGGCCAGGCCAGCGGCCCAGCATCCGCCCACCCTTGGCTTGTGGGCCCAGCACAAACATCACATTGCCGCGCCCATGGTCGGTTCCACCTGCCGAATTAGACCGCAAGCGACGGCCAAACTCGCTCATCACAACCAGACTGACGTCCTGTTGCAGCGCGCCCAAATCGCGCCAGAACGCCATGGCTGAATTTGCCAGCCAGCCTGCCATTTCGGCAAATTGGCCGCTTTGATCCACATGCGTATCCCAGCTTGCAAAATCGACTGTGGCCACGCGCAGACCCATATCTTGCTTGATCGTCTGCGCCACTGTCATCAGTGCGGGGGTAAGCGGGTTTTCGGGATATTCGACTGCGGGGGTGTATTCCAGCAGCGCCTGATCGCTTTCTGACCACAGCCTTTGCCCAATCATTTCTGACAGATGCAGCAGTCCAGCAATCGGCGCAGCCAATGGCCCGTGGTCGCCAAAGCCCGCGTTCAGGCGCGCGCGCAGGGCAGGGGCCAGCCAATGGCCAGAGGCCACCATCAAATCGCCCAAGCTTTCAGACACCGCCGCATTCGCCCCCAGCAGGCTCGCAGGCTGAGACGTGCCCACCGCCAGCGCGGGCATTGGCCCCAGCGGCCCTGCTGCGGCCAAATATCGCCCCAGCCAGCCCGAAGGATCGCCTGGCGCGATGTTTGCGCCAATCAGCCCCCGCTCCATCCGCGCTTCGGCATCGAAATGGCTGCGCGTGGCCTCCGTCAATCCGCAAGCGTGGATCATCGACAAATCGCCCGCTTCATATAAATCGGCAAAAGGAGCAAGGGCAGGGTGAAAGCGAAAATCAACATCTGCCACATCTTGCGAAATTGTTCGCCCCGCTGTGTCACCCGTGCGCAGCACCCGCAAATCTTCGGGACGCGCGGCGATAAGGTTTTCGTCCGATGCTGGGCACACAAGGCCCAACCCATCGGCCCCGCCCCGCAAAAACAATACGACAAGAATGGGTTCGCGCGCCATATCCGCCCCCTATCGCAGCATAAATTCGGGCCGCAGCGCGGCAAAGGCAATGGTGGCATGGGCCAGCCCTGCCACTTCCTCGGCAGAATAATCTGCCATCGGCGTTGCGGGGTCGCTGCCCGTGGCGGCGATGACCTGGGGCAGGTCTTCCAATCCAAAGCGCTGCGCCCAGCGGGCCACATATGCCCCCACAGTTTCGCCCCCCTGCGCCGCGCGGTCTAGGCTGGCCACAGCAAACCAATCTTCGTGGGCATAAAGCGCCAAATCAACATAACGGTTTAGCGTGCTTGCCCCAGTCCACGGTGTAAGCACATCGGGGTGGCCTGTCGGCGGGCCATATTCGTGTTGCCGCCAGCCTGCGCGCATTAGTTGCCATTGCTGGGCGGCCTCGGTTCCTGTGACCTCGGCGCCCGTTGCGCGGTAAAGGGCGGCCAAAAATTCAAAAGGGCGGCGCATTTTCTGCGGCGGGGTCGCGGTAAATTCGGGGTGGGCGACCAGCGCGCGGATCACTTGCGCGATTTGGTCGGCGCTATCTGAGGCGGCTAAAAATACCTGTGCAAGGTCAGCGACTAAGCCATCGCTGGGTGCATCGGATAGCAGGCGCACAGCGATCTTGCGGCACACAAACCGCGCCGTGGCAGGATGGCGCGCAAGCAGATCCAGCACTTGGTCACCATCGGCCATAGGCGCGCGGTTTGGCGAAAACTCTATGCCCAAGACCCGCTTTTGATAAGGGTCGTGCCACGCCTCAACATAATGAAACTGGCCAGTTTTCGGGGCATCCACACCTTCGGAAATATAGCGCCCATCGCCAACGCTCCACCCTGTAAAGGCGCGGGCAACTTCATAAACATCCAAATCCAAATAGCCCAAGGCCACACCATCACTGCCTTTGGGCACTGAATGCCAATCGTCATAACGGTCGTTCAAATAGGTGGCCGCACCAAGGGTGTGCAGCTCTAGCAACTCGCGGGCAAAGTTTTCATTTGCGGGCGACGCGCGGCTGTCGGCATTGTTCAGGTAATACAGCATGGCAGGCGCGCGGGCGACATGGCCCAGCATGTTGCGAAAGTTTCCAAAGGCGCCAGCCCGCAGCATGGCGTCATAGCTGGGGAAAAAGGCCGCGCAAAATTCGTCTTTCTGAGAATTAACGTTGAAATGGTCGTGCCAGAACTGCGTCATCACTTCGCGCAGTTGAGCAGGGGCGTGAACGGCGCGGATAAGGGCGGCGGCGATAACCTCGCCAGCGGGTCGCGATCTTTCGGCGTAATCCATGCCTTGCTGCCAATCGATGCAGTGTAGATAATTTTCGGGCGGGGCTGCGAGTGCGGCAAGGGGGCGCAATTCATCTGTGGCGGGCCAGTCATTGCCATTTTCATCGCGGCCAGCGGGATAAGAAATATGCAGGCGTGCGGCATCTAGGGCAGGGTCGCTGGCGGGCAGGGCGAGTTGGTCTTCTAGCCAGATCATAGGGTTAGGGCTAAGGTCTTCGGCATTTACAACAACGCCAAATGACAAGCGGTTCATAAACAGCGCGGATTTGGGCGCGGCCGCGGCACGTGCTGGGACGGAGGCCAGCCCCATTGCAAGGCTGGCCATCAGGCTATGATGAAACTGGCGGCGGGTCAGCAAAGCAGCACCTCTGGGTTGTGTGTAGTCTGGCCAATTGGTAACGAAAGTCAAAGATGATTTGCGGGCAAGCGGAAAGACGCCCCTTGACTGAGTTTACCCTAAGGTTTTTCGCAACGATCTGGGCGAGGGTTTTGCCGCCCATAGCTGATCTTACGGCAGCGGTTTTGGCGGCAGCTTTACGGCATCGGCCTGTTTGGGTGGATATCACGCGTCCCGAACCCAACCCCGCTTGACCCCCGCCGCGCCAAGGGTTAGGCCACGCGCAACAAATTTAGCAGCGAGGGCGACATGGCAAACCCATCCATCCTAATCCTAGCGGGCGACGGTATTGGCCCCGAAGTTATGGACGAAGTGAAAAAGATCATCGGTTGGTTTGACACCAAACGAGGGATCAAGTTTGACGTGTCCGAAGGGCTGGTCGGCGGCTGTTCTTATGATGCGCATGGCACGCCATTGACGGACGAAACCATGGCGCAGGCGCAGGCGGTGGATGCCGTGCTGCTGGGCGCCGTGGGCGGGCCGAAATACGACAAGCTGGACTTCAGCGTAAAGCCAGAGCGCGGTCTGCTGCGGCTGCGCAAGGAAATGGATTTGTTTTCCAACCTGCGCCCTGCACAATGCTTTGACGCGCTGGCGGATTTTTCATCGCTGAAAAAAGATGTGGTCGCGGGGCTGGATATTGTCATCGTGCGCGAGCTGACCTCGGGCGTTTATTTTGGCGAGCCGCGCGGGATTTTCACCGAAGGGAACGAGCGGGTGGGGATTAACACCCAGCGCTACACCGAAAGCGAGATTGCCCGTGTTGCGCGGTCGGCCTTTGAATTGGCGCGCAAGCGGGGCAACAAAGTTTGCTCAATGGAAAAGGCAAACGTGATGGAATCGGGGATTTTGTGGCGCGAGGTGGTGCAGGAAGTTCATGACAAAGAATATCCTGATGTGGAACTTTCCCATATGTATGCCGATGCGGGCGCGATGCAGCTGTGCCGCTGGCCCAAGCAGTTTGATGTGATTGTCACCGACAATCTGTTTGGCGATTTGCTGTCGGATATGGCGGCGATGCTGACGGGCAGCCTTGGGATGCTGCCATCGGCGTCGTTGGGCCTACCCATGGCGAACGGGCGGCCAAAGGCGCTGTATGAGCCCGTGCACGGGTCGGCCCCGGATATTGCAGGGACGGGTCGCGCGAACCCGATTGCTTGTATCCTGTCCTTTGCGATGGCGCTGCGCTATTCGTTCAGCATGCTGGATGAGGCGACCCGCGTGGAACGCGCCGTGGAAAAGGTGCTGGCAGACGGCGTGCGCACGGCTGATTTGATGGGGCCTGCGGGCGGGGTGCCAGTAACCACCGCGCAAATGGGCGATGCGGTTTTGGCGGCGCTAAACGCGTCAATTTGAACGATTGCTGCCTTGTAATTAACCATGGCCCGCGCAATAGTGCGGGCCATATGTTTGCGCAAACATCCCTCTTGTTCAAGGCGATTTCGTGACCCGTTCCCCCCTGTTTCGCGGTGCTGTGTTGGGCATAGCCGCCATGGGAATTTTTGCCTGTTATGATAGTGCGGTAAAGTTTCTGGGCGGCAGTTATCACCCGTTTCAGATTATGTTCTTTGCCGGCATTGCGGCAGTGCCCATAGTGTTAGTGCAGGTATCGCTGACGGGAACGGCGGGGCATTATCGCCCGCGTCTGCTGCGCTGGACGGTCATCAGGTGCGCCATCACGCTGGCCAATGGGATGCTGGGCACCTATGCCTTTACTGCCCTGCCTTTGGCGCAAGCCTATGCCATTTTCTTTACGATGCCGCTGATGATCTCGCTATTAGGGGTGCCCATGCTGGGCGAGGCGATTAGCCCCGCGCGGCTGATCGCCATTTTGGTGGGGTTTGCGGGGGTTGTCATTGCCCTGCAACCCGGCGCGGATGCGCTGGAATGGGCGCATTTGGCGGCGGTTCTGGGCGCGATTACGGGCGCGCTGAATTACGTCATTATGCGCAGAACAGGTCAGATCGAGCGGCCAGAAGTTCTGGTGATTTATCCATTGCTGACCCAACTTGCGGCCATGGCCATTGCGCTTCCCTTTGTCTATCAGCCGATGCCGATCCAGCATCACATGCTGACATGGGCCATGGCGGTGTTTGGCATTGGCGGCACCTATGTGATTATCGCGGCCTATCGCGCAGCCCCCGTGGCGGTGGTGGCCCCGATGCAATACACCCAAATTTTCTGGGCCGCGCTGGCGGGATATTTCATCTTTGCCGAGGCGATTACCCCTGCCACTTGGGCTGGCATAGCGCTGATCATCGGGGCGGGGATATACATTTTGACCAGCACGCGGACTGACCAGAATATGGACGAACTGCAGTTGGGGCGCGGGCAATGAAACAGCCGTCTAATCTGATCGGTGCGATGCTGGCGCTGGCCGCGATGGCGGTTTATGCCGCCAATGACAATCTGATTAAGTTTTTGGGCATGTATAACCCCTTCCAAATTATGTTCTTTTCCATTGCGGCCACGATGCCCTTGCTGCTGGCGCATATGGCGCTTGACCGCGAGGTTGGCACTTATCGCCCCATTATGCCCAAGTGGATGGCCCTGCGCTGCGCGGTGACTTTGGTCAATTCGGTTTGTGTGGTGTATGCCTTTGGCAACCTGCCCTTGGCGCAGACCTATGCGATTTTGTTTACAGTGCCGCTTATGATCACGCTGCTGGCTGCGTGGCTGCTGGGCGAGCCGATTAGCCTGCCGCGCGGTTTGGCCGTGTTTGCGGGGTTTGCAGGCGTGCTGATTGCTTTGCAGCCCGGCCGTGACCCGCTGACATGGGTGCATTTTGTGGCTGTGGTGGGGGCGGTTCTGGCAGCCCTAAGCTTTGTGATCTTGCGCAAAACCGCGCAGGTGGAACGCGCCGCGCTGAACATTATTTACCCGTCGCTGACCCAGCTTGCAGCGGCGGCGATTGTGCTGCCCTTTGTCTATCAGCCCATGCCGATGACGCATATCGGCCTCACTTGGGCGATGGCGGTGTGCGGTTATGCGGGGTCGGTGATGATTATTGAGGCCTATCGCATGGCGCCCGTCATTATCGTCTCGCCCATGCAATACAGCCAAATTTTCTGGGCGGCTTTGACCAGCGCCTTTATCTTTAACGAGGCTGTTTCCCCCGCCACATGGGCAGGGCTGGCGGTTATTGTTGGGGCAGGGCTGTATATTTTGAATTCGTCCCGCGAAAAGGGGGCCGCATGAAACCGCTGCAATCCAATTTGATCGGGGCGATGCTGTCGCTGACGGCCTTTGCCGTCTATGCCACACATGACGTGTTCATCAAAATTTTGGGCAGCAGTTATAGCCCGTTTCAGTTGATTTTCTTTTCTGGGCTGCTGGGTTTTCCGCTGGTAACGCTGGTTATGATGCGTGATCGCACCGACGGAAATCTGATCCCCAAACATCCCGTGTGGACAGCCGTTCGCACCACAACGGCGGTCTTGAATGCGGTGACGGGTTTTTATGCCTTTTCTGTGCTGCCCTTGGCGCAATGCTACGCGATTTTCTTCACCATGCCGATTTTGATCACGCTGATGGCCATTCCGCTGCTGGGGGAAAAGGTGGGGCTGCACCGGGGCATTGCGATTGTGGTGGGCCTGATTGGCGTGGTGGTAGTGCTACGCCCAGGGCAGGCGGATTTGGGGCTGGGGCATTTGTCGGCGCTGGTGGCGGCGCTGCTGGGGGCAGCAACATCGGTGATTGTGCGCAAAGTCGGCAATTCGGAACGCGCGGTTGTGCTAATGCTTTATCCGATGATGGCCAATTTCGTGGTGATGGGGCTGGCGCTGCCCTTTGTCTATGTGCCTGTGCCGCCGCAGGATTTTGCGATGATGGCGGGTATCGCGGCGCTGGGCCTTTTGGGCGGGGTGCTGATTATTGCCGCCTACCGCCGCGCGCCTGCGATTATCGTGGCCCCAATGCAGTATAGCCAGATTATCTGGGCGCTAATCTTTGGCCATTTCCTGTTTGGCGAGGATATCGACCTATATACCGCCGTTGGCACGGCCATTATCATTGCATCAGGCGTCTATATTGTTCTGCGCGAAGATAAGCCAAGCGTATCCAAAAACCGCCCCGTGTTGGAAACGCGTTCGCGCTATGGCGCGATGTCCACGCCGCGCATCAGCCAGCTTTTGCGCGTGTTTGAACGGCGCGCTTAAGCTGTTTAAGTGCTAAGGCTGGGCCGCCTGCATGATATACATCGCTGTCATCAAATCCAAATGCGCGCCGCCGCCGTTTTTGGCGATGGTGATGTCGTCATCGCTGGTGCGAGTGAACAGGGCGGGGTCGTCGTAAAAATCAGCGATCACATCGGCCGCGGTTATCGCGCCGGCTGCGATGGGGGACATCAACTCGCCAATATGATGGATTGTGGTGGCGCGGCTATCTACAAACAGGCGCGCTCGGCGCATGGCGGTATCGTCGACCTCGCGCATTTGCGGGGTATATGCGCCGATCAGGTCTAGGTGCTGGCCCGCGCGCAACCATTCGCCACGGATCAGCGGGGCGGTGGCCATGGTGGCGGTGCAGATCACATCCGCCCATTGGACGGATTTGTGCAGATCATCCGCTATGGGCAGGCCCAAATTGGCTGCGCTGGCGGCGCTGCGGCTCCAGACCTGAAACTGCGCAGCGGGCCAAATAGCGCGGTAGGCCTGCACCATACTGCGCGCCACAGTTCCCGCGCCGACCAGCAGAAAGTTCCGCGCATCTGGGCGGGCAAGGCGCGATGCCGACAAAAGGCTATCGCCCGCCGTTTTCCATTTGGTGACCAGATGAAAATCGATCAGCGCAGCAAGCTGGCCCGTAGCATCGTCAAACAGATTGACCGCGCCATTGACCGATGGAACACCCTGCGCGGCGTTATCTGGATAGACTGTGGCCACCTTGACCAGCGATCCAAGCCCCGCGATCCACGCGGCGCGGTTGAGCAATTTGTCTTGCCCGTTTGAAAGCAGCAGATCGGCAATTTCGGCGCGGGGCAGGCGGTGGCCTGCTTGCAGCGCATCAAGCAGCCCTGCCCATGTCAAATGCGCCTCTGCGTTCTGCCCGATGATTTGCATAACTCGCCTTTCGCTAATGATCGCCGCTGGGGGCGGCGACACCCTCATCTTTGCGCCGCATCCCTTCGCGCAGCAATGTATAAAATCCCGCGCCGCAGATCAGGGCAATGCCAGCCCACGCATGCGGATCGGGCCAAGTGCCAAATACCAAAAGCCCCCAAAGAATAGCCATTGGCATTCCGATATATTCAAACGGGGCAATCAGGGCGGCCTCGGAGGTGCGATATGCTTGGCTCATCATCAAGCCGCCAATGCCCACGGCAATGCCCGTGCCGATAAAGGCGGGCCAATCGGGCAGGGGGGCGGTGACCCACGGACGAAACAGAAACTCCAGCGCACCGCCTGTATGAGCGGCGGCCAAATGGCCGTCCCCAGCCCAAAGGCCCATGCCGGCGGACACAATGATAAACCCAATTTGCACATGGAAATTTAGCGTCATCGCCGATTCCGTATCGCGCATACGGCGGGTCATCATATGGCTGCCCGCATAGCACAGTGCCGAGATTAGCACTAAAATCGCGGCGGGTTGCAGCGCGCCCGTCGTTGGCCGGACCATCACCAAAACCCCGCATAGGCCAATGGCGACAGCGGCCCATCGGTGCGGGCCAACACGTTCGCTCAAGATCACCGCGCTCATCAATGTGACCAAGATTGGGGCGATAAAAGCGGTTGCCACTGCATCAGCCAAGGGCATCGCGGCAAGGCCCAAAAAGTAGGTCACATTCGACACCATCACGATTGAAACGCGAAACAGATGCGCGCGGGGGCGGCGGGTGATCAGTTGGCCAAAGCCTGTGCGCGTGGCACGGATGACTGCGAACACAATGATAAGGCTGATGAAGGCGCGGATCAGGATGATCTGGTGCAGCGCATAGCCGTTTGACAGAAACTTGATCGACAGATCGTTCAGAGACAGCATCACCCCGCCGCCAAGCGCCAAAAGAATACCAGTCAATTCGGGTTTTCGCGCCTGTGCCATAGAGCGAGTATGGCGCGCGGCGCACGCGTGGGCTGTTCTAATTGCGACCGCTGGCGGCGCGCAGCATTCGATCCAGATTATCTAGAAACCGCGCGCGGTCGGCCTTGGCAAAGGGCTTGCCGCCGCCCCCAGAACTTGCCTGAAGAAAAGGATCAGCAGCGCGCAGATCGGCCATCAAATCGCGCGCGGCAAGGATCATGCCGATATTGGCGGCAGTCAGAACTTCGCCATTATGTTTGATAACCTGCGCACCTTTGGCAAGGCATTTGGCGGCAAGCGGGATGTCGGATGTCACCACCACATCGCGCGGCGTGCAGGCATCCGCAATCCATTTATCGGCCTCGTCAGACCCCGCAGGCACATAAATGCTGCGCACCAAAAGGTTTGGCGATGGGCGCACCCCGCCGTTGGAGACGAGGCACATTTCAAGGCCAAATCGAGTGGCGACACGCTCCGCCTCGGCCTTCACGGGGCAGGCGTCAGCGTCGATCAGCAGGCGGGGTTTAGGGGCGTCCAAACACTTGCACCCAGTAATATTTGAACGGGTATTGATAGCCCTTTAGGGGCGCATCATCGGCCTGATAGATCACGGCCAGACCCGTTTGGGTATAGGTGCAGTTGAGCATATTTTTCTTATGCCCTGCGCTTGCCAGCCAAGTTGATACCACTTCTTTGGCCGATGACTGGCCAGCGGCGATGTTTTCGGCAATCGCGCTCCACCCGTAGCCCGACGCATTGATGCGGCTTTTCGCGGTGGATCCGTTTTTGCCCGTGTGGCTGAAGAAATTCTGCCGCGCCATAGCCTTGGCGTGCCCAGCGGCGGCTGATTGCAGTTTGGGGCTGACTGCCAGCGCGGCGCAGCCTGCTTTGGCACGGGCGGAATTGATGAGGGATAGGGCGGCGTTTTCCATCTCGCCCGCATGGGCGGTGCTGGCGTAGCCAAGCAGTAGCAAGGCAATCAAAAATGCGCGCATGATCGTCTCCTTTGATTGGATATACGCAAGTATAGCACAGCACGCGCAGACTGCGAAGGGGTCAGCCGCCGCCAATCAACACGCCTGCGGCGAACACCAGAACCCCGCCCAGCACCACCTGCAAGGCGGCGCGCACAAACGGGGTTTCCATATAACGGTTTTGTATCCATGCAATCGCCCAAAGTTCGATAAACACCACCACCACCGCAATCGAGGTAGCTGTCCAAAAATCGGGGATCAGATACGGCAGGGCGTGGCCCAATCCGCCCAGCGTTGTCATTATGCCAGACGCGAAGCCGCGTTTCCACGGGCTGCCACGGCCTGACAGAACCCCGTCATCATGGGCGGCTTCGGTAAATCCCATGGAAATGCCTGCGCCAACCGACGCAGCAAGGCCAACCAGAAAGGTTGTCCACGTGTTTTGCGTGGCAAAGGCAACGGCGAATATAGGGGCCAAAGTGGACACCGAACCATCCATCAACCCGGCAAGGCCAGGCTGCACCCAAGTTAAGATAAACTGGCGCTTTGCGCTGGCATCTTCGCCTTCGCGCGCGTCTGTGCCCAGATGGGTTTCCGATAGCCCAACCGCGGCAGCCACGTGCCCTGCTTCGGCGGCGGCCAGATCGCCCAGCAGCTTGCGGGTTTCTGCATCAGAAGTGGCCCCAGCGGCGCGGGTGTAGAATGCGGCGGCCTGCGCCTCCATCGCGCTGGCCTCGCCCCGAATAGTGTCCAAAGACAGGTTGGCGGTCAGCCACACAGGGCGGCGGGCGTAGAAACCTGCCACATGTTCGCGGCGGATCAAAGGGATCACATCGCCAAAGCGTTTTTGGTGCATTGCAATCAGGCGGGCGCGGTGGCTGTCCTCCTCGGCGGCCATGCCATCGAACACGGCGGCGGATGCGGGGTAATCACCCCGCAGGTGCTGGGCATAGCTGCGGTATATGCGCGCGTCATCCTCTTCGGAAGATATCGCAAGGCCAAGCACTTCTTGCGGGGATAAAGCGGCAAAGCGGCGGCGGTTAGACAAAGCTGATAGCATAGCGCACCTATTTTAGAATAATTCTAAACTAGAGCTTGCCCGCAGAATTGGCAAGGCCGCATAGGCGGTCATCAATTGCCAAACAAACGTTCCAGAAGCGTTTGGAATTGCCCCTGATCTTGCGATGTGCCTTGGCCGCCTTGGGGCGGGGCAATGGGCATTAGGGCCGCGTTTGGGTCAACTGCGTTCGGGTCTGCCGCCATGGTTGGCGTGTTTGGGTCTGCGGTGGGGGCAGGGGGTATGCGCGCCTCTGGTATCAGCATGTTTAGGGGTTTGGGCGGCAAGCCGTCATGCACGCGCACCATTACCTCGTGCCAGATTTCCGATGGAATACCGCCGCCCGTCACGCCAGTCAGGGGCGAGTTATCGTCATAGCCCATCCAGACGCCCGCGACATAATCGGCCGTAAAGCCGATGAACCACGCATCGCGCGCAGCTTGCGTGGTGCCCGTTTTGCCTGCCACTTGCCAGCCGTCCAGTTTGGCGCGCGCGCCTGTGCCTGCCTCGACCACTTGGGTCATCATATAGGTTAGGTATTGCGCGGCCTCTAGGGAAATCACCCTCTCGCCCATGCCGCCGCCTGCGCCAATCAGGGGCTCTGCCTCGCCCTTCAGCGACAACTCGCGCAGACCGTAGGGGGTGACCGCCGTGCCGCCGTTTTGAATGCCCGCATAGGCCCCCGTCATTTGCAACAGCGTCGATTCCGATGCGCCCAGCGCCAGTGCGGGGCCTGCGGCCATATCGCCCGTGATGCCAAAACCAGCGGCGACATTGCGCACCGCGTCGCGGCTCATCGCTTCGGAGACTTTGACGGCGGGAATGTTGCGGCTTTCGGCCAAGGCTTGGGTCAGGGTCATCATACCCTTATATTCGTTGTCATAATTCTTGGGCGACCATGGGCCAGAACCTGGAATATTGATGGTCATTGGGATGTCTTCGACATAGTCGGCAGGCGACCAGCCCAAATCCATCGCAGCGGCATAGACAAAGGGTTTGAACGCGCTGCCCGTTTGGCGCAAGGCCTGCGTTGCGCGGTTAAAGCTGCCCGCATCTTGGGTATCACGCCCGCCAACCATGGCGCGCACTGCGCCATCGGCAGACATCACCACAATGGCGACTTGGGCCTTTGATCCTTCTTTCAGCTTCGTATCAAAGACGAATTTCAGCGCCTCTTCCGACTTTTTCTGCAAATCCACATCCAGCGTAGTGCGCATGATCACATCTTCGGTGGTGGCCGATGTCAGGAAATCGGGCGCAGTTTCCATAACCCAATCGGCGAAAAAGCCACCTGATTTTGACTGCGCTTCGGGCGACAGCACGGCGGGGAACTTGCGCGCTTCGTCCGCCTCGGATTTGTCCAGATACCCTTGTTCCTGCATCAGGCCAACAATCACATTGGCGCGGTTTTGGGCGCGCTCTAGGTTGTTGGTGGGGGCAAAACGCGACGGGGCTTTTAAAAGGCCCGCCAACATAGCGGCTTGGGCGGGGTCAACTTGGTTGGCGGATATGCCGAAATAGCGCTGGGCCGCAGCCTCGAACCCGCGCGTGCCTGCGCCCAGATAGGCGCGGTTGAAATAAATCGTCAGGACTTCGGCCTTGGTGTATTTCAGCTCCATCGCCACGGCGTAAGGGATTTCTTTCAGCTTGCGGTAAATTCCGCCGCCACGGCAGTCTTCCTCATACTCGGTTTCGGTTTTCCATGTGTCGGTGTCATACGGCACGCCAAGGCACAAAAGTTTGGCAACCTGCTGGGTGATGGTGGAACCGCCGTTGCCTTCCAAGGGGCCGCGCCCTTCGGACAGGTTGATGCGAATGGCCGAGGCGATGCCGCGCGGGGAAATGCCGAAATGCAGATTAAAGCGTTTGTCTTCAGTGGCGATCACGGCATTGCGCAGATGCTGGGATACGTCATCGGAAGTGATCTGCCCGCCAAAGGTTTCACCCCGCCAAGCAAAGACTTGATTATTGCGATCCAAAAGCGTGACCGAGCCTTTGGCGCGGGCATCCAAAAGGGCGGTGACGTCTGGCAATTGGGCATAGAAATAAAAGACGATCCCACCAAAAACCAATGCGCCCAAAATGCCAAAGCGCCACATCAGCCACACAAAGATGCGCCAAAAGGGGCGGATAAAGAACCACAGCACGCGCAAAATGATATTGCGCGAACCACTGGCTTTGCGAGGAGCGGCTTTGCGTGGCTTTTTGGGTGGCGGTGGCGCTGCATTGCGGCGCGGCGCGGCGGTCGCACCATAGCGGCGATCTGCCACCAAGGGGGGGCGCCCCTGTCCGTTTGATCCTGCCATGCCGCGCTGCCTTTGGTTTCTTGTTTGCCCCATCATAACCCGTTTCGCCGCGCTTGTGGAGACACTCTTGCGCTGATTCGCACACCCCTGTCGCACAAATTTTACGCTTAACCAAAAAATTACGCCTAAATTTTGCGCATAATGTTGCGGAAGACCTTTTTCTGCCGCCGAAATCTTGTGCTGCGGCTGCATCATTGGCGTGATGGCCCACAGGCCCCCAATGGGCCTGCGCGAAAGGGGTGCAACGTGAAGATGATCATTGCTGCCATAAAGCCATACAAGCTGGACGAGGTGCGCGAAGCGCTAACCGCCGTCGGCGTGCGTGGCATGATGGTGACGGAAATCAAAGGCTTTGGCACACAGTCAGGCCATACGGAAATTTATCGCGGCGCAGAATACGCCGTGAATTTCGTGCCAAAGATGCGGCTTGAATTGGTCGTATCAGACGCACTTGCCGATCAGGTGGTGGACACCATCACCAAAACCGCCCGCACGGGTAAAATCGGCGATGGCAAAATTTTCGTTCTTGACGTGGCAAGCGCCTTGCGCGTGCGCACGGGCGAGACGGGCGACGAAGCGCTGTAAGGGGGCAAAAGGAAAATCATGATGATGAAAAAACTACTTTCACTGGCATCTGCGGGCCTGCTGGCCGCCGCGATGCCCGCCCTTGCGCAAGATGCTGCGCTGGTGCCTTACGCCTATGAAAAGGCCGTGCATGGCGGCGATATTGCATGGATGAGCATTTCGACCGTTTTGGTCTTGCTGATGACCGTTCCGGGCCTTGCGCTGTTTTACGGCGGTTTGGTGCGCACAAAAAATATGCTGTCGATGCTGACCCAAGTTTTCGCCATTTCGGCGGTGGTCTGCATCATCTGGGTCGTTTACGGCTATTCGATGGCGTTTTCCTATGGCGGGTCGATGGACACCTATGTTGGTGGCTTCTCGAAGATGTTCTTGTCGGGCGTCGATGCCACAACGCTGGTGCCAACCTTTACCAATGGCGTCTGGTTGCCTGAATACACCTTCATTGCGTTTCAGATGACCTTTGCAATGATCACCCCTGCGCTGATCGTCGGTGCCTTTGCCGAGCGGATGAAGTTTTCGTCCCTGCTGGTTTTCAGTATTCTGTGGGTGACCTTCATCTACTTCCCAATGGCGCACATGGTTTGGTGGTGGGGCGGCCCAGACTTCTTGGCCGAACAACAAACCCTGAAACTGATTGCTGAAGCTGCTGGCGATACCGCTGGCGCCGAGGCTGCCGCTGCCAATCTGGCTGCAAACGGTCTGCTGTGGAACTGGGGCGCGCTGGACTTTGCAGGCGGCACCGTGGTGCACATCAACGCTGGTGTTGCTGGTCTTGTTGGCTGCATCATGCTGGGCAAGCGCGTCGGCTACGGCAAGGATTCGATGGCGCCGCACTCGCTGACCATGACCATGATTGGCGGCGCTTTGCTGTGGGTGGGCTGGTTCGGCTTTAACGCAGGTTCCAACCTTGAATCCAACGCGATCACGTCGCTTGCGATTGTGAACACCTTTGTCGCCACGGCTGGCGGAGGTGTTGCGTGGATGTTCGCCGAATGGCTGCTAAAGGGCAAACCATCGCTTCTGGGTCTGATATCGGGTGTTGTGACGGGTCTTGTGGCCGTGACGCCTGCGGCTGGCTTTGCAGGGCCAATGGGCGCGCTGGTGCTGGGTCTGTTTGCTGGCGTGGCTTGCTTCTTCTTTGTCGCCTACGTCAAGAACATGTTCAAACTGGACGACAGCCTAGATGTGTTCGGCATCCACGGTCTGGCGGGTATCATTGGCTCGATTGCCACGGGTATTCTGGTAAGCCCGGCTTTGGGCGGCGCAGGCATCCCTGACTACACTTCGCTACCTGGCACGCTGCAAGTGGGCGCATATGACATGGCGTTTATGTTGACCGCGCAAACCAAGGCCGTGCTGTTCACGGTCGCCTTCTCGGGGATCGGTTCGTTCATCTTGTTCAAGCTGGTTGATATGGTGATGGGCCTGCGCGTGAAGGAAGATATCGAGCGCGAAGGTCTGGATCTGGCCGAACATGGCGAGCGCGCTTATAATCAATAATCACAGTGGGGGGGCGGCCAAAGAGCCGCCCCTTTCACTTTGGTCAAAGGAACCTTCCCCCAATGATCTATATGCGCCCGCAGGCTTGTCCTGCGGGCATTTTCATACGCGGCGTAAAGACATAAGACGCAACGCAAAGATTGGCACGGACATCAGCAAAACGGCGGCAAAAACAAAGGCGGCGCGCAGGCCGAAATGCCCTGCCAAAAACCCCACAAAGGGCGGGCCAAAGAAATACCCGAAATATCCTAAAAGCGTGGCGCGCGCCACGGCGCGGGCGCGGGCGGCGGGATGGGCCATTTGCCCCACCATGGAAAAGGCCGTGGGCGCGATGACCGATGACCCCAGCCCCATAATGATGAACCCTGCATAGGCCATTGCAGGGCTGGTGGCGGCGGCGGCAATCAGCGCGCCCGCGGCCGACAGCAGCGCGCCGCACATCAGCAGCACATGACCTGCCACGCGCTGCGCCATGCCTTGCCCGACCAGTCGCGCAAAACCCATTGTCAGGGCCATCACCGCAGGCCCCATCGCCCCCGCCGCTGGCGATCCGCCCAAGGTCTGCTCGATATGCAAGGCCGACCAGTTTTCGGCGGCGTTTTCGGTAAGAAAGGCGATCAACACAATCGCCCCGCCTATTAGCGGCACAAAGCCCAGCTTTGCTGCGCCCTTATCCTTTGGCTTGGCAAGGCCGTGGATAGCGCCGTCTTTTTCAAGTGTCAGCAGGGCCAAAAGGGCGGCAATCAGCGCGATGGTTCCCAAGGTGGGTGCAGGGCCAAGGGCCGCGCTGCGCAAGCCCCCCACCAACAGCGCGCCGCCCGCAAGGCCAAAGCTATACGCGGCGTGGCACAGGTTCATCAATGGCTGGCTATGGCGGTTTTCCAAATCGGCCACGCGGGCGTTCATGATAACATCGGTCAGCCCCGTGCCCGCCCCTGCCGCCAGCATGGCCAGCGGAAACAGCCAAACGCTGCCCGCCATGCCAGGCAGGGAAAAGGCGACCGCCATGCAAATGGTGGCAAGGGGCAGCGCCAACCCGCCTGCACGCACGCCATAAGCAGGGGCCAGCAACATGGCGCAAACAGCCGCAATGGGCGTGGCAAACAGCAGCGCACCAAGGCCCTGTTCATTCACGCCCAGCATGGTCTTTATATCTGGCAAATCGGCGGCAAACCCGCCCCACAGCACGCCCATGGCTGCAAAAGCCGCCAGCGGCGCACGGGCACGGGAAAGCGTGGTCAACATGGCGCGGCTCCTGCAGATGCTGCTTGCTAGCGCGGAGCGCAACTTTGGCCATGTCCTTTTGCGACCGCTGCACTGCCACACGCGCCTTTTTCGCCGCAACGGGGCATTTTTCGGGTATTTCTGGCTTTACTTCGCGCCGATTCCCCTTTAACGCCGCCAAGTCGCGCCATGCACCCTTGAACGTTGGCGGATTTATATGGAGAGAAACTATGGCACGTGAGATCCCAGATCTTATCGCCGAGGCACGGATGGGGACAGGCAAGGGGGCCGCTCGTCAATCTCGTCGCGATGGATTTGTACCCGGTATCGTCTATGGCGACAACGCTGCGCCTGCGCCGATCAAACTGAATTACAACATGCTGCTCAAGCGTTTGCGCCAAGGCCGTTTCCTGTCGACCCTGTTCAACCTTAAGGTTGCAGGCGAGCCAGACGTGCATGTGGTCTGCCGCGGCGTTCAGCGCGATGTGGTCAAAGATCTGCCCACCCACGTTGATTTTATGCGCCTGCACGATGACAGCCGCATCAACCTGTTTATCCATGTCAACTTTGAAAACCACGAAGCCAGCCCTGGGCTGAAGCGCGGCGGAACCCTGACCGTTGTGCGGTCTGACGTGGAACTGGAAGTTTTGGCGTCCGATATACCCGATCATATCACCGTCGATCTGACGGGCCGTAAGATGGGCGATGTAATCCACATCAACGATGTTGTGCTGCCAGAGGGCGTGCGCCCTACCATCGCGCGCGACTTCGTGATCGCCAACATCACCGCGCCTTCGGGCTTTGTCGATACGGAAGAAACCGCCTAAACCTTAGGGTTTTGAATGCTTATGTGGGCGCGGTAGGGAAACCTGCCGCGCCTTTTTCGTTAGGCGAGCGGGGGGTTACGCCGCAACGCCTTGGGAAGGCAGCAATTGCACTGCGCCGATCTGCCATCCCTCAGGCGTTTGCACCATCATGTAATCAAGCAGATGCGTGGCCCCTGCGCCGTCCACCATCAGCACACGCTGCCACAGGTTGCCCGCAACAGTGCGCAGTTCTAACATCCGCACCTCGCGCGGGGCGACCACCATCGGATAGCCTTGCCGCACCATCATTTCGAACCGATCAGCCGTGCCGAACATGCCTTTGATATTGGGCGCGGCATGGGAAAAGGCAGCGGCAAAATCATCTGCCGCCATCGCGTCGATTTGGGATTGGATCGTGGCCCGAATGGGCGGGTTTGGCGGCTCGGCGCTTTGCGCGGCGGCGGTCAAGGGCAAAGACAAAGCAATAAGCAAGGCAAAAAGGCGGCGCATTTTGGCACTCCTTTGGCTGTAAAGTTTACAGTATAGGGCAGGCGCGGCCAAAGGCAAATCAGCGCGGCTACCAAAGCCGCCCTGTCCAGTTGGGGCTACCAATCAGGCTGTCAAAGACGATGTCTTTGGATACGACGCGGCAGGCCAGTTCCAGTGCCGTGGCGGCGATCATGCGATCAAACGGGTCTTTGTGCGGCCAATCCATCCCGCCCGATAGCATCGCCATTTCGGCGATGTAGGGGGCCACGATCCCGCCTTGCGCGCGCAGCAATTGCGGCAGGCGGGCGATGATGCCCCCCACCTCGGGCCATTTGCCTGCGCGATGCTTGGCGGTGATTTCATGGAAACTACAGGGCGCGACATAGATCGTGCTGGCGGCTTTAATGGCAGATTGCGCGGCGGGCGACAAATTATCGGGCTGAAACAGGCTCCAGACCCACGTATGCGTGTCCAGCAATAGGGTGGTCACGACCACAGGGCCGCCTCGTCCTCAAGCATCGGTTCCAGAAAATCGGGCAGATGCGCCACAGTTTCCGCGGCTAGGCCAAGGCGAAAGGCAGGCTTTGCCCCCTGCGCCAACACCAGCCGCACCACCGGATGTCCGCCGCGCGCGATCAGCACATCCTCGCCCCGTTCGACAGCGGCGATCAGCTCGGACAATTTGGCCTTGGCTTCGGCGATGTTCATTTGCATGGGGTGCCTCCAGACCGGAATATGGTCTAGGACTTGGTCTAAGTCAATCGTAGTCTGCTACCCCACAAAATCCCCCGCCAGCGCGCGATCCATTAGCGCAATCGTCTCGCCCACGCCGTACAGCGCGACAAAGCCGCCGAAACGTGGCCCGTCCGATGCGCCCAGCAGCACTTCGTAAAGCGCCTTGAACCAACCCCGCAGCGGCTCAAACCCGTGATCTTTGCCAACCGCAAAGACCATGGTTTGCAGGGCGTCGTCGCTTGTCTCAGCCTCCCACGCGGCAAGGCGTGCGCGCAGGTCTAGCATAGCTGTGCGTTCCATATCGGTGGGCAGGCGGAAGGTGCGGGTGGGGGCGATTTTGTCGGCAAAATAGCGCACGGCATGGGCCGCGGCGGCGTTTAGATCGGGGTTGGCTTCGGGGCTGGCATCGGGGGCGTATTTCTTGATAAAGCCCCACAGCCCCGCCGCATCGGTGGCCCCGGCGACCGAGGCCAAGTTCAGCAGCATTCCAAAGGTCACAACCATTTTCGATGCGGGCGGCGCGCCGTTATGGATATGCCAAACAGGGTTGTTCACCTGCGCATCCACATCCTGCGTTTCATAGGCGCGCAGTTGCTGGTGGTATTCATCCACCGCGCGCGGGATCACATCAAAATGCATCCGCTTGGCGGTTTTGGGTTTTTGATACATGAAATACGAAAGCGATTCAGACGCGGCATAGGTCAGCCATTCGTCAATGCTAAGTCCATTGCCTTTGGTTTTGGAAATCTTTTGACCTTCTTCATCTAAAAACAGCTCATAGCTCATGTGGTTGGGCTTACGCCCGCCCAGCACTTCGCAAATTCCGTCATAGATGGGGGTGTTGGTGGAATGGTCTTTGCCATACATTTCAAAATCCACATCCAGCGCGGCCCAGCGTGCGCCGAAATCGGGCTTCCATTGCAGTTTGACGTGGCCGCCGGTGACGGGCAGTGTCCATTCGCGGCCATCTTCATCGTCAAAGGTGATGGTGTGTTGGGCCGCATCCACATTCTTCATCGGCACATACAAAACGCGCCCCGTTTCGGGGTGGATCGGTAGAAAGCACGAATAGGTCTGCTGGCGTTCCTCGCGCAGGCTGGCCAGCATAATATTCATAATCGCGTCATAGCGTTCGGTAGCTAAGCGCAACGTGTCATCAAAGCGGCCCGATTTGTAGAATTCGGTGGCGCTGATGAATTCGTATTCAAAGCCGAAGGTATCCAGAAAACGGCGCAGCATCGCGTTGTTGTGCGCGCCGAAACTGTCAAACTGCCCATATGGGTCTGGCACCGATGTAAGCGGTTTTTGCATATGCTGGCGCAGCATGTCTTGCTGGGGCACGTTTTCGGGCACTTTGCGCATGCCGTCCAGATCATCGGAAAAGCAAATCAGGCGGGTGGGAATATCTGAAATTGCTTCAAACGCGCGGCGGATCATTGTGGTGCGGGCGACCTCTCCGAACGTGCCGATATGGGGCAGGCCGCTGGGGCCATAGCCCGTTTCAAACAGCACATAACCCTTTTCGGGGGCCTTTTTCTCGTATCGCTTCAGCAGCGCGCGCGCCTCTTCAAAGGGCCAAGCCTTGGATTTCATCCCTGCATCACGAAGCGCGCTCATGTTATATTCCCTATAGACTTGCGCGCCATACCGCCCGCAACCCGCATCCTCTATTGCCGCGCGCGACTTAGGTCAATATTCTGCCCGCAAATAGGAGTTTTACATGGCCGACACCCCCGCCTCGCTTTCCGTTCAAGATGCCCTTGTCGCCGTGATGATCGCCGTGTCCGCTTCAGACGAGCAGATGCGCACGCCTGAACTGATGGCCATTCAGCGGATGGTCAACCATATGCCCGTGTTTGCCGATTATGACACAGACCGCATCCGCGTGGTGGCGCAGACCGTGTTCGATCTGTTCGAGGAAGAAGACGGGCTAGACGCCCTGTTTGGCCTGATCCGAGACGCGCTGCCCGAACGGCTGTATGAAACCGCCTATGCGCTGGCCTGCGATGTGGCCACGGCGGATGGAACTTTGCGCGAGATTGAACTGCGGATGCTGGAAGAAGTGCGCGAAGAGCTGTCTATAGATAGGCTGCACGCGGCGGCGATTGAATGGGGGGCAAGGGTGCGGCATTTAAGGGTTTAGGGGGCAAGATTGCATTTCCCCCCCATTCGCCTTATCTGACCTCACGAACAGCAAAAGGCCGCACCCCGATGAATTGGATCACCAACTACGTTCGCCCCAAGATTGACAGCCTGTTTTCCAAGCGGGATGTACCTGAAAATTTGTGGACGAAATGCCCCGAATGCGGGACGATGCTGTTTCACCGCGAACTCAGCGCGGCGCTGAATGTCTGCACGAACTGCGATCATCATATGGCAATCTCGCCGCGTGATCGGTTTAATGCGCTGTTTGACCTTGGCATTTTCACCGAGGTGAAAGTGCCCGAACCCGTGCATGACCCGCTGCATTTTCGCGACCAAAAGAAATATCCCGACCGTTTGAAAGCAGCGCAAAAGGCTGCGGGCGAAAAGGATGCGATGCTGGTCGCCGAGGGCGAGGTGGGCCGCACGGGCATTGTCGCCGCTGGGCAGGATTTCTCATTCATGGCAGGCTCGATGGGCATGTATGTGGGTAACGCAATTATCGCCGGCGCCGAGAGGGCGATTAAACTGAAACGTCCCTTCGTGCTGTTTTCGGCATCGGGCGGGGCGCGGATGCAAGAGGGGCTGCTATCGCTGATGCAAATGCCGCGCACGACTGTGGCGCTGCAAATGCTGCGCGAGGCTGGGCTGCCTTATATCGTTGTAATGACGCATCCTACCACGGGCGGGGTGACGGCCAGCTATGCTATGCTGGGGGATGTGCAAATTGCCGAACCCAACGCGCTGATTGGTTTTGCGGGTGCGCGGGTGATCGAACAGACCATCCGCGAAAAGCTGCCCGAAGGGTTTCAACGCGCCGAATATCTGCTGGATCACGGGATGCTAGACCGCGTGACCCATCGCAAGGATATGCGCGACGAGTTGATCACAATTATGCGGATGCTGATGCGCCAAAGCCCTGCAGTTAAGGGTGATCTGCCCCCGCCCGGTGTGATTGGGCAAGAGCAAACGGCATGAACTTGGCTGGCGCTGGCGGATCAGACGCCGTTTTGCAGCGGATGATGACGCTGCATCCCAAGGTAATCGATCTAACCCTTGGCCGCGTGCATCGCCTGCTGGACGCGCTGGGCCACCCCGAATTGCGCATTCCCCCCGCCATTCATATCGCGGGAACCAATGGCAAAGGCAGCACGCAGGCGATGATCCGCGCCGGTCTAGAGGGAGCGGGGCTAGAGATAGCGGGGCTAGAGGGAGCGGGGCTAGAGGGAGCGGGGCTAGAGATAGCGGGGCATAGCGTGCACGCCTATACCTCGCCGCATTTGGCGCGGTTTCATGAACGAATTAGGCTGGCAGGAGACCTTATTACCGAGCCTGCCTTAACCGCGCTGCTGGATGAATGTGTCACCGCCAACGGCCCTGATGATATCACCTTTTTCGAGATCACCACCTGCGCGGCCTTTTTAGCCTTTGCGCGCACGTCCGCCGATTACACGCTGCTAGAGGTGGGGCTTGGCGGGCGGCTGGATGCAACCAATGTCATAACTCCTAAACTGTCCATCATAACCCCTGTCTCGCTGGATCATCAGCAATTTCTGGGCGATACCGTTGCTGCGATTGCGGGCGAAAAGGCGGGTATTATCAAGCGCGGCGTGCCGGTGATTGTCGGCCCACAAACGCCAGAGGGGCTGGAGGTTATCGAAAGCGTCGCCGCCCGCCTTGGCGCGCCTATTCTGGCATATGGTCAGCACTGGCATGTGGGCGAAGAAGCGGGGCGGCTGGTGTTTCAGGATGAAAATGGGCTGCTGGATTTGCCCCTGCCCAACTTAATCGGCCCGTTTCAGGTGCAAAATGCAGGGGCTGCGCTGATGGCTTTGCGGCATCTGGGCTTTGGTGAGGCGGCCTGCATGGCCGCTGTCACCCGCGCCGAATGGCCCGCGCGGATGCAGCGGTTGCGCAAGGGGCCGCTGGTGGACTTGGCCCCGCAGGTGGAGTTGTTCCTTGACGGCGGGCATAACCCCGCTGGCGGGCAGGCGGTGGCCGATACGCTGGCCCGTTTGTCCGCGCGCGAGACGCATTTGATTTGCGGGATGCTGAACACCAAAGATGTGCGCGGCTATATGGAGCCGCTGAAAGGATATGCCAAAACCCTGCGCGCGGTGTCTATACCGAACGAGGTGAACACCCTGCCCGCCGAGGCTACGGCGGCGGCAGCATCTGCGGCAGGGCTGGTAGCCAGCGTGGCCGCTTCGGTGGCCGAAGCTTTGGCCGATATTGCAGCCGCATCGCCGCACGCACGGGTTTTGATTTGCGGATCGCTCTATCTGGCTGGCGCAATTCTAAGGGAAAACGAATGAGCGACACGCCCCCTGACACGGCTGCCGATGCGCCAAAGGGCGAGTTAACCCTGCGCACGCTTGCCATGCCGCGTGATGTGAACACCAACGGCGATATTTTTGGCGGCTGGGTGCTGTCACAAATGGATATGGCGGCTGGGATTGTGGCATCAGCGCGCGCGCGGGGGCGGGTTGCCACAGTCGCGATTGACGCGATGCAGTTCATTCGCCCCGTCAAAGTGGGCGATGTTTTGTGCATTTATGTGGAGATCGCCCGCATTGGCCGCACGTCGATGGGGCTGCAAATTGAGGCATGGGTTTTGCGGCGCGGCCAGTCTGGGCGCGAAAAAGTGACAACCGGGCTGTTCACTTTTGTCGCCATTGACGAAAATGGTCGCCCGCGCCCCGTTCCCGCGGCCTAAAGCGGGGGCCACATTTGGCCCCGTTTAGTAGTCGATTTTGACGACATATTTGCCCAAAACGGCCGTCCAATTGCGCAGCACTTCTTGGAACGTGGCTTGCGGGAGACCTGCGATCATTTCCACATCCATCTTCAGGCAAGGGTCACTTTCTGCGCCCAAATCCGCCTTACCATAGCGCATTTCGGTGTTCCATTCGTTCATCAGCTCGACCGTCGAGCCGTTTTTCAAATCAAAACAGGCAGAAAACTGCACGGATCCGCAGTCTTTTCCCGCCGCGCAGTCGTAGAAGAACACATCAAAATTTGCCCCCGCAGCGGCAGAGTTGATAATGGGATCGCCCAGATTATCTTTGCCCAGCTTGGCCTGTAGCCCTTCGCTTTGCAAAACGGCGACAATGCTTTCGGGCGCAGAGGCGGTGACCATGGCTTGCGCATGGGCGGCGCTGGATAGAGCTGGGATTAAGATAGCAACAAGGGCTAAGGCATGGCGCATGATTTCCCCTTCAAAGGCGAGAAATGCTGGGCGCAATGCCCCCGAGCGCAGCGCCCTCGCATAGCATATGCGCGTCAAAACCATCTGCCCAACGGGGCGTTTTGTCAAGGATTATGGCAATGGGTCAGCCAGTGGGAGGCCGATTGCGCGGGCGCTATCAAAGGGATAGAAGAGCGCAAAGCACAAAAGGCAAAGCATGGCACAGTCAAAATCCATCCCGAAGCCCGTCGTTTTGTGCATTCTGGATGGCTGGGGCATAGGCCCAGATCCCAAGACATCTGCCCCCGCGCAGGCGAATGTGCCCCATTTCAACCGCCTGTGGGACACCTGCCCGCACGCGACGCTGACTACCTTTGGCCCCGATGTGGGCTTGCCGCGCGGGCAGATGGGAAATTCCGAGGTGGGTCACACAAATATCGGCGCGGGGCGCGTGGTTGCGATGGATTTGGGCGCGATTGATTTGGCAATCGAAGATGGCAGCTTTGCCCAAAACGCCGAGTTGCTGGCCTTTGCAGCGGCGGTGCAGGCCAAGGGCGGGCGCGTGCATTTGATGGGGGTTGTGTCCAACGGCGGGGTGCATGGGCATATCAGTCACATGATCGCCGCGGCGCGGGCGCTGGTGGATTTGGGGCTGGGTGTGGTGATCCATGCCATCACCGACGGGCGCGATGTGCCGCCATCGTCTGCCCTAGGGTTTATGAAAACGCTAACAGATAGCCTGCCAGTGGGCGCCAGCGTGGCCACTGTCATTGGCCGCTATTGGGCGCTAGACCGCGATAACCGCTGGGATCGCGTGGCGCGGGCGCATCGTGCGATTGTTGCAGCGCAGGGCGAGGCTGCCGCCAGCCCAAGGGCCGCGATTGAGGCCAGCTATGCAATCGGCGAAACGGACGAGTTTTTGGCCCCCACCGTTATGACAGGCTACACAGGCGCGCGCGATGGCGACGGGCTGTTCTGCTTAAACTTCAGGTCTGACCGCGCCCGCGAGATTATGGCGGCGCTGGCCGATCCTGATTTCAAGGATTTTGAAACAGGCCCGCGCCCCAAATGGGCGGCTGGTCTTGGCATGGTGGAATACTCAACGGCGCATAATGCCTATCTGTCCACCGCCTTTCCGAAACGCGATATTCGCAATTCTTTGGGTGAATGGGTGGCGGCACAGGGCCTGCGCCAGTTCCGTTTGGCGGAAACCGAAAAATATCCCCATGTGACGTTTTTCCTGAATGGTGGGCGGGAAACCCCGTTTGAAGGCGAAGACCGCGCTATGCCAAAATCGCCATCCGTGGCGACTTATGATTTGCAGCCAGAAATGAGCGTGGGCGAGGTGGCAGATCATTTGGTGGCAGCCATCGCGGCGCGCTATGATCTGATTGTCGTCAATTTCGCCAACCCCGATATGGTGGGGCATACGGGCAGCCTGCCAGCCGCAATAAAGGCGTGCGAAGCGGTAGATATGGGGCTCGGCCGCGCACTGGCAGCATTGGACGGCGTGGGCGGGGCGATGATTGTGACCGCCGATCACGGCAATTGCGAGATGATGGTAGATCCGATTACAGGCGCGCCGCACACCGCCCATACCACAAACCCTGTGCCCGTTATTCTGGTGGGCGGGCCTGCTGGGGCAAAGCTGCGGACGGCTGGGCGGTTGGCCGATTTGGCCCCTACGATTTTGGCGTTGATGGGCCTGCCGCTGCCGCCCGAAATGACAGGCGAAAGCCTGATTTTGGCATGAGGCTGGCGCGCGCCATCGCCGCTGTTCTGGCCATTTGCGCGGCGCTTGCCTTGCCCGCACCCATGCTGGCCAGCGTGGCCGAAGATGCTGCAAAAGCGGCGGGTGATCTTGCCGCCGCCGTCGATGCGCTGGGCGCGGCCGAAGGCGGCCGCGATCAAATCACCGCGCTGACCCAAACCATCCGCGCCTATGAGGCAGGGCTTGCCGCCCTGCGCGAGGCGCTGCGCCAAAGCGAGCAGCGCGAAGGGGAACTTACCGCCGCCTTCGAGGCGCAGCGCGACAAGATCGCCCAGCTTTTGGGTGTTCTGTCGCGGATCGAGGCAGAGCCTGCCCCGATTTTGCTGCTACATCCCACAGGCCCTATAGGTTCGGTGCGCGCGGGAATGATGTTGGCCGAAGTCACCCCTGCTTTGCAGATCGAGGCCGAAGCCCTGCGCGCCCAGTTGCAAGAACTGGCCGATTTGCGCGCCGTGCAAAGCCAAGCGGGGCAAACACTGACGCGGGGTCTTGGTGCCGCGCAGCAGGCGCGATCAAATCTTGCGACCGCGATTGCAGACCGTACCGATTTGCCGCGCCGCTTTACCGAAGACCCAGAGGCGTTGAAAGCGTTGCTGCAAAGCGCCGATACTCTGGATGCCTTTGCAGCGGGTCTTGCGCTGGATCCCAGCGCTACTGCAGGTTTTGCAAGTGCCAAAGGCAGCCTTGATTTGCCCAGCCTTGGCACAGTGCTGCTGCGGCTAGGGGAATTGGATGCGCGCGGTGTTGGCCGCCCTGGCCTAACAATTGCCACGCGCCCTGCAGCCTTGGTCACTGCGCCATGGGCTGCGACGATCCGCTATCGCGGCCCGCTTTTGGATTACGGAAATGTGATGATAATCGAACCAGGGGATGGCTATCTTTTGGTCATTGCAGGGCTACGTGACGTATTTGGCGAAGTGGGCGAAGTTGTGGCCAAGGGGGCTGCCTTGGGCCTTATGGGGGGGGCTGTGAATGACACTGCCGATCTGCTGGCCCCAGCCAAACAAGGCGGCCTCGATCAAGCGATTTCTGCGCGCGAGACGGAAACACTGTATATCGAGCTGCGCAGCGGCGCAGATGTGATCGACCCAACAGATTGGTTTGCAGCCACGGCGCAAGGGCTGTAGACAAGACCAATGCGCCCCAAGTGGCAACAGGATGAGGACGGCGATGAGAAAATTAGTGATGGCGGCTTTGGGTGGCACTTTGGCAGGGGCGCTGGCCGCCAGCCAAATGGCAGGCCCCCTTATGGCGCAAGAGGCAGCGCCCGAATCCAATCTGTTTGAACAGCTTGATCTGTTTGGCGATATTTTTGAACGCATTCGCGGGCAATATGTTGAAGACGTCGACAGCAAAAAGTTGATCGAAGCGGCGATAAATGGGATGCTCACATCGCTTGACCCACATTCCAGCTATCTGAATGCCGAAGATGCTGCCGATATGAACACGCAAACGCGCGGCTCGTTTGGCGGGCTTGGCATTGAGGTCACCCAAGAAGAAGGCTTTGTCAAAGTGATCTCGCCGATGGATGGCACGCCAGCCGCCAAGGCAGGTATCCTGTCAGGCGATTTCATAACCCATGTCGATGGCGAGTCGGTGCAGGGCATAACGCTGGACGAAGCGGTTGATAAAATGCGCGGCGAAGTGGGCACGGATATTGTGATCACGGTGGTGCGCGAAGACGTGGCCGAACCCTTTGATCTGACCCTGACGCGCGAGACGATCAAGATCACCGCCGTGCGCAGCCGTGTGGTGGGCAATGTGGCGGTGGTGCGCATCACCACGTTTAGCGATCAGACCTATTCGGGGCTGGAAGCAGAAATTGCCAAATCTGTTGAACAGATTGGTGGGATGGAAAAGGTAACCGGCTTTGTCATTGACCTGCGCAACAATCCGGGCGGGCTGCTGAAACAGTCCATCCTGGTGTCCGACGCCTTTTTGGAGAAGGGCGAGATCGTGTCAACCCGTGGGCGCGAGGCGGCAGACAGCACGCGCGAAAACGCCACGCCGGGCGATTTGGCAATGGGCAAGCCGATGGTGGTGCTGATAAATGGCGGCTCGGCCAGTGCATCGGAAATTGTGGCTGGCGCGCTGCAAGATCATCGCCGCGCCATTGTTGTGGGCACGAAAAGCTTTGGTAAAGGGTCGGTGCAAACCTTGGTGCCGTTGAAAGATGGTGGGCAAATGCGGCTGACGACGTCGCGCTATTACACGCCATCGGGGCGATCCATTCAATCGCTGGGCGTGATGCCTGATATTGTGGTGAACCAGCCCGCCGTTGACCCAGCGGTGGAAGGGGTCGAAGCGCAGGCCGCACAAGAGGCGGATAACCAACGCTCTGAGGCTGATCTGCGCGGCGCGATCAGCAATGACTCGATGTCGGAAGACGAGATTAAGCTGCTGGAAGAAGAACGCGCCCGCACCGAAGAGGCCGCCAAGCTGCGCGATGAAGATTACCAGCTGGCCTATGCGGTGGACATTCTGCGCGGCCTAAACGCCGTGGCCCCGCAGGAGTAGGGCGCGATGAAACCGCTGCCCTACCGCCCCTGTGTGGGGGTGTGTTTGATCAATGAAGCTGGGCTGATCTTTGCAGGCCAGCGCAAAGACAGCACCAGCGGGGCATGGCAAATGCCCCAAGGTGGGATTGATAAGGGCGAAAAACCCCGCGCGGCGGCGCTGCGCGAGTTGTGGGAAGAAACGGGCATCACCGCCGATTTGGTGCAGATTTTGGGCAAAACGGGGGGCTGGCTGCACTACGATCTGCCGCCCGATTTGTTGGGCAAAGTTTGGGGCGGTAAGTACCGCGGCCAGCGACAGAAATGGGTGCTGATGCGGTATCTGGGCACGGATGCGCAGGTGAATATCGCAACCGAGCATCCCGAATTTTCCGCGTGGAAATGGATAGGGGCGGATGACATGCTGGCCAGCATCGTGCCGTTTAAGAGGGACGTTTACGCGGCGGTGATTGCGGCCTTTGCTGGGCAGTTGGCGACGTGAAGAAGGGGGCTTTGCCCCCTCGCTTTGCTCACCCCCAAGATATTTGTAGAGTTAGGAAGAGGGCAAAGCGACTTTCCAGCCCCAACATCTTGGGGATAACCCCGACCCATTAGCTATATCAGGTGGGGCGGCGTTGACTCGTGCGGGGGTGCGGGGGATTATGGGGGGTATAGAATCAAACTTCTCAACCCCAAGGCAACCCTGTGCGTTTCACCAAACTTCGCCTTAACGGTTTCAAAAGCTTTGTTGACCCCACGGATTTGGTGATCTTTGATGGGTTGACGGGGGTTGTTGGGCCCAATGGCTGCGGCAAATCGAACTTGCTAGAAGCGCTGCGCTGGGTCATGGGCGAGAACCGCGCATCCGCCATGCGCGGGGCGGGGATGGAGGATGTGATTTTTAACGGCGCGGCGTCGCGCGGCGCGCGCCATTTTGCCGAAGTGTCACTTGTGCTGGATAATTCGGATCGGTTGGCCCCTGCGGGGTTTAATGATGCCGATGTGGTGGAAATTACGCGGCGGATCACGCGGGATGCGGGCAGCGCCTATAAGTTGAACGCCAAAGAATTGCGCGCGCGCGATGTGCAACTGCTGTTTGCCGATGCTAGCACAGGATCGCACAGCCCTGCGCTTGTGCGGCAAGGGCAGATTGCCGAACTGATCAACGCCAAGCCCAAGGCGCGGCGGCGGATATTGGAGGAAGCGGCGGGGATTTCGGGCCTTTATGCGCGCAGACATGAGGCGGAGTTGAAACTGCAAGGGGCAGAGCAGAACCTGACCCGTGTGGATGATGTTCTAGAGAACCTTGCCCAGCAGTTGTCGGTGTTGCAGCGCCAAGCAAAGCAGGCAGCGCGGTATCGCGAGATTGCCGAAGAACTGCGCCGTAACGAGGGCCAGCTTTTGTTCCGCCGTTGGCGCGAGGCGGATTTGGCCCGCACCGAGGCGGAAACCCTGATGCGGGCGCGCACGGTTGACGCTTCGCAGGCAGAGGCCGCCGCGCGCGCGGCGGGCGGCGCGCGCGCGGCAGCGGAAGATATACTGCCCCCGCTGCGCGAGGAAGAGGCGATTGCGGCCGCGATTTTGCAGCGCATCATTCTTCAGCGGGATCAACTTGCCGAACAAGAAACGCGCGCGCGCGAAATGATCGAGGGCCTGCGCGCGCGGATTGTGGAACTGAGCCGCGATAGCGAGCGCGAAGCGGCGCTGAACCGTGATGCGGGGGAAACCATCGCGCGGCTGGACTGGGAAATTGCCCAATTGACCCGCGCCCACGAGGGCCATGAGGCCAAACTGGCTGAAACAGTCGAGGCGGCGCGCGATGCGTCTGCCCATTTGACCGATATTGAAACGCGACTGGCCGAGGCGACAGAAGATGCGGCGCGTTTGGCCGCGCGCCATCAATCGGCGCAGCGTCTTGCTGCCGATGGCCGCGCACGGGTTGATAAGGCCGAGGCCGAGGCGGCGCGCGCGCGCGAGGCTGCAACGCTGGCCGAGGGCGCTTTGGCCACTGCCAGTGCTGCCTTTGCGCAGGCGCAAACGGCACAAGCTGATGCGGCGGCTTTGGTTGATGACGCCGAAGCCACGCTGCTGGCGGCCGAAGCTGCGCGCGCGGCTGCGCAAACGGGTGAGGCGCTGGCGCGGGCCGCGAAATCACAGGCCGAGGGCGAGGCGACAGCCCTGCGTGCCGAGGTGGCCGCCTTGGCCAAGCTGGTGGAACGGGATGCAGGCACGGGCGGGCAGCTTTTGGATATGTTGTCCGTGGCAGCGGGGTACGAACTGGCGCTGGGCGCGGCGCTGGCCGATGATCTGCGCAGCCCTGAAATTGATGCGGGCGGGCAGACTGGCTGGGCGCGCTTGCCCGATTTGATCGACGCGCCGCGTCTGCCTGCGGGGGTTGAGCCCATTGCGCAGCACGTGACCGCGCCGCCCGTTCTGGCGCGGCGCTTGGCGCAAATTGGGCTGGTCGAGGCGGGGCAGGGCGCGGCTTTGCAGCCCCTGCTTGCAGCGGGGCAGCGGCTGGTCACGCGCGAGGGTGATTTGCTGCGCTGGGACGGGCTGCGCATTGCCGCGAAAGACGCGCCATCGGCGGCGGCGCAGCGCCTGATCCAGCGCAACCGCCTGACGGCTGCGCGCGCAGATTTGGCAGTGCTTGAGACTCAATTGGCCGAGGCGACGGCGGCTTATCTGGCGTTGCAAACGCGGCTTGGCGATTTGGCCCGCGCCGATCAGATGGCGCGCGATGCCCGCCGCGCCGCCGACGGGCATGTCAGCGAAGCCGCAAGGGCCAGCGCGCGCGCCGAGGCCGATACATCCATTGCACAAGGCAAGCTAGAGGCGGCATTGCTGGCACTGTCGCGGCATTTGGACGATGGGGCAGATGCCCGCGCGGTGCTGGATGCGGCCGCGGGATCCCTGCGCGATTTGCCCGATTTAGGCAGCGCCCGCGCTTTGGTGGACGAGGTGAAAATCGCTGTCGAAGCCGCGCGCATTACCATGATGTCGCGCAGGTCAGCGCATGAAGAACTGCGCCGCGAGGGTGAGGCTCGGGTGCGGCGCACACAAGATGCGGGGCGCGAGCTTGCCGCATGGAAGCAGCGTTTGGACAGTGCCGCCCGCAGAATTGGCGAACTGGATACCCGCAAAGCCGAGGCAGAGGGCGAATTGCAGGGCGCATCCAGCGCGCCCGCTGAAATTGCCGCTAAGCGGTCCGAACTGGGCAGCGCGATTGAAGATGCGCAAAAGCGGCGTGCGCGGGCGGCAGATGCGCTGTCCGCCGCCGAGGGCGCGCTGCGCGATGCCGTGCAGCGCGAGAGGGAGTGCGAGCGCCGCGCAGGCGAGGCGCGCGAGATGCGCGCGCGGGCCGAGGCGCGTGTAGATGCCGCTGTGGAAACTGTAACGCTGGCGGTCGAGCGGATTGCCGAAGAAGCGGGGGCCACGCCGGGGCAACTGCTGGACACGCTGAAGATTGACCCTGACAAAATGCACAGTGCCGAACATCTTGACACCGAAGTGCAGCGGCTAAAGCGTGCGCGCGAAGCCTTGGGCGCGGTGAACCTGCGGGCCGAGGAAGACGCGCAAGAGATCACCGCTGAATATGACCAACTGGCGCAGGAAAAGCTGGATCTGGAAGAAGCGATCAAGAAACTGCGCGCGGGCATTGGCAGCCTGAACCGCGAAGGACGCGAGCGGTTGCTTGCGGCGTTCGATCAGGTGAACGCCAATTTTGCAACGCTTTTTAGCCATTTGTTTGGCGGGGGCGAAGCACGGCTGGTGCTGGTGGAATCGGATGACCCGCTAGAGGCGGGACTGGAAATTATGTGCCAACCGCCCGGCAAGAAACTGTCCACCCTTAGCCTGCTTTCGGGTGGCGAGCAGACGCTCACCGCTTTGGCGCTGATCTTTGGCGTGTTCTTGGCCAATCCCGCGCCGATTTGTGTGCTGGACGAGGTAGACGCGCCCCTAGATGATGCCAATGTCACGCGGTTTTGCGATTTGCTGGACGAGATGACGCGCCGCACCGAAACGCGGTTTTTGATCATCACGCACCATGCGGTGACGATGTCGCGGATGGATCGGTTGTTTGGCGTGACAATGGCCGAGCAGGGCGTTAGCCAACTGGTATCGGTGGATCTGAAACGAGCCGAGGCGCTGGTGGCGTGATGCCAGATCCTACGATGGCCCAGATGCAAGCGGCGATGCAGTTGGCGGCGTTTGTGGGCATAGAGGCGGTAGGCGATGTGATCTATGCCCGCACCTATGCAGCCACGCCCGAATTTACCGCAACACCCGTGGGGCAGCACTGGCGCTTTGCCATTCAGTGGCCGCTGCGCGCAAGCGAGGCGCAGCGTGCGGCGTGGAATTCCCTGCACCCCGATGCGCCGCTAGATGTGGATTTGGGCGAAACGCGGATGCAGTTTTTGGGTGGTGTAAATGCGTTGGCCCGTTGGGCTGTGTTGGTGGATGACATGGTAGTGGAGTGCACAAAATGGCGACGCGCGACGCGGCAGATGGATGAGGGGATGTAGCCAAGGGCTGTTCTCACCCATTTTGCTGCATATTTGCAACATAGCCCGCATTTTTCGCACTGACGCGCGAATCTGACAAGAAATTAACCTTTTGCGATGCATCTTTAAGCGATGTGCGAAAGGGTAAGCCATGCAATTTCTACCCAAAGATGTGCAAGACGGTCTGGATGCGGCGCGCAAAGGGGCGCTGGCGCGCAAATCGCGGTTGCGGGTGGAACTGGGTGGGCAGGTTTTTCCGATTTTGAAATTTTGGAAAGATGGTTTTGCGCTGGACGGGGCGTTGACCACCCATTTGCGCGGACTGGTCGATGTGTTCGATGGCGCGCGGCATGAATTTCAATGCCTGATCGTCGCTTCGCGCCAAGAGGGCGACATGCTGATCTGCGATTTCAAACGCGCGACCCGCGTTGTGGAAAGCGCGGCGCTGGATTATTTCCGCGACGAGAATGCGCCGTTGGCGTATTTGCCGCGCGCGTAAGGCGTTTTGCTTTTGCCCCTGTCTTGGGCAAGGTGGCTGTCTGCCCCCCGCTCACCCCCCGAGAATATTTCGGAAAAAAAGAAATCATTCTCAGAAAATTGTCAGTTTAGTGCTTGGGTAAGCGGGTGTAATCATTGCACATCGCCAAAGGCGCGTTGCAACCGTGCCACGGCATCCACAATCATCGAGCGCGGCGCGGCAAGGTTAAAGCGCAGGTAACTCTCGCCGCCCTTGCCAAAGGCCGCGCCGTGGTTGGCGGCGATTTTGGCGATGTTTTGCACGCGAGAGATTACCTCGGCCTGATCCATCCCAAGGGCAGAAAAATCCACCCATGCCAAATAGGTTGCATCCATTTTCATAGACCGCAGGCCCGGAATGGCGTGGATACCCGCATCGAAAACCCGTGCGTTTTCAAACAGATGCTCCATCAGCGCGTCCACCCATGCAGCCCCATCAGGGCTGTAGGCGGCGGTGGCCATGAACAGGCCGAACGAATTGGCCGACATGCCCGCCGCATTATAGGCGGCGGCAAAGCGCATCCGCAGGGCGGTATCTGCAATAATCACATTGCCCGTATGTGCGCCTGCAATGTTAAAGGTTTTGGTGGTGGCGGTCATCATCACCAGCCTATCCGCTATCCCATCAATATGCGCCATCACGGTGTGTTTCTGGCCCGGCATCACCAGATCATGGTGGATTTCATCGGACACCAAAATCAGATTATGGCGCGTGCAGAACGCGGCGATTTGCACCAATTCCTGCGCGCTCCACACGCGCCCGCCGGGGTTATGGGGCGAGCACAGGATGAGCATCGTCTCGCGGCCCGTCAACCGCGCCTCCCACGCTGGAAAGTCCAATTCATAGCGGCCATCTTGCAGCACCAGCGGACATTCCACCACCTGCCGCCCCGCCGCCGTGATCACGCGGGCAAAAGCGTGATAGACGGGGGTCATCAGCAGCACGCCGTCGCCTTTTTCGGTAAAGGCCTGAATGCACAGCGCCGTGCCGTTCACCAGCCCATGCGTGGTAAAGATGTGTTTGGTGTTAATTTCCCAGCCATGGCGGGCCTTCATCCACCACTGAACGGCGGCCAGATATGCGGCGTCATCGCCGTAATAGCCATAAATCCCATGCGCCAGCATCCGCTCCAGCGCGGCTTGCACGCAGGCGGGCGGGCGAAATTCCATATCCGCAACCCACATGGCCAGCCCATCATCAGGCGAGACGCCGTAAAGTGGCTGCATCATATCCCATTTCACCGAATGGGTGCCTTTGCGGGGGGTTAGGGTATTAAAATCCATGATACGCGCCTTTTTCGGTAATTTTACCTAATTTACTATGCTAAATTGGAAAATAAATCCAATAAGAATCCCAGTATAGAAAATTTCTACTTTTGATCTGCGGCCGTGCGAAAACGCGGCATTTTCCCTACCCCTCTTGCACCAAAGCCCACCGCGCCGTAAATCCCCATTATGATACGCGAAATTTTGATCCACCCCGACCCGCGCCTGAAAAAACCTTGCGAGCCTATCGCCAAGGTGACCCCAGATATTACCGCCCTTGCCGTCGATATGCTTGAGACGATGTATGACGCACCCGGCGTGGGGCTGGCTGCGCCGCAGTTGGGGGTTCTCAAACGCCTTTTCGTGATGGATTGCATCAAGGAAGGCCTGCCAGAGCCGATGGTGCTGATTAATCCTAAGATTGTTTTCTCATCTGAAGATATGAATGTCTATGAGGAGGGCTGCCTGTCGATCCCTGACCAATATGCCGAAATCACGCGCCCCCGCGAAGTGACTGTGCAATGGATGGGGCTGGACGGCGCGCAATATGAACGCCAGTTCAGCGGTCTGTGGGCGACGTGCGCGCAGCACGAAATAGATCATCTTAACGGGCGTTTATTTATCGACAATCTGGGCCCGCTAAAGCGGCAGATGATTACCCGCAAGATGGAAAAGCTAAAACGCGAGTGGGCGCGCGGGCTATGAGCGCGCCTTATCCGCGCCCGTTTGTGCCCTATCCGCACAAGGCATTGCGCGCGGGCGCGGCCCCTGTGGCTGCGATCAGCGATGACATTCGCGCCCTGTGGGACGAGATGATTGTCGCCATGGATGCGATGCCTGGCGTTGGTCTTGCCGCTGTTCAATTGGGCGTGCCTTTGGCGCTGGCGGTTGTGGATGCGTCCGATGCGCGGGGCCAAGCGGTGCGTATGGCCAGCCCGCGTATTCTGCACGCTTCGGCCCAGATGCGCGTGCATGAGGAGGCTTCCCCAAATCTGCTGGGCGTATCAGCGGTCATCGCGCGGCCCCGCGCGGTGACGATCGAGTTTTTGAACGCGCAAGGCGCCATGGAACAACGCGATTTTGTTGGGCTTTGGGCAACCTCGGTGCAACATCAAATCGACCATCTGGCGGGTAAGATGTATTTTGATTATCTGTCCCCTTTAAAGCGTAAAATGCTGCTGGCAAAGGCGGATAAATGGGCCAAGCGGAACTAGGGGCGCGGGCATGAATATCATCTTCATGGGCACGCCCGATTTTTCGGTTCCTATCTTGCAGGCGCTGGCATCGCAGCATCAGGTTCGGGCGGTTTACTGCCAGCCCCCTCGCCCCGCTGGGCGCGGCAAGGCAGATCGGCCTAGCCCTGTGCAACTGGCTGCGCAAGCCTTGGGCCTGCCTGTGCGCCATCCTATGAGTTTGAAAGGCGCGCAGGAGCAGTCCGAATTTGCCGCGCTGGGTGCCGATATTGCCGTGGTTGTGGCTTACGGGCTAATCCTGCCGCAGGCAGTTTTGGACGCGCCGCGCATGGGCTGCGTGAACATCCACGCCAGCCTTTTGCCGCGCTGGCGCGGCGCGGCCCCCATTCACCGCGCGATTATGGCGGGGGATCTTGAGACGGGGATTTGCATCATGCAGATGGAGGCGGGGCTGGACACGGGGCCCGTGCTGGCGCGCGCTGCGCTAGGCATCGGGGCAAGTGAGACGACCGCCGAATTGCATGACCGTTTGTCGGCACTGGGGGCGGATATGATCGTGCAAATCTTGCCGCGCCTGCCTCTTTTTGCCGAACCTCAGGCACAGGAGGGCGTGAGTTATGCTGCCAAGATCGATAAGGCCGAAGCGCGGGTAAACTGGGCCCGCCCTGCCGATGAGATTGCGCGCCAGATCAACGGGCTGTCGCCGTTTCCGGGCGCTTGGATAGAGATTGGCGGCGAAAGGGTAAAGCTGCTGCGCGCGGCGTTGGGCAAAGGCCAAGGCGATGCAGGCGCGCATTTGGGCGGGTTTTTGGTTGCCTGCGCCACAGGCGCGGTGCAAATTCTAGAGATGCAGCGCGAAGGCAAGCGGCGCGGCACTGCCGATGAATTCCTGCGCGGCGCAAGCCTGCCCGACATCTTGCGGTAAATTCGGATATCTTCCCCCTTCATTTGTCGGCCCCGCCCCCCATATGCAAAGCAGGCAACAGGGTTGCAAAAATGGGGGTCATCCATGTCGATCATCGCACTGATTATCTTTGGCATTGCTGCGGGGTTCATCGCCACCAAAGTCATGCGGCTGGATGTTGACTTGCCCACGACCATTGCCATCGGCGTGGGCGGCGCGCTGATTGGCGGGCTGGTTTTGCAGGGCCTGTCGATGATTGCAGGGATGCTGTCGGGTTTTG
The DNA here is from genome assembly GCA_945862435.1 of Pseudorhodobacter antarcticus. Lineage (GTDB taxonomy): Bacteria > Pseudomonadota > Alphaproteobacteria > Rhodobacterales > Rhodobacteraceae > Cypionkella > Cypionkella antarctica_C. The sequence continues at coordinate 142,985 of CAMAXX010000002.1, forward strand.
TTGGCGCTGTGCTGGGCGCAGTATTGCTGATTTGGGCGTATAAAACCTATATTGCGAAATAATCAGTCTAGGCTGCGGATCAACTCGCCAAAACGATAGGTCTTGCCACCTGCATCGCCCCAAGCCAAGCGGCCCTGCCATGCTGCGAAAATCAGGCCCGCAGTGTTACGCCCTGAAATTCCACCCCCGAAATGGGCGGCCAATATTGTCTCAACGTCTGCGCGATAGGCGCTGGCGGCGGTGCGCGCCTCGGGAATGCGCAGGCTGTGCGACAATAGGGCGGGCAAATCGGCAAAATCGGCCTGCACTTTTAAAAATTCTTGCACGTCTTTTGGGCTGCGGCCCATATCCTGCGCGGCGCTTTGCGCCAATTTGGTCAGATCGGCCCATGCCGCCTGCAGCGCCCCACTGACCATAGCGGGTTGGCTGCCAAAGCGTAAAACCAGCGCTGGGGCCGACAGGCCCGTGGCACCCGCCACTTCGCGGAAAGATACAGCCTTTTCTCCGCTGCGCAGCAACCGCTCGCGCACGATGGAAAGAACGGCAGCATCGGATATAAGTTTTGTGCGTGACATAGGTCTAATATGAATGATCGTTCTGATTTTTCAAGCCAAAGTTGCGCGATTGCTGGACACTTTAGGTTGAATTTGCCAATCTGCCCGAAATATGGGGGCAGATTTATGGATGATGACGATCTAGACGGCGAGGATATGGCCGAAGCGATGGGCCGCAAGCCATCGTCCAAGCCGCTGCCCTCCACCCCTGAAGAGATTGAGGCGATGGTGCGGCGGCAAAAGCGCAATCTGCGCCGCGCTTGGGCCGATGGGTATCTGCTGGCGGTTTGCGCCATGCTGAAACCCGGGGATTTGGCGCTGGATTTGGGCGCGAATATGGGCGTGGTCAGTGATAAGCTGGTCGCCACGGGCGCGGATGTGATTGCGTACGAGCCTGACCCATTTGCCTTTGGCAAGCTGCAAGACCGCTTTGAAGGCGTGCCCAATATCACGCTGGTCAATGCGGCTGTTGGGGTTGGCACAGGAACTGTGCGGCTGATGCGGGCGGATAATTTTGCCGCCAACCCCGAAGGCGCGTCGGTGAAAAGCACAATTTTGGACGGCGGGCGGCGGATTGATGCGGAAAATTCCATCGAAGTGCCGCTTTTGGATTTTCCAACCCTGCTAAAAGGTTTTGTCGCAGATCGCGGGGAAGTCGCCTTTGTGAAGATGGATATCGAGGGGGCGGAAGTGGATATTCTGGAAGCCATGCACAAGGGTGGCCTGTTCGCGCACACCCGCTGCCTTGTCGCCGAAACGCATGAGCGTAAGTTTAAAGATTTGCGTGCAAGGTATAAGGCGCTGCGGGCTGATGTTGCCGCCAATTACCATGCGGGCAAGGTCAATCTGGATTGGATTTAGCGTGTTTCACTTTAGGCGCGTCCGCATTCATTTTGGGCGCGTCCGCGCGGGGCGGCATGGATTTGTAAACAGGCATGCGCCAGCCAAGACCGATAGATCCTGCCCGCAAAATCAACGTGACAGCCGCGCAGATCAACAGCGACGTGCGCATGTCCAGCCCCGCCCAAACAGCCAGCAGCGCTGCGCCAGCGCCTGCAAAGGCGGCGGTTGCGTAAATCTCTCCCTGTTTTAGCACAAGCGGCACTTCATTGCAGACCACATCGCGCATCAGCCCGCCCAAAACCCCGGTAATCACCCCCATGACCAAAACCACAGGCCAGCTTTGCTCCATGTCCAGCGACACGCCCACCCCCGCAGGCACGGCCACGGCAAGGGCAAAGGCATCCAGCCACAGGATCGCGCGGTAGCGGCTTTCAATAAGGTGGGCGGTAAAGAACACCGCCACCGCCGCCAAAACAGCAGCAAGTAGGATAGATGGGTCAGCCACCCAAAACACTGCCGTCCGGTTCAAAAGCACATCACGCATCGTGCCGCCGCCCACCGCCGTAAGGCAGGCGATAAAGATAAACCCAACGATATCCAACTGGCTGCGCGAAGCGACAAGCGCCCCCGTCAGGCCAAAGACCACGACCGCCGCGATATCAAGGATATACAGCAGCGTCATGCTGCCCCGTCAGATTTCGGAGAACCCGATTTTGGCTTAAACGGGGCCATGCCCGCGCGGGCCAGCTCGTCAGCACGTTCATTCTCGGCATGGCCCGCATGGCCCTTGATCCATTTCCATGTTACGCTGTGCCGCGATTGTGCCGCGTCCAGCCGCTGCCACAAATCAACATTCTTTACAGGCGATCCCCCCGCCGTGCGCCAATTCTTGCGCTTCCACCCATGTATCCATTCCGTCACGCCATTTTTGACATAGGCAGAATCGGTGATGATGGTCAGATCGGATGGCTTGTTCAGCGCCTCTAGCGCGGAAATTGCGGCCATCAATTCCATGCGGTTGTTCGTGGTATCGGCCTCGCCCCCTTGCAGGGTGCGTTCCTTTACCACCGCGCCGCCCTCGCGCGCCAGCAGCAAAACACCCCAACCGCCAGGGCCAGGGTTGCCCGAACAGGCTCCGTCGGTATAGGCGAACAAGTCGGGCAATGCGGCTCCTTTGGCGGGTTTATGCGGGCTTAGCCTAGCCAAATCGAAAGGCCAAGGCAGGCCAGCACCACGGCGGTCAGAATGCTGCGCAGGCGCATCCACCACGGTGGGGTCAGGCCTGCACGTGCAAAGGCCCAATCGAGCGCGAGCAGCACGGCAAATCCAATGGCTAAGGTCATGGGTTCTTGGCGGTCGGGCAAGAACGAGGTGAAGAACACCCACAGCGCGGGGGCGACCGATGCGGCATAGGCCCAAAGCCCCGCGCCGCCCTTGGCAGCAAAGCCCCACAAAACCCCCGCCATAAAGGCCAAGATCACGCGGCCATAGGCGTGCATCACCATTTGACCATAGCCCGCCAAGGGCAGATCTATGCCGCCCATCGGGTAAGTGGGACGCAGGGTAATCACGGCAGCGGCGGCGACGAACGGGATCAAGCCTGCAAGGCCCAGCAGCAGCGCAGATCGGGGAATCATACCGCCTCTCGCAGCACGCGAGGCACTTTGAATTCTACCGCTTCAACCGCCGTTTCCACCAACTCCACCGTCACGTCATATCGCGCGCGAAAGGCGTCGATCACCTCGTTCACCAACACTTCGGGGGCCGATGCGCCCGCCGTCAGCCCCAGCGCTGAAATACCCTCCAGCGCGCGCCAATCAATTTCCGCCGCGCGCTGGATCAACTGGGCATAGGCGCAGCCCGCATTCGCCCCCACTTCGACCAAGCGGCGCGAGTTGGACGAATTTGGCGCGCCGATCACCAGCAGCGCGTCAATCTTGCCCGCAATCGCCTTAACGGCGGCTTGGCGGTTGGTGGTCGCATAACAAATGTCTTCTTTATGCGGGCCGATTATGGTGGGAAAGCGCGCTTGCAGGGCAGCGACAATCCCTGCGGTATCATCCACCGATAGGGTGGTTTGCGTGATATAGGCCAGCTTGCCCTCATCGCGCGGGACAAGACCTGCCACATCTTCGGCGGTTTCCACCAGCAAAACCTCTCCTTCGGGCAATTGGCCCATCGTGCCGATGGTTTCAGGATGACCCGCGTGGCCGATCATCACCATTTGAAGCCCCGCATCATAATGGCGCTGCGCTTCGTTGTGCACTTTGGTCACTAGGGGGCAGGTGGCATCGACTGCGATCATCTGGCGGGCCTGCGCCGCCGCTGGCACCGATTTGGGCACGCCGTGCGCTGAAAACACCACGGGGCGGTCGGTGGGGCATTCGTCTAATTCTTCGACGAATACAGCCCCTTGCGCCCGCAGGGCATCTACGACAAATTTGTTATGCACAATCTCGTGGCGCACATAGACGGGCGCCCCCCATTTTTGCAGCGCCAATTCAACGATTTTGATGGCGCGGTCAACGCCCGCGCAAAACCCGCGCGGGGCAGCCAGGTACAGTGTTAGCGGTGGCAGCGCACTCATGTCTCATCCTATGGTTTTTGCAAACTTTAGGCGGGCTTGGCGCGCAGGTCTAGGCCTTGTCGCGGCGAGGCGGCTATTTTGCAGTCGCAGCTTCGGCCTCGTATTCGGGGCGCGGCCGATCACATCGCGCAACTCGTCTAGTTCGATGAAATTGTCGCATTGGCGGCGCAACTCGTCCGAAATCATCGGCGGCTGGCTGCGGATGGTGGACACAACCGACACGCGCACGCCTTGGCGCTGCAAGCTTTCGATCAGCGGGCGGAAATCGCCATCGCCCGAAAACAGCACAACATGGTCAACATGGGGGGCCAGTTCCATTGCATTGACGGTCAATTCAATATCCATATTGCCCTTGACCTTACGGCGGCCCATCGAATCAGTATATTCTTTGGCGTTTTTGGTCACCATGGTAAAGCCGTTATAGTTCAGCCAATCGACCAAAGGGCGCAGGGGCGAGTATTCGTCATTTTCCAACAGCGCGGTGTAGTAAAAGGCGCGTAGCAATTTGCCGCGCCGCAAAAACTCTGTGCGCAACAGTTTGTAATCTATATCAAATCCCAGCGCCTTGGACGCCGCGTATAGATTTGACCCATCAATGAATAGTGCAAGCCGCTCGTCTTTATAAAACAAAATTTACCTCTTTTTTTCTGCCACGTTGTCAAATGCCTTGTCGTCAAATCTTGCCACAAAGCCGGCCATTAACCATTATGACTAGCACTTTCGGCAAATGGATACCTTGTAGAATAATTGGTCTATAACAGGATAATTGGACTAGGCAAGCGGGGCGCGATGATTTTACACACAGGTCCAGAGCACGCCCAAAAAGGTAGCATGATATGCAGGTGTTGATCGCGCTAGGGGCGAATTTGTTCAATCAGGGCTTATCGCCCCAAGAAACCCTTGCCCAAGCGCTTCATGACATTGAAATCGAAGGTTTTTCGGTAGGTAAGTGCAGCCGATTTTTCCAAACGCCAGCCTTTCCTGTGGGGGCTGGGCCAGATTACGTCAATGCAGCGGCGCGCCTTCAGATTGCAGACAATCTGACGCCCGAACAGGTCTATGCTCCCTTGGCAAAGATCGAAGCTGCCCACGGGCGCGAGCGGGTGCAGCGTTGGGGTGGGCGCACGCTGGATATCGACCTTTTGGCGATAGAGGGGCAAATCGCGCCCGATAATGCCGCGTTTCTGCATTGGGCCAATTTGGACAGCGCCGCGCAGCATCAGATTGCTCCGAACCAAATGATTGTGCCCCATCCGCGCCTGCACGAACGCGCTTTTGTTTTGGTGCCGCTATTGGATATCGCGCCAGATTGGCAGCATCCTGTTTACAGGCAAACTGTGCGCCAGATGCATGACGCGCTGCCAAAGGCAGAGCGTGACAGCGTTGTGCCGCTGACTGCCTAACATCGGATCGATTATACCCTTGTCAATTGTATAAATCCCGCCTAGTTACACGTTTTCAAAGCCCTTCCTGTATTGGAGTGTCCCCATGGCCCGCGTGACGGTAGAAGATTGCGTTGACAAAGTTCCCAACCGGTTTGAACTGGTTATGCTGGCCGCGCACCGTGCCCGCGAGATGCAGGCAGGGTCAAACCCAACGGTTGACCGCGACAACGACAAGAACCCTGTCGTTGCCCTGCGCGAAATTGCCGAGGAAACGCAGCTTGCCGAAAGCCTGCGCGAGCGGATGATCGAAAGCTACCAGACCCAGATCGAAGTCGACGAGCCTGAAGAAGATCAGATGGCCCTTTTGATGACGGGCGATATCGACCGTCCCGCCCATGATGACATGAGCGAGGAAAAACTTCTGCGCGCCCTTATGGAAGCGCAAGGGGATAACTAACTAGGGACGTGCGGGCGATGATGCCCATCGGGGCAAACAGATGATCGATGTTGAAGACCTGATCGCCCTTGTTCGCAACTACAACCCGCGCAGCAATTCAGACCTGATCCGCGCCGCCTATGCCTATGGGCGCGATATGCACGATGGTCAGTTTCGTAAATCGGGCGAGCCGTATTTTACCCATCCCGTCGCCGTTGCCGCCATTTTAACCGAGCAGCACTTGGATGATGCCACGATCATCACGGCGCTTTTGCACGACACAATCGAAGATACCAAATCCACCTACACCGAAGTTGATCGCCTATTTGGCGGCGAGGTGGCCGAATTGGTCGATGGTGTGACAAAGCTAACCAATTTGCAGTTGTCATCGACCGAAAGCCAGCAGGCGGAAAACTTTCGTAAGCTGTTTATGGCTATGTCCAAAGACCTGCGGGTTATTTTGGTCAAACTCGCTGACCGCTTGCACAATATGCGCACCATCAAATCGATGAATCCCGAAAAGCAGGCGCAAAAAGCGCGCGAGACGATGGAGATTTACGCCCCCCTTGCAGGCCGCATGGGGATGCAATGGATGCGCGAGGAATTGGAAGACCTGTCCTTTCGCGTGATCAACCCCGAAGCACGCAGTTCGATCATACGGCGCTTTTTGATACTGCAACGCGAGGCAGGCGATGTGGTGCATCAGATCACGGGCGATATCATGACCGAACTGGACAAGGTGCAGATTGATGCATCGGTTTACGGGCGTGCGAAAAAGCCCTATTCGATTTGGCGTAAAATGCAGGAAAAGGATTTGGCCTTTTCGCGTTTGTCCGACATTTACGGCTTTCGCGTGATCTGCCGCGATGTGGGCGATTGCTACCGTATTTTGGGGGTGATCCACCAACGCTGGCGCGCCGTGCCCGGGCGGTTCAAAGATTACATCAGTCAGCCCAAGGGCAACGGTTATCGTTCGATCCATACCACTGTATCTGGCCGCGATGGCAAGCGGGTAGAGGTGCAAATCCGCACCCGCGAAATGCACGAAGTGGCCGAGGCGGGGGTGGCCGCGCATTGGTCGTACCGCGAAGGCGTGCGTGCCAAGAACCCGTTTGCGGTAGACCCCGCGCGCTGGATCGCGTCTATGACCGAACGGCTTGACGAAGGGGATACGTCGGAATTTCTAGAAAACGTCAAGCTAGAGATGTATTCCGACCAAGTGTTCTGTTTTACGCCCAAGGGCGATGTTATTCAACTGCCGCGTGGGGCAACGCCTTTGGATTACGCCTATTCCATTCACACCCGCATCGGCAATTCTTGCGTATCGGCCAAAATTGACGGAATTCGCGTGCCCTTGTGGACGCGCCTGAAGAATGGCCAAGCGGTCGAGATCATCACCGCCGAAGGGCAAAAGCCGCAAGTTTCATGGATTGATATTGTTACCACAGGCCGCGCCAAGGCGGCCATCCGGCGGTCTTTGCGCGAAGAGGATCGCGGGCGGTTCATGCGGCTTGGCCAAGAACTTGCGCGCGCGGCTTTTGAACATGTGGGCAAAAAAGCCACCGATAAGGCGCTGCGCACGGGGGCCAAGCTGCTGGGCTATAGCGACGACGAAGATCTGCTGGCCGCCTTGGGCAGTGCCGAGATTACAGCGCGCCGCGTGGTCGAGGCGCTGTATCCTGATCTGTCGGCCAAAGCGGGCGACGAGGTGGACAGCACCCGCGCCGTGGCGGGCCTGACCGCCGATCAAAGCTTTGTGCGCGCGCCCTGCTGCCAACCCCTGCCGGGCGAGCGGATTGTTGGCATTACCTATCGCGGGCGTGGCGTGCTGGTACATTCCATCGATTGCCCTGCCTTAGCCGAATTGGAAGACCAGCCTGCGCGTTGGGTGGATTTGCACTGGCATTCTGGCCGCCATGCGGCGGTGAATACCGTTTCGCTGGATGTGGCCATTGCCAACGACACCGGGGTTCTGGGCCGCATCTGTACCCTTGTCGGCGAGCAAAAAGCCAATATCTCTGATTTGCGGTTCACCGAACGGAAACCAGATTTTTATAGACTTTTCATCGACGTGGACTTGCGTGACGTTGAACACTTGCACATGGTGATGACAGCACTTGAGGCAGAGACAGATGTGGCGCAGGTGGCCCGTCACAGGGATGTCACTCGCAAGCCTTAGGCGGCGGTAAGACGAATGAAGAAAGTAGGGCGGCGTGGTATTTAAGCGTTCAAAACCATTGGGATGGGGGGCTTGGCTGATCGCCATGGTCTATCCGCGCGGCGGATTTGTGCGCGCCACGCGCTATGTGATGCACCGCATGTCGCGCCTGCCCGATGATCCCTACCGTGTGGCGCGCGGCGTATTTGCCGGCTGTTTTGTAGGGTTTTTGCCCTTGCCTGGTTTGCAGTTTTTGGCGGCTTGGGGCGCGGCGTTGCTGATGCGGGGTAATATCTTGGCTGCGCTTTTGGGCACATTTAACACCAATCCCATCACTACCCCGTTCTTTGCGGTATTCTCTCTATCGTTTGGCCATTGGATTTTGGGCATAGAAGCGCCGCTCAGCGCGCGTGGTATTGGCCGCGCTTTTGCCAATGCAGGCGAAGATCTTTGGCGCAATTTCATGACCATTTTCAACGATGATAAAGTGCAATGGGATGGATTACTGCGTTTTTGGAACGATATCTATGTGCCCTATTTCATTGGGGCCTTTATCGCGGGATTTGTGCTGTCGGTGATCGCCTATTACTTGACGATCCCGATTGTGCGCGCGTATCAAAAGGCCCGCACGGCCAAGGCCGAAGAGCGCAGCGAAAAGCGTGGTCGGCTGCGTTCGGCCATTTCGGCGGCGGCGGCGCGGGTCAAACCACGGCGCGAAAACGGAGAGACAGAGGACAGCCATGACAACACCTAAACTTCGCCTTGGGGTGAATATTGACCACGTGGCAACCCTGCGCAACGCGCGCGGCAGCGCTTGGCCAGACCCTTTGCGCGCGGCCCTTTTGGCCGAGGCTGCGGGTGCTGAAGGCATCACCGCACATTTGCGCGAAGACCGCCGCCATATTCGCGACAGCGATATGGACGCGTTGCGCGCGGGCATTGGCATTCCGCTGAATTTTGAATGTGGGGCCACGGTCGAGATGCAGGCCATTGCTTTGCGCCTGAAACCCCATGCCGTTTGTCTTGTGCCTGAAAAGCGCGAGGAACGCACCACAGAAGGCGGCCTTGATGTGGCAGGCGATGACAATCGTCTGTCGGCCTATATCGCGCCGCTTCGCGATGCCGGTTGCCGCGTGTCGATGTTCATCAGCCATGATCCCCGCCAGATTGAGGCCAGCGCGCGCATTGGCGCGGCGGTGGTGGAATTGCACACCGGTCTTTATTCCGACCTGCACGCGGAAGGGCGCGAGGCAGAGGCGCAGGCAGAATTGCAGGCCCTGCAACGCGGCGCGGCGCTGGCCCATTCGCTGGGCCTAGAGGTGCACGCAGGCCACGGCCTGACCTATGATAACGTCGCCCCCATTGCGGCCATTCCCGAACTGGTCGAACTGAACATCGGTCATTTCCTAATGGGCGAGGCGGTGTTTCTGGGCCTTGGCCCCGCCATCGAGGAAATGCGCCGCCTGATGGATTTGGCGCGGGCGGGCCAATGACCGTAGGCTGCCTATGATCCTTGGCGTCGGAGCTGACCTTGCCAATATCGAGCGGATCCAAGGCACGCTAGACCGCTTTGGTGACCGTTTCCGCACCCGCGTGTTCACCCCGCTTGAACAGGCCAAGGCCGCCAGCCGCCCGCATGGCGAGGCGGCCACCTATGCCAAACGCTGGGCCGCCAAGGAGGCCTGTTCCAAGGCGCTGGGCACGGGGCTGGCGATGGGTATATCGTGGGTTGATATGGCCGTATCGAACATGCACACGGGCCAGCCGGTCATGCATCTTACAGGCTGGGCGGCCGCGCGTTTAGCGCAGATGACCCCCGCAGGACACGAGGCAGTGGTGCATGTGACCCTGACCGATGACCATCCTTGGGCGCAGGCATTTGTGGTGATCGAAGCGCGGCCTATAGCCTAATGCGCCGTCAAAACAGGGCCGCGCGAAACTTGACTCTTATGCCCCGCGCGCGCATGAAACGGCAACAATTTACAGGAGCGCCAAACATGGCCACCGCCGCAAAAGAAGAAACTTGGGTCGATCACGTTAAAACCGTGGTCTATGCGCTGCTGATCGCGGGCGTGTTCCGCACCTTGTTTTTTCAGCCCTTCTGGATCCCGTCCGAATCGATGAAATCGACCCTGCTGATTGGCGATTTTATCTTTGTGAACAAAATGGCCTATGGCTATTCAAAATATTCTTGCCCCTTTGCCCTTTGCCCCATTTCGGGCCGCATTCTGGCCAGTGACCCCGCGCGCGGCGACGTGGTGGTGTTTCGCCATCCCCATAATGGCAGCGATATGGTCAAGCGGTTGATCGGCTTGCCGGGGGATCAGATTCAGGTCACACAAGGGATACTGTACATTAATGGCGCTGTGGCTCCGCAGTTGGCTGATGGCCTGTTTGAAGAAGTTAATGAGGCCCAAGGCCCAATGCGCAACCGCCCAAGCTGCGCCAATGCCCCTGTCGAAGATGGCGCAATCTGCCAAAAACCGCGCAGTATTGAAACTCTGCCCGAAGGCAAAAGCCATGCCGTGCTGAACATTGCCAATGGGATGGCCGCCGACGATACGGGCGTGTTCACTGTGCCCGAAGGCAATTACTTTTTTATGGGCGACAACCGCGATAACTCACTCGACAGCAGATTTGACCCAGCGCAGGGCGGCGTTGGTTTTGTGCCCGCCGAATATCTGCTGGGCCGTGCGGATCGGGTGATGTTCTCATCCGCGGGGCGCAGTATGATGATGTTCTGGACATGGCGCAGCGACCGCTTTTTCCACGCGGTGCAATAACGTTTGATGACTGCGCTTGGATTTCTGTTTAGTTTCGCTGGCACCGCGTCGCGCTTCGGGGCCGTCTGCGTGGCGCTGGCAGCGCTGATTGCGCATGTTTGCCTGCGCGTTCTGGGCCAAATCGCGCCGATGCAGGTGCGCTATGCTTATCCTGTTGTGGCACTTTTTGCTGTTGTCTTGCTCGCCGTTTCGGCACGCAGGCTGTATGACGCGGGCAAATCCAGAGGCTGGGCGCTTTTTACGCTGATCCCAAGTTGGGGGCTGGCGGCGGGGTTCATTATTGCCCTGCTGCCACAGCGGCGCGGGTTGATATGGGCCAATAACGGCGGACGCGTGGCAGGCTTTGTGTTGATTATGTTCGTTCTAGTGTTGGGGGTGCTTCGGGTCTGGTGGGTGCCCTTTGGCGTGGTCAGCGAAAGCATGAAGCCCGCGCTTTTGGTCGGGGATTATGCGATTGCTAAGGCAAGCGCGCGCGCAGCGCGCGGCGATATCGTGCTGATGCACCGTGGCGGTGTTGGCGCGCAGGAAATCAAGCGGGTGATCGGTTTGGCTGGCGATACTGTTGCGCTGCGGGGCGGGCAAGTTTGGCTGAATGGCGCTGCGCTGCTGCAACTGCCGCAGGGTGATTTTGTCGAAGTTATGGGGGTGCAAGGCCCCCTTGGCGCGCGTCCACGCTGCGAAAATGGTTTGGTGGGCACTGGCGCAATCTGCCGCAAATCGCGTCTGCGCGAAGTGCTGCCCAATGGGCGCAGCTATTTTGTTTTGAACATCGAAACGGGCGGCGTGGGCGACGACATGGCCGAAGTCACCGTTCCCGAAGGCGCGCTGTTTGTGCTGGGCGATAACCGCGATGCCAGCATGGACAGCCGATTTGGTTTGGGTTTGGGCGGGCTGGGTTTTGTGCGCGAAACATCGGTTTTGGGGGTTGCAAAGCGGGTGGTGCTTTCTTCAGATGGACGCTTTATCATAGCCCCATGGACATTGCGGTTTGGCCGCTTTTGGAGTGCGTTAGACTGATGAAGCTATCGGCAGATCTTCTGGCTTTTGCAGCCCGCATTGGCCACGAATTTGCCCAGCCCGCCTTGCTGGTGCGGGCTGTGACCCACGCCTCACTGTCTAGCCCCACGCGCCCCGATAATGAACGGCTGGAATTTTTGGGCGACCGTATCTTGGGTCTTGTGATGGCCGAGGCGCTGCTGAAAGCCGATCCGAATGCCAGCGAAGGCCAGCTTGCGCCGCGTTTTAACGCGATGGTGCGCAAGGAAACCAACGCCGATGTGGCGCGGGAAATTGGGCTGGGCGAGGTGCTGAAACTGGGCCGTTCTGAAATGATGTCGGGCGGGCGGCGGCGCGATGCGCTGCTTGGGGACGCGATGGAAGCGGTGATTGCCGCCGTGTATATGGACGCAGGATTTGATGCCGCGCGCGCGCTGGTGCTGCGCTTGTGGGGCGCGCGGATTGGCGGCGTGGCGCAAGATGCGCGCGATGCCAAATCCAGTTTGCAAGAATGGGCGCAAGGCCGCGGCATGGCCCCGCCCGCCTATGTCGAACTAGAACGATCTGGCCCCGACCATCAACCGATCTTTACTGTGGAAGTGCGCCTTGAAAACGGAGAAGCCGAACGCGCCGAAGCAGGGTCTAAACGCATTGCCGAACAATCCGCCGCAAAGGCACTGCTGGCGCGGATGGAGAGGCTTGCTTAACTGTCCATCTTGGGCGGCCAGCGCCCCTTTTGCTGCGCATCCGCCCGCCACAGCAGTTTGCGCGCTTCGGGGGTTTCAAGGTGGCGATACTTGCCGCCCGAAAACTTGGGCCAATCAATCGCCATCCCCGCCTTGACCATTTCTGCCGACAAATCGCGCCCATCGGGAAGATAGCAGGTGGCAACTTCACGGGCGTGGGTTTGCTCGCCATGGAAAACGGCGGTGACGGTTTGCCCCTTGGTCAATTTCACCAAATGCCATTTTGCGTTCCGACCATAGGGATGATCCATTTCGGGCGCGTCAATGCCCGAAAGGCGGATATTTTGGCCGCCAATGACGATGGTATCCCCATCTACGACGTAACAGGGGCCTCGGATTTCAGAAACTAGGTTTGGGGGCGCACCGTTCCAAACCTTTCGCTTTCCCACAGACGGGGAAGGTGGTTGAAAGATTGCCCGAACGATTTGCCGTCTGGAGGGAATTCCAAGTGCGCGCCGAATGAGCCGCGAAAACATACCCAACTCAACACCCCTATAACAGCCTTATACAGTTGCATGCATAATGCCCACGATGAACGGGCAATCAACCAAAAATTGCGCGCACCCCCCAAATCGCGATTGATCTTCCACCCGCCCCCCTTTTGCAGTATGCGGCAGGCTGATCTTCATGAGGTTCCAATGTCTGACACGCCCACCCCCACCCGCGCTGGATTTGTGGCGCTGATTGGCGAGCCGAACGCGGGCAAGTCCACGCTTTTGAACCGCATGGTGGGGGCGAAGGTCTCGATTGTCACCCATAAGGTGCAGACCACGCGCACGCGCATTCGCGGGATTGCCATCGAGGCGGGATCGCAGATTGTGTTTGTTGACACGCCCGGCCTGTTTCGACCGCGCCGCCGTTTGGACCGCGCGATGGTCAAGGCGGCATGGGGCGGGGCGGCGGATGCCGATGTGATCGTGCTGTTGATCGAGGCGCAGCGCGGGCTAACGGCGGGGGTTGCCAGCATTATCGAACGGATGCGCGACCAAATCCCAAATGGGCGGCCCGTGGCGCTGGCGATCAACAAGATTGACCGCGTGCGCGCCGAGGTGTTGCTGGCCCTGACGGAACGCCTGAACGAGGCCTACGGCTTTGTGAAAACCTTTATGATTTCTGCCGAAAAGGGCTATGGCGTGCAGGATCTGAAGGAATGGCTGGCGGCCGAAATTCCTGCTGGCGCGTGGTTTTACCCCGAAGATCAGCTTGCCGATATGCCGATGCGCATGATTGCCGCCGAGATGACCCGCGAAAAACTGACCCTGCGCTTGCACGAAGAATTGCCCTATCAGTTGACGGTCGAAACCGAAGCTTGGGAAGACAAACCCGATGGCACGACCCGCATTGACCAAGTGGTTTATGTCGCCCGCGATGGGCACAAAGGCATTGTTTTGGGCAATAAGGGCGAGACGATTAAGGCCATCGGCCAATCGGCCCGCGCGGAAATTTCGGAATTTTTGGGGCGCACCGTGCATTTGTTTTTGCAAGTAAAAGTGCGGCCCAATTGGCTGGAAGAGCCAGAGCGCTTTAAGGAAATGGGGCTGGAGTTTCGCGATGGCGATGCCTGATAGGCTTACGCTTTTCGCGGGCGGCAGACGCTGCGCGGCAGGTATTTTTATCAGTATGAAAGCCGCATGAGCGGGGCGCGGTTAACGGCGGGGCTTTGGGTTTCGGCCTATCTGAACCGATTGCGGCTGGCGGGGATGGCCGCCTATGTCATGGCCAAGGGTGACGCTACGGCGGGGGCGGTTGTGGTGAAAGTTGCCACTATGGACGGGGCCGCGCGCCTGTTTGAGCGCCGCTTTGATTTAGAACAAGACCGCCGCATTTGGAGCGTTCTGGCCGAGGGGGGCGAGGGCGAGATAGACGCGATTCTGACCCGCGCCCGCGCGCGCGATCCAGATTTGTGGGTGATCGAGATTGAAAATCGTGCGGGGCGGCATTTGCTGGATCAAGAAGGGCTGGACTAGTTAGCGCGCGCGCGCAAGACTGCCCTTATGGAATGGCAAAGCGAAGGCGCGATATTGTCCATGCGCCCGCATGGCGAAAGCGCGGCAATCATCGAAGTTTTGACCCAGTTGCATGGCCGCCATGCAGGCGTGGTGCGCGGCGGTGCCTCGCGCCGCATGGCTGCGTATTTGCAGGCGGGGGCGCAAGTTGCCGTAACATGGCGCGCGCGCCTTGGCGAACATATGGGGGCCTTTACAGTTGAACCTGTTCGCGCACGGGCAGGGATCTTGGGTGATGCGCTGGCCTTGGCGGGGCTGAATGCGGTCTGCGCGCTGCTGCGCGTGGCGCTGGCCGAACGTCAGCCGCTGGGGGCGTTTTACGGGCAAACAATGGCCCTTTTGGACGCGATGGAGGCAGGGCGCGATTGGCCGCCAGACTATCTGCGCTGGGAGCGTGATTTGCTGGAAGTTTTGGGATTTGGTCTTGATCTGACCGCCTGCGCTGTCACAGGCGGACGCGAAGATTTGGCTTTTGTCAGCCCCAAATCGGGCCGCGCTGTCAGCCGCGAAGGCGCAGGCGAATGGGCAGACCGCCTGCTGCCCTTGCCTGCGGGGATGCTGGGGCAGGGGCCTGTGCCGCCCGCCGAGTTGGCACAGGGGTTGACTTTGACAGGGCATTTTTTGGAGCGGGGCCTAGAGGCGGTGCTGAATGGCCGAAATCTGCCCCAAGCGCGCGCGCGCCTGATTGAAAGGTTGGCGCGATTGTCGCAGCCTGGGTCGCAGATATCCTAGACGGCGCGCGCACGGCTTGGCAGGCTGGAGTATGGCATTAAAGTATCAGTCCCTAGAGTTGCAGCGCGCGGCGGGCATGAACCCGGCTCCGAAACTACAGCATTTCGCCATTTTGAACGCCTTGGATGCGTTGGTGCGTGGCACGCTGATTTCGACAATTCCGATTGCGGTTTATGATGCGTTCGGCTCGGCGCAGGTATTATCCACCGTTTATCTGATTGCAGGGATCGTCACTTTGCTGTGGGGGCTGCTGGTGCCGCGCATGACCCATATCTGGCCGCGTGCTTGGGTCTATGTGGGTGGGACAGCGCTGTATTTGATTTCTATGGCGCTGTTTATCGCGGGCACGGCCGCCACCGTTTCTTTGGGCATTTTGGTGATGGGGATGGCGACCGTCACCACCTTTGTGTGCCTGAATGCTTATGTTTTAGATTATGTCCCGCGCGCCGAACTTGGCCGCACGCAAAGCCTGCAAATGGTGTATGCCGCCCTGCCTTGGGCAATTGGCCCCCTCAGCGGGGTGTGGATGCGCCATGTTTGGGATCCGCTGCCTTTTATCGTTGGGGCGGGTTTGGCGGCATTGCAGATGGGGATTTTCCTGTATCTGCGGCTGGGCAATGGGCGGCAGATTGCGCGCTCGGTGGGGCCAGCCGCCAACCCTCTGGCCTATCTGGGGCGGTTCTTTGCCCAGCCGCGCCTGATTGCAGGTTGGTTGTTCGCCGTGATCCGCAGCTGCGGTTGGTGGGTTTACGTGGTGTATTTGCCTGTGTTTTGTATCGAGCAGGGATTGGGAGAAAGCCTTGGCGGCGCGCTTTTATCCGTTTCGAACGCCGCGCTGCTGATTTCGCCCCTTATGGCCGCTTGGGCGCGGCGCACATCGGTGCGCGTCAGCCTGCGCGCGGCCCAATCCTATACCGCTGCGTTGTTTATTCTGGCCACCATCACCTCACCATGGCCCTTAGTGGCTGCAGGGTGTTTGTTCTTTGCCTCGTTCGGGCTGGTGCTGCTGGATGTGGTGGGGGGCTTGCCGTTTATGATGTCGGTCAAACCATCCGAGAGGGCAGAAATGGCCGCCGTCTATTCCAGCTTTCGCGATGTATCGGGCATTGCGACACCTGCGGTAGCTTGGGCGGTGCTGTGGGTTGCGCCCCTTGCTTGGATTTTTGCAGCGGCGGGGCTGGGATTTGCGGCATCCTATGCGATTGCGGCCAAAGTGCATCCGCGACTTGGGGCCGAGCGCCCCTCGCATGGTGGGCAAGTGCCTTAGACGCGGCCGTTTGCCACCAGCCATTCGGCACTGGCGCGCAGGGCCCCGTCGGGCGAGATAAAGCGCATATCCAAATCTTTGCGCGCGCGCGCGTTGGACACATGATGTGCCTGCCCAAGACTGGGTAGAATGGCGCGAATATCTGGGTCGAACATGGCCAACAGACGCAGCACAAATTTGGGTGCAACACGCCTTGTAATTTTGCGGGCAGGATAGGCCGCCTTTAGCACGCGCGCCATATCGGGCATCGACATCACACCCGCCGTGCAAGGTATGCGGCGACCTGCGGTTTGGGGGCGTTCCAGCGCGCGCAGATGCGCCTCGGCCACATCGCGCACATCGACGCAGCTAAAGGAAACCATTGGCAGCATCGGATCGCGTCCGCGCAGCAGACGGGCTACGATAGAGATAGAACTGCCAAAATGCCCGTCTAGCGGCGGGCCAATCACAAGTCCGGGGTTGATCGTGGTCAGTGCTATGCCGTGCGGGGCTGAAAGCTCCCACGCCGCGCGTTCGGCTAAGGTTTTGCTTTTGGCGTAGGCCGTGGTATCTGGGGCGTCCAAATTGCACCAATCGGTTTCGTCCTGCATCCCGCGTTTGTAGGTGTCGATGATGGCGACCACAGACGAGGTAAAAATAACGCGCTTTACCCCTGCCGCGCCAGCGGCGGCTATGGCGCGCCGAGTTCCCTCGACTGCGGGGCGGATCAGATCATCTTCGTCTATGGGGTTGGCAATGGGAAAGGGCGATGCGCTGTGAATAAGGGCAGTTGCGCCCGCCATCGCCGCGCCCCAATTGTCATCACGCGTCAGGTCAAGCTGCACGAAAGACAGACGGCCTAGGCCGCTGTTATCAAGATGCTGGCCAAGGGCTGCGCGCACTTCGCTCGCGCGCGACACATCGCGCAAGCTGCCGCGCACGCTGTGGCCAGATGCCAACAACTTCAGCGCGATATGCTTGGCAATAAAGCCTGAAATGCCCGTCAGAACGACCGTCTCGCCCATAGTCACCCCTTTTTACTCGCCCTACAGGCATAAAAGGGGGAAATGGAAAGTCAATCCAAAAGACGGCGCGCAATCACCTGAGCTTGAATTTCTGCCGCGCCTTCAAAAATGTTCAAAATGCGGGCATCGCACAGGATACGCGAGATTTTGTATTCCAGCGCGAAACCATTGCCGCCATGGATTTGCAGCGCGTTATCCGCCGCCGCCCAAGCCACCCGCGCGCCCAACAATTTAGCCATTCCGGCCTCTAGATCACAGCGCTTGCCGGCATCTTTTTGACGGGCCGAGAAATATGTCAATTGGCGGGTGAGCATAATCTCTACCGCCATCATCGCCAATTTGCTGGCCACGCGGGGGAATTGTGACAAGGCTTTGCCAAATTGCTTGCGCGACTGGGCATAATCCAGCGCCACCTCTAACGCCGATTGCGCCACGCCCACTGCGCGGGCGGCGGTTTGAATGCGGGCTGATTCAAACGTTTGCATCAACTGCTTAAAACCCTGCCCCTCTACCCCGCCCAAGAGGTTCTCGCGCTTGACGTGAAATCCATCAAAGGCCAGCTCGTATTCCTTCATGCCGCGATAGCCCAGCACCTCAATCTCGCCGCCTGTCATGCCAGCGGTTGGAAACGGGGCCTCGTCGGTGCCTGGTGTTTTTTCGGCCAGAAACATCGACAGACCGCGATAGTCGGTCGTGTTCGGGTCAGTGCGGGCAAGCAAGGTCATCACATGGGTGCGGGCGGCGTGGGTGATCCATGTTTTGTTGCCCGTGATGGTATAGCCATCCTCTCCCAGCACCGCGCGGGTGCGAAGTGCGCCCAAATCGCTGCCCGTGTTAGGTTCGGTAAACACTGCCGTTGGCAGAATTTCCCCGCTGGATAGTTTGGGCAGCCAATGCGCCTTTTGCGCATCTGTTCCGCCGCACAAGATCAACTCGGCCGCAATTTCAGTGCGGGTTCCCAGCGATCCAACGCCGATATACCCGCGCGACAGCTCTTCCGACACCACAACCATCGATTCCTTTGACATGCCAAAGCCGCCAAATTCTTCTGGGATGGTCAGGCCGAAAACGCCCATTTCGGCCAGCTCGGTGATGATCTCCATCGGGATCAACTCGTCCTTTAGGTGCCAACCATGGGCGTGCGGGATAACTTTGTCATCGGCAAAGCGGCGGAATTGGTCGCGGATCATGTCCAGTTCTTCGCTAAGGCCGACATTGCCAAATGTGGCGCGGCCATGGTTGTCTTGCATCAGTTCCGCCAGCGCCATGCGGGCGGCATTGGTGTTGCCATTGGCAATCAGTTGCGCGCTAGCCGCGCTTGGGGCCGCGCTGATGCCCATATCGGACAGTCGGATCATTTCGCCCTGCGACATTGGGATGCCACCGAAGATTTGCGCCAAATATTCGCCAAAGGCGATTTGATGGATCACGGATTCCATTTGCCCAAATTGGCCAGTCCCCGCCAACGCCTCGGCCCAAGCCTGCATTTGGCGCAGCGCCTCGGTATAGGTCGCCAGCCACGCCACACCATGCGCAGCGGTCTGGTGCGCTTCAAGCAGCGCAGCGTCAGGCTTGCCCGCAGGCGCGCAGGCCGCGCGCAGGGCGGCAATGCCAGATGCCAGCACCGCATCGGCATCCTGCAAGGCGCGGGCGGTGGTGGACAAAAGATCATCCATCAAAAAGCTGCGGGGCATAGGCTGTCCATCATGCGGCATAGGAAGGCTTTCAATTTAGGGCGCGATTCTGCAACTGCGAAAGGGTTAGACCCTTTATAATCGCCGCGCAATAACATTTCTTCAGTGATGCTATTTGCGTTCTAAAATGTCGCAGACGATTGCGCGCGCCCCCCTCGCCTTCGCCAGCGCTGGGCGGTACACTGCGCAAAGCGAGGCGGAATGGGCGAACTTATTTCTTCAATTGGCGGGCATGGTCTGGGCTTGGCGCTGGCCGTGACGCTGCTGGCTGGCTTTGTCAAAGGCGCGGTGGGCTTTGCGATGCCACTTATCATGATGGGGGCGTTTTCCAGCTTTTTGCCGCCAGAGATGGCGCTGGCGGGTCTGGTGCTGCCCACGCTGACCTCGAACATCTCGCAGGCGTTTCGCCAAGGCTGGCGGCCTGCGCGGGATACGGCGCGCAAATACTGGCGGATATTGGCGGCGACTGTAGCGTTCATCCCGATCTCGGCGCAGTTTTTCTGGGCCATTCCGCAGGGTGTTTTTTTGCTGCTGCTGGGCGTGCCAATTACCGCCTTTGCGGCTGCGCAATTGGCTGGCCTGCCGCTGGCGATCAAGCTGCAGCACCGCGCGCGGGCCGAATGGGTTTCGGGCATCATCGGCGGGATTTATGGCGGTGTGTCGGGTATTTGGGGCCCGCCGCTTCATGTCTATTTGCTGTCCACCAAAACCAGTAAAATTGAAACCTTGCGCGTGCAGGGGGTGGTGTTTCTGATTGGCGCATCTGTGCTGCTGGGCGTGCATCTGCAATCGGGGCTGCTGGACGCATCGCGGCTGACCTTTTCGGCCCTTTTGGTGCTGCCTGCCCTGATCGGCCAAGCTATTGGCTTTGCCCTGCAAGACCGCCTTGACCAATCCCGCTTTCGCCGCGCAACGCTGGTGTTGCTGGTGCTGACGGGGCTAAACTTGATCCACCAAGCGCTGATCTAACTGCGCTGCACCGAACTTTATGGCACCCGCGTTATTCCATTGGTGCAGGAATTTTTGGCGCGCTAGCGCGGCGCAGAAAATGGGCGTGCAGCGCAACCCCTGCGCCCGCCAGCGCGATCATTGCCATGCCAATAAGGGACATCGCATCAGGGATATGGCCAAACACCAGCCAAGGGCGGTTGACCCGCAGCATTGCGCGGCCCTGGCGCGGGCCAAAAAGGGCAACGATCAGGCCTAAATTGATGCCATAGCGCAGCGCCATCACCAAAGGCACGGCATACAGCATGGTCAGGTGTTTGCTGGCCACATCTCCAATGGCAAACAGCATCACCGCCGCTGTGATAAGCCCAATCCCCATCAAAGGCCGCGCAGGTTGATGGCTCATAAACATATCCTTTAGTCCATATTTTTTGAAAATTTGATGCAGAATAATTTCCATTTTCGCGCTGAAATTATCCCTTAATTACTTTTTGTACAGCCTGGAAAAATATATTAGCCCAAAGAGCTTTTGCGCACGTGGGTGCGTCTGCGCAACGTTGTATGGCGTTTAAGTCTGGGGTGAATGGTGATGGCTAGTCGAATGCGGGTGCTCGCGCTGAAGGCGTCAGGTGCTGCGGTTAAGTCAATCTATGTGTTTGGATGCCGCAATTCGGGAACGAATTATGTAAACAGCCTCATCATGAGCAACTGTGGCACTTCTGAGGGCTGCAGTCTATACGACCCTCAAAACAAAAACCATTTTGGCTGGAAACATGGGTTCCCCATGATGATCGCCGCGCCGCGTGACGTTTTGACAATTGCTGTCCACCGCGAGCCGATAGCCTGGCTGCACAGCATGAACCGCACCCCGTGGCACGCAGCGTACCATTTGCGCGATGTGCCGTTTTCGCAATTTATCCGCAGTGAGTGGATGTCGATCATTAATGACGTGGGGTTTGGCATCACCCCAGATAGTCCATTATGGCACAACGAACTTTTGTCCGATCGCGACCCGCTGACGGGCCTTCGATTTGCCAATGCGATGCAGTTGCGCAATTCAAAAAATCGCGGCTTTTGCGGCCTAGATCACAAGTGTGACGATGTCTTGCGCGTCAATTACGAAACCGTCCTTGCCGATCCTGAAGGGTTTTTGGATGGTGTTTGCACGGCCTATGGCCTACTTCGCAAGCGCAATTTCGATCCTGTTCTGTATGATCGCGCCACGCCTGGCCGCGGCCTGTTCCAAGCTAAGGAAGTCCCGCATGTTTCAGAAATGGACTTGGATTTCATCCGCGACCAGCTCGATATGCACCAAGAAAACAACTTGGGCTACGAATTGCCAATGCCAGCGCGCCTTTACGCTGCATAAGCGGGCTTGCGCAGCGCGCCGCTTGCGCGTATAGACACGCCAACAGCGGCGTCTGGGTCCAAACCAGACGCTACCGAAAGATCCGCGCGGGCCTGCTGGCCCGCTTTTTTATTTAAAGGCCCCAATGTCAGACCTGATCGCCAAAACCGCTATGGATCGCCGCTTGGCCGATATCATCATTCCCGTGATCGAGGGGCTGGGGTTTGAACTGGTGCGCATTCGCCTAATGGGCGGGCAAATCCGCACGCTGCAAATCATGGCCGACCGCCCCGATGGCGGCATCGAAGTGGATGAATGCGCCGCAATTTCTACCGCTGTCTCTGCCGTGATGGATGTGGAAGACCCGATCGAGGAAAACTATATCTTTGAAGTCTCCTCTCCCGGCATTGACCGCCCTTTGACGCGGCTGAAAGATTTCGAGGCGTGGAAAGGCTGGGAAGCCCGCCTTGAGACGACCGAATTGATAGATGGTCGCCGCAGGTTCAAGGGAATGCTGGCGGGCGTCGAAGGCGACGAAGTGCTGATCGAAATCGAAGAGGGCAAAGAAACTCTTACGATTGGTCTGCAATTTGACTGGCTGTCAGATGCCAAGCTGATTTTGACCGATGATCTGATCGCAGAAATGCTGCGTCAGAAAAAGGGCAGCGGCCAGACCAGCGATAACGAGATCGACGAAACCCAATTTGACGAAATTGAAACCGATGCGGGCGATGATGACGACATCGCGCCAGTTGCAAAAAACTAAGCGGGAGAAGACCTATGGCGATTACCTCGGCAAACCAGCTGGAACTGTTGCAAACCGCCGAAGCGGTGGCACGCGAAAAGATGATCGACCCCGATCTGGTGATCGCGGCTATGGAAGACAGCCTCGCGCGCGCAGCAAAGTCGCGCTACGGCGCGGATATGGACATTCGCGTGGCGATTGACCGCAAAACAGGCCGCGCAACCTTTACCCGCGTGCGCACAGTGGTCGAAGATGACGCAGTGGAAAACCACCACGCGCAGCTAACGGTCAAGCAGGCCAAGGATTATCTGAAAGAGCCTACCATCGGCGATGAAATCTCTGATGAAGTGCCGCCCGTGGAACTGGGCCGCATTGCCGCACAAAGCGCCAAGCAAGTTATCTTGCAAAAGGTGCGCGAGGCCGAGCGTGACCGCCAATACGAAGAATTCAAAGACCGCAAGGGCACCATCATCAACGGCCAAGTCAAGCGCGAAGAATACGGCAATATCATTGTCGATATCGGGCGCGGCGAGGCGATTTTGCGCCGTAACGAAAAAATTGGCCGCGAATCCTACCGTCCCAATGACCGCATCCGCTGCTATATCAAAGACGTGCGCCGCGAGGCGCGCGGCCCGCAAGTGTTCCTGTCGCGCACCGACCCCCAGTTCATGGCCGAACTGTTCAAGATGGAAGTGCCCGAGATTTACGATGGCATCATCGAGATCAAGGCCGTTGCCCGCGACCCAGGTTCGCGCGCCAAAATCGCCGTCATTAGCCATGACAATTCCATCGATCCCGTGGGTGCCTGCGTGGGTATGCGCGGTTCGCGCGTGCAGGCCGTTGTAGGCGAATTGCAGGGTGAGAAAATCGACATCATTCCCTGGAACAGCGATCAGGCGACCTTCCTTGTGAACGCATTGCAGCCTGCCGAAGTGTCCAAAGTGGTTATCGACGAAGAGGCAGGCAAGATTGAAGTGGTCGTGCCAGACGAGCAGTTGTCCTTGGCTATTGGCCGGCGCGGTCAAAACGTGCGCCTTGCCAGCCAGTTGACGGGCCTTGATATCGATATCGTTACGGAATCGGACGAATCGGCCCGCCGCCAAGCCGAATTTGCCGAACGCACTCAACTGTTCATGGATACGCTGGATGTGGACGAAATGATGGCGCAACTGCTTGTCGCCGAAGGCTTTACCAATTTGGAAGAAGTGGCTTATGTCGAAGTGGACGAGCTTTTGTCCATCGACGGGTTCGACGAAGGCACCGCAGGCGAATTGCAGGCCCGCGCGCGCGATTATCTAGAGGCGGCCAGCAAAAAAGCTATGGAAGCCGCCCGCGCACTGGGCGTTGAAGACAGCCTTGTCGAGTTTGAGGGCCTGACCCCGCTTATGTTAGAAGCTTTGGGCAAGGACGGCATCAAAACGCTCGAAGATTTCGCCACTGTGGCCGATTGGGAACTTGCTGGCGGCTGGACAACCGTGAAAGGCCAGCGAGTCAAGGATGAGGGCGTTTTGGAAAAGTTCGATATGTCATTGGAAGAGGCGCAAACCCTTATCATGACCGCCCGCGTCATGCTGGGCTGGGTTGACCCAACCGAGATGGAAACATCGCAAGAAGAACAGGAGGCCGAGGTCTGATTTCAGACCTCGGATGAGCAAACCGTGACACGCGGTGGCCGCCAAAACGATCAAGACGACCCCGAACGCAAATGCATTGTGTCGGGCGAAGTTCAGCCAAAAGCGGGATTGATTCGCTTTTGTCTGGGGCCAGAAGGCATGGTTGTGCCAGATATTCTTGCGCGCCTGCCCGGTCGGGGGTTTTACGTATCAGCCGACCGCGCGATGATTGATAAGGCTGCGGCAAAGGGGCTGTTTTCCCGCGCCGCGCGCCAGCCCGTGAAATCACCAGACGCTTTGTCCGATTTGGTCGAAGCGTTGCTGTTGCGCCGCGTGATCGAACTGATCTCGCTGGCGCGAAAAGCATCTGGCGCGGTGATGGGATATGAAAAGGTCAAGGAATGGCTGGCTTCGGGCCGCGCCGTGCTGCTGATACAGGCGGCAGACGGGTCTGAACGGGGCAAGACGAAACTTCGCGCGCCCGACGGCGAAGGGCGCTTTATTGGTTTTCTAACTGCGCAGGAATTGGGTTTGGCATTTGGCCGCGAACGTGCGATACACGCCGCGCTTGCCGCTGGCGGACTCACGTCTCGTGTAGTAGAGGACGCAGCAAGGCTCTATGGTTTGCGTAATGCGGCCACATTGCAAAATGGCGGAATTCCCGCCGAAAAGGATACGAAAGACGCATGACCGATTCTGACGGCAAAAAACCCCTAGGCTTGGGTGGCGCTCCGCGTTCTGGACAGGTGAAGCAAAGCTTTAGCCATGGCCGAACCAAAA
>CAMAXX010000003.1 GCA_945862435.1 Pseudorhodobacter antarcticus
AGGCCAAGGCCCAACTTCTCTACCAAGTCAGATATGCTGCGATTTGACGCCGTTCGCGTCAGTCCGCCCGCATATCCCTTCAATTTCCAAACATTTCAAAGAGCGGTAGGCCAGTCTTCAGTCTTTTCGTCTAACCTAGGACAACAAAACAACAGCAAACACCCAAACCTTGGGCGTCCCTGCCACTGTGCATCCAATCCTTCTGCGCTGCGTTTCCGCCGCTCTCTCCGATCCGATCCCGCATCGCTGCGTCGTCTCGTCTTCAGTGAAGCGGTATCTAGGCCCACAACAAAAAACCCGCAAGAGGGAAAATGATGAAATGTGACAGATTTTTGAACATTCCTTATTTTGTTGATGGTTTTCGCGGCACCCGCACAAAACCGCAGCGGTTAACTATAGCGCGGCGCTGGCGCTGGTTGTGTGTCGGGGGGCGTTAACCATCTAAAGGAGGAAATCAGCGCTGATTCGGATGGAGAATCAATGGCTGGCAGCCTTGGGACAGCCGTATGCTTCGCGTATGTTCTGCGTATGCCATCCGTATGGCATCCGTCACTACACATGTAGGGCGGCGGACTGCCCGCGCAGACAATCCCCCTTGGCACGGGATCAAGGCGCAAAGCGCCGCCGCGCCGCGCCCTCCCTCCCCCCGGGAGGGCGCACTTTGCCGCCAATGCCTAGAACTGGCGGCGGGGGAACGGAACCATAAAGTGTGCAGAACTTCTGGAGGAGCGCCCGCCCGAGGGAGTGCGCGGCACTGGGGTGGGATTGTGGGTGGGGGGTTTGGAGTAGGGTGCGTGATTTCACGCACCATTTGAAGCAGGCCATCGCGGGGGAAACGGTGCGTGCAAGCACACACCCTACAGCTGGCTACAACTCGCTAGGGTGGGACAGAATGTTGGGGGTTTTCGGTAGCGAGTAGGGTGCGTGATTTCACGCACCATTAAGGGCAATGCATTGCGGCGAGATGGTGCGTGCAAGCACGCACCCTACAGCGCTTGCTGCGCTTGCTAAAAGATTTCTAGGAAATTAGACCTTTTGTGTTATCGCCAAAAATTCTTCCTTCAGATTTATATGCCGTGACTTAAGTCGAACTGGCATTTTGAACTTAGCAGGCAAATCAGCGATGTCTTCCCCGTCCCGATTAAAAACATGGCGACGAAGGCCGAGAGCAAAAAGCAACGATGCCGTTTTTGCAATATCGTGAGAGACATTGTCTAAGTCTGAAAGGGAAATCAGCGATACCGACTGCTGTGAACCAACTTTGCGGGATGCTCTTGTCCACAAGGTCGCTGCTTCTTCCGTCGCATCCACTCTAAGTGAATGCGCAACAATGTTTCTGTTCTCGCGACAAACATCAAAAGCACGGGCTGCAAACTCTGTTATCGCCAATACTTCTTTTGCTTCTTCGGCTTTCGCAACCGACTCCAGCAAAACTGCGGCAACGGAACTTGAGCCAAGTTGGGCGGTAACTGAATGACCAAGTTCGAGGTTTGTTCCGATATACCGCCAGAGAAGCGCTTTCATTTGATGTTCGGCATAATTGAAGTCGAGCACGATTCTACCTAGCATCCACATAAAAGGCATGCCGTCTTCAGTTTCATGAAAATCAGCGAAATGCTCTTCCAATCTCACCCGTCCATCTTCAACGCAGAAATAAACGCCTCCTGCGGAATCTCCACCTTCCCAAACTGGCGCATCCGTTTCTTGCCTGCCTTCTGCTTCTCCAGCAGTTTCTTCTTGCGCGTGGCATCGCCGCCGTAGCACTTGGCGGTCACGTCTTTGCGCATGGCCGACAGAGTCTCACGCGCGATCACCCGCGCGCCGATGGCCGCTTGGATTGGGATTTTGAACATATGGCGGGGGATCAGGTCTTTCAGCTTTTCCACCATCGCGCGGCCCCGTGCTTCGGCCCTGTCCCTATGCACCATCATCGATAGGGCGTCGACGGGTTCTTCGTTGACCAGAATAGACATTTTCACCAGAAAATCCTCGCGGTATTCGCTGATGGCATAGTCAAAGCTGGCATAGCCTTGGGTGACGGATTTCAGGCGGTCGTAGAAATCGAACACCACCTCGGCCAAGGGCAGATCATAAACCACCATCGCGCGGTTGCCTGCGTAGGACAGGTCTTGCTGGATGCCGCGGCGGTCTTGGCACAGTTTCAGCACATCGCCCAAATATTCGTCGGGCACCATGATGGTGGCTTTGATGCGCGGCTCTTCGATATGGTCGATATAGGTCAGGTCGGGCATATCGGCGGGGTTGTGCAGATCGCGCACCTCGCCGTCTTTCATATGCAGTTTGAAGACCACGGATGGCGCGGTGGTGATTAGGTCGATGTCATATTCGCGTTCTAAGCGGTCGCGGATGACTTCCAGATGCAACAGGCCAAGGAAGCCGCAGCGAAAGCCAAAGCCAAGGGCGGCGCTGGTTTCCATTTCGGTGCTAAAGCTGGCATCGTTGAGGGACAGCTTTTCAATTGCATCGCGCAGGTTTTCAAATTCGTTGGCGTCCACAGGGAACAGGCCGCAGAACACCACGGGCTGGGCGGGTTTGAAACCAGGCAGCGGGGCGTCGCAGCCCTTCTTCTCATGCGTGATGGTATCGCCGACGCGGGTGTCGCGCACCTGTTTAATGCTGGCGGTGAAAATGCCAATCTCGCCTGGCCCAAGTTCGGCGATATCGACCATTTGAGGTTTTAGCACGGCCAGTTTATCAATGCCGTAAACCGCGTTGGTTTGCATCATGCGGACGCGGTCGCCTTTTTTGACCAAGCCGTCCATGACGCGGATCATCACGACAACGCCAAGATAGGGGTCGTACCAACTGTCCACCAGCATCGCCTTTAAGGGCGCATCGCGGTCGCCTTTGGGGGCGGGCAGACGGGTGACGATGGCCTCTAGAACATCGGGAATCCCCAGCCCCGATTTGGCAGAGATATGAACAGCGTCTGATGCATCCAGCCCGATCACATCTTCGATCTGCTGGGCCACGCGTTCGGGTTCGGCGGCGGGCAGATCGATTTTATTCAGAACGGGCACAATTTCGTGGCCTGCGTCTAGAGCTTGGTAAACGTTGGCAAGCGTCTGCGCCTCGACCCCTTGGCTGGCATCGACAACCAAAAGCGAACCTTCGACAGCCCGCATGGAACGCGACACCTCGTAGGCAAAGTCCACATGGCCGGGGGTGTCGATCAGGTTCAGGATATAGGTTTTGCCATCCTTCGCGGGATATTCAATGCGCACTGTGTTGGCTTTGATGGTGATACCGCGCTCGCGCTCGATATCCATGCTGTCCAGCAACTGGGCCTTCATGTCGCGGTCGGCCACTGTGCCCGTCGATTGGATCAAACGGTCAGCCAAGGTGGATTTACCGTGGTCAATATGCGCCACGATCGAAAAATTACGGATAAGATCAAGATTTGTCATGCGCGCGATATAGCGGGGATTGGCCCATGGGGGAAGGGGGTTGATCTGCGCCGCGATCTGCGGGGCGATCACAGCTTGCGCAAGAGCTTGCACATGGCAGCGCGCTTTGGTCTAACCATGCCTAAAAGGGAGGCGCAGATGGTCGATATCGCCACGCGGGTGCATAACCACAATTGGAAAATTGACCCCATTGTGCGGTCCTTGATCGATACAGATTTTTACAAGCTGCTGATGTGCCAATCGATTTTCCGCAATCGGCCAGGCACGACGGTGACGTTCAGTCTGATAAACCGCTCGACCGCCCTGCGCCTTGCCGATTTGATCGACGAAGGCGAGCTGCGCGAACAACTGGATCATGTGCGCAGCCTGTCCTTGCGGCGGGGCGAAAGCACATGGCTGCGCGGCAATACCTTTTACGGCAAGCGGCAGATGTTCCGCCCCGATTTTATGGAATGGTTTGAGGGTATGCGCCTGCCTGACTATCACCTAGAAAAGCGCGATGGCCAGTACGAGCTGACCTTTCAGGGCAATTGGCCCGAGGTGATGCTGTGGGAAATTCCCGCCCTATCGGTGCTGATGGAACTGCGATCCCGCGCGGTGACGGCCAAGCAGGGCAAGTTTGAATTGCAGGTGCTGTATGCGCGCGGCATGACGCGGCTTTGGGAAAAAATCGAACGGCTGCGCGGCATCGAAGGGCTGCGCATTGCCGATTTCGGCACGCGGCGGCGGCATTCTTACCTGTGGCAAGATTGGTGCGTGCAGGCAATGCAGGAAGGTTTGGGTTCCAAGTTTACAGGCACCTCCAACTGCCGCATCGCTATGCAGCACGATATCGAGGCGATTGGCACGAATGCGCATGAATTGCCGATGGTTTATTCCGCGTTGGCCGATACCGATGCCGAACTGGCGCAGGCCCCCTATAAGGTGCTGGCCGATTGGCACGAAGAACATGACGGCAACCTGCGCATCATGCTGCCTGATACCTATGGCACTGCGGGATTTCTTCAACGTGCCCCAGATTGGCTGGCCAGTTGGACGGGGATACGGATTGACAGCGGCGATCCTGCGACAGGCGCGGAAACCGCGATCAAATGGTGGCGCGAGCGCGGCGAGGATCCCACACAGAAACTTGTAATTTTCTCGGACGGGCTGGATGTGGACAAAATCATCGAATTGCACAAACAATTCTATGGTCGCGTGAAAGTGTCCTTTGGCTGGGGCACCATGCTGACCAACGATTTTCGGGGCCTTGCCGAAGGCGACGGGCTTGCGCCTTTTAGTTTGGTCTGCAAAGCCATCGCCGCCAACGGCCGCCCCACGGTCAAACTGTCAGACAACCCGAACAAGGCGATGGGGCCGAAGGATCAGATTGAACGTTACAAGCGGGTGTTCGGCGTGGGCGATCAAGCGATGATCGACGTGGTTGTCTGACAGCCGAAGTGTTGGTTAGATGTTAACCTTGAAAGATGCCAAAAGGCTATAAATTTGCGCAAAAGACTACTAATTTTTGCCCCATAAGGATTTATACGTATATCCTTTATAATAAATGTCGCGAATCTAAATAGGTCTCGGCCTATCGCAATTATAACATAAAATCGCATTAAGATACTTCTTTTCCTATTTCCTATACTAAAGGAAGTGTCTGCTAGACTTCACTTAGAATTGGACTCCGAATATGTCATTAACCATATTTTAAGCAAGGAGATCGCAAAATGGTTACGCGCATTTGTTGTGCACACGCAGGCGGCCAAGGCAAAACGACTGTCACACAGGCATTGTTTTTGGCGGGCATTGACGCTGGATACGAGCTTTCGCTTGCTTCAGCAGATTTTATTGACGAATCGGGTAAATCAAAACTGGGTCGGATGTTCGATGGCAAGGTCACCGAACTGGGCACTGGGCCATCCGTGTCTTTGGCCAAAGAGTCCAGCGACCTTAGCGCCAACGTGCGCTATTGGGATCCAATGGGCGACATCCTGTTGAAGGGCAATGTCATCGTTGATCTGGGGGCAAACGTTGTCGACCAAATCCTGAACTGGGGCACAATTCGCCGTGCGGGCCAAATGCTGTCGTCGCGGGCCGCACCGCAAATCGACGTTTTCCTAGTTTGCAAGGCTGAACGCCGCGCGATTGACGATATGTCAGATCTTATTTCACGCTTTGGCAACCACGAAAGCCTTCCAGTTCGCAAAATATTCGTTGTGTTGAACGAATCTGCAGGCACGTTTGATGGCTTGGACATCCGCAAAAGCGTGATTAGAACCCCAGTCAAGGCAGAGGTGGACTTTATCCGCATGCCACGTTGCAACTCGGAACTTTGGGTGCCGATGGAACAGCGCTATGTGTCGGTCAAAAACGCATTGGAATTGGGCGAAGCAAAAACCGCCGAAGCCCTTGGCGTGGATATGTGGAGCGTGTTTTCAGGGATCGACGATCTGAAATCTTGGTATGACGAGTTGAAAGTTGAATTTAGACGCGTGGATGCGATCTAATAAACGCAAAGTCCGCGCCACATTGATCCAATGTGGCGCGTATCAAAAGCTAAAAATGTGTCCGTTTTAGTCAGGGAATAATGTGCAACTGATAATTTCTGCAAAAAGCGGATGTATCCATCCGCACGATATGGTTTATATAAATGCAGGAAATTAACGTCCTTTCGTCTGGCCCCAATGTAGAATTTAATTCTGCGATCAATGTTCTGTGCTTTTTTCCATGCGCCCTGAACTTGCTTCGCGCCACAAGGGGGCGTGCATAGCATGGCCAAAATCGACGTCGAAGATATGACGCTTGCCAGATGGATTATTCTGGTCGGCCAGAATGGAATTTCACTGCTTGAAAAAGGCCGCAACGACAGATTTGACGTGATCGTTGACTACCGTTGGGGGCCGATGAACGCAGCGGTGCTGATCCACAAACTTCTGTCCTATGTCCCAACATCTGAAGTTTGTGATGTGGTTTTGGATGATCTTGTCACGCGCGTTTCCTATTCCGATCCGGGCATCATCCTGTCTGGTTCCAGTGTGACCGAGGATTTCGGGCGGGTTGCGGTACATTTCTTTGACATTCTGAAACACCGCGCCTGTCGATTGGAAAGCGAAAGATCCGATCTTGAAGAATTGGTCGAGGCTTTTTCCCCGTTTTTCATTCGGATCAGGCGCTTTGTTCTGCGCAGCCCGACACAGGATTTCCGCTATATTGTATCGGTCGATACTGCGGCGGTAATGAAAAAACCATACGGGTGGTTTGGCGAGATAAGAACGGCCTTGTCTACGGTTTTGATAGGTCGACCGACAGCGGGCATGAATTTGAAAGATGGCGATGCGGCGCAGGGGACTGAAACAACCGTGCAAGTATCTGCGCCAATACTCAAGGATATTGCCGCCGCCATTAGCAGCCCGATAACGGCTGAAATCGCACATCCGATCCCTGTAACTGTTCGTGTTCCTGTTCCTGTTCCTGTTTCTGTGTCTGTTTCTGTTTCTGACCCACCGACATCATCGCGCGGCAGCAAAGGCAAGTTGACCTTTATCTTCTCCGCAAGTGACGACCCTGCGATCGCGCTTTTGGCTGCGGGTGTTGTATGGTCGTTGCCAAAAGAAAAAGGTCAGACAAGCCCAATCACTGTCACCGAAATCGGAGTGTATCGCAAAAAACTTAGCAGCCCGTTTCGCAAACTTATTGGCGTGACCGCGCATCAAGAAACTGAAACCCTACCGATGCCGAACGACAGGCTGGAACGTTTGATCCAAGACATCGCTGCCTATGCAGATCAGCCAGGCGATCATGTTTTGTTTTTTGGATATGAGATGCTATCGACCGATTTGCTGATCCATATCAGCCGCTTTTTGCAAGACGCTGCGGTGAGATATCAGATCATCGTTTGCAATGACTCGGTCGCCAGAACGTCGCAATTGATGGGTTTTGAAACCGTTTTTGATGGCCTTGCGCGCAAATCTTGGATCTATCTTGAAGGCCCAGACGTACGTCGCGCCCCTTTGCGAACCCATTTGCCGCACTGGAAAACGTACAAAACAGCGCGTTTAGACGATGCGATTTTGAAGAAAATTATGGAGGGCGAGTTTCGGGTTGTTGAGAAACTGAGATCGTCCAAAACTAATCTATCCAACGCGCAATCCAGCACATTTGCGCTTTGGCTGGCAGAATTCGGCGCCTCTATCTCGGACAGTTAAGCGCTTTTTGACGCCGCACTTTAGGGGCCCTAAGGCTCGTCCGTGCTGCCCGCGGCCCTATTGGCCTTGATAACACCGCGCGTTTTCTTTTCCTGCAATCTGCGCAACTGACTGCCATAGGTCGGTTTGGTGGCGACGCGGCGTTTGGGCGCGATGAGCGCCTTTTGGACAATATCTACCAGCCTTTCGCGGGCAATCTCGCGGTTGCGGGCTTGGCTGCGGGTCTCATCCACTTGGATCACAATCGCGCCCTCAAGCGTCCAACGCCGCCCTGCCAGTTTTTTAAGCCGCGCCTTGACTGATGCCGCCAGCGCGGGACAGCGTTCTGCCTCGAACCGCAGCTCAACGGCAGTGGATACCTTATTCACATTCTGCCCACCCGGCCCCGAGGCGCGCATAAAGCTTTCGCTCAGCTCCCAGTCGGCAATGGAAATGGTATCATTGATGCGCAGCATATGCCCAACATAGGGCGCGCGCAGAAAAAGAGAAAGGGCCACCGCTAGGCGACCCTTTCCGAGATCTTAGGAGATGGGGAGGTTAGGTTCCTGCCCAATCTGCGGTTCGTTTATCTAAGAGGTTGCCCTTAGAAAACTCTCCCCACGACTGTCCCAACACCACTCTCCAATATCACTCTAGACACTGGATCACCTCCTTTCAAAATGTTGCCGATAGAGGTAAGGTGACACAGATTTTGTGTTTGTCAAAAGTTTTTACGCAACATTTGTCACATATTTTGCAATCGCCAGTCGAAATGGCAAAAGCGCACCCAGATCGACCAAGATTTTGACCGCAAAATCAGCGACAGCCAGCGACACCCATAGCGGCACGGCAGGCCCTAAACCCAAAAGAGGCACTGCGTCCAGCGCCCAAGCCACATCAGTGGCGGGCGACACCCAGATAAAGGCAGCCGAAAAGGCCAAAGTAAAGAAAACTGCCGTATCCAAGCCGCTGCCGAAGAACGTCGAAATCAGCGGCGCGCGCCACCATGCGGCACTACGCAGGCGGTTGAACACGGCGATGTCCAAAAATTGACCAAGGAAAAACGCCGTGGCGCTGGCTATGGCCACGCGGATGGTGACCAGCGGGCCAAATTCGCCCATTACTTGCGTGCCAATCGCGCTGGCAATCAGCCCCGCAGCCAATCCGACCAGCACCACGCGCCGCGCCGCCTGTGGGCCGTAAAACCGATTGACCAAATCGGTCACCAAAAACGCCAGCGGATAGCTGAACGCCCCCCATGTCAGCCATTGGCCGATGGGAAATTGCACCAGAATGTTAGATGCCAAAACGATGGCAGCCATGACGATGGCGCCAAGAGTGATATGTTTCATAATCTTTTCCGTTTTTTCAAGGTTGCGGAGACTTGTGCCCTATAAGCGAGGCTAAGACCTTGGCCATTAGGTCAAGCCTTGGGCGCGGTCAATCGGGCAAGGTATATTCCACAATGCCCGATGACAAAAACGGCAGAAAATTATTGTCGGCCACCATGCTGGCGCGCAAGAGACCTGTGCCATCGCGCCAAATTGATAGACCTTCCAAATTGTCATGCAGGCCAATCGCGCTTTCAAACATTACCTCAATCGGCCCCAGCGCATCTTCTCTGGCTGTTGTGCGGATCAGTTTGGATGAAAACCCCCTTAGCCCGTGAAACTGGCGCAGCAGTATATACATCCGCCCATCTGGCCCAAAATCGGCAGAAACAGGCATAAACCCACCCACGCGTGGCAGTGACAAGGTTTTATCCCACAGCCCTGCCCGCAGGCGGAATATTGGAAAAGGCCGATCAGCAGCACCCGAGCGTTCAGGCAACGTGTACAGCGCGCCATCGCTATCTATCGCCAGCGCCTCTAGCGCAGAGTTTATTTGCAAACCTGGAAAATCGGGGTGCCCTTCCAAATTTTCGGCAGGCCCATCCAGCCGCTTATAGCGCAGCAGGCGCGCGACACCTTCAAACGAAATATAGCTTACGCCATTGGCCCCAATCGCCAAGCCTTCGCTATCGTTGCGGCCCGCACTAAGTGGCGCATTGCTCAGTGCCTTTAGCCGCGCAAAGGGCGCAAGCGTTACCACCAAGATATGCCCAGCCGCATTTCGCGCAACAGCGCCCGTGGTATAAGACCCCTGATCTGACAGCAGGGTAAGCCGCCCACCATCATCTGACATGTCAATCGCTGACAGCCCGCCAAACAGTGGGTCATCTGAGGTGAGTTCATATGCCGCCACAAACCCCGTTGGGGGTTTCGGCGCAGCGCTGCCTTGCAGGCCAAGCGCTGCAAAAGCTGCCACTAAGGCGCTGAAAGAACGTCGCGACATTGAGTGGGTAAATCTGATAAAATATAGGTTTTTGCCGATTTTTCAGGCGCTTCCTGCTTTTTGGGGGGTTTGGGTTTTTTCGTGGGCTGTGGGGGGTTCAAATAATCAGTCACCCACCACATCAGTGTATCATCACAGCCATTACCGCCCTTTGACAGGGTGGCAACAGTTGGTTTTTGCTTGTCGCACAGTTTGGCCCCCGCAGGGCATTTCAGGCGCACATGAAAATGCGTATCATGGCCCGCCACCGGGCGAATTTTTTGCAGCCATGCGGTATCGGCATCACGCGCGGTTTTGCACATTTCAATCTTTACGGCGGCGGCCACAAAAATACGGTCAACCCGTTTGTCCGATGCCGCCGCGCGCAGCAAGGCATGGTGGCTGCGGCTAAAATTCTCAGTCACCGACCGCTGATCTGCCGACCGCACGGGAACCGAGGAGATATCCTCGCGCTGCTGGCGCGTCAGGTTCAGGCTGCGCGGGGGCAGCATCCAGATATCGGCATCTAGCCCAATTTGGTGGCTGGCGTGGCCCGACGTCATTGGCCCGCCACGCGGCTGGCCAATGTCGCCAACATAAAGACCTGCCCAACCCACCTGCGTGGCGGCTGCCGACAAATCTTTCAGATAATCAATCATCACTGGCTGACCAAAATTGCGCCCACGCGACAGTCGCATTGCCTGCCAAGTCGGGCCGCTTTCGGGCAGTTCCACCAGCCCTGCCGCGCAACCGCGCGCATAGGTGCCAATTGGCATTGCGTCTTGTTGGCTGGGGGTTTTCGCCGCGCCGAACAACTCGCGCGCAAGCGGTTCGGCCAAGCTGGGCGCGGGGGCGATCAGCAGCAGACCCGCAACTATCCTTGCAAGCATCATGCCATTTCCCCCTTTGGGCGCACCCAAATAAGCAGCACCAACCCCAGAATGAACAACAGCACAACGGGCGAGATGCCGATCCGCGCCGACCCGCTTATTTGCGTGACAATCGCAATCAGCAGGGGCGAGATAAAAGACGCCACTTTGCCCGACAGGGCGAACATGCCAAAGGCTTCGGTCGCACGCTCTGGCGTGGTGTGGCGCACCAGCATTGTGCGGCTGGCGGCCTGAAGCGGCCCACCTGCCCCGCCAATCAATGCGCCGCAGATATAGAAGATGATATCGGCGGTGCTGCCCGCCTCGTCCAGAGGGATACCATAGAGGTTATCGCGGGATAGGCCGACAATGACGATGCATACTGCAATCAGCACCACAATCGCGCCCGTTAGCACGGGCTTGGGGCCAAAGCGTTTGTCCAGCCGCCCGCCGATCCAACTGGCAATCACCGCCGTCAGTGCCCCCAAAATCCCAAACACCCCAATTTGCGTGATCGACCAACCCAGCACATTGCTGGCATAAACCCCGCCAAAGGCATAAAGCCCGTTCAGCGCATCGCGGTAAAGCAAGGCCGAAGCCAGATAAGCCGACAGGCTTTTGCGAAACCGCAGCCCTGCGATAAATTCGCGCAAACTGGCCAAAGCCGCACCGACATGAATCCGCCCCACGCCCGCCCCCATGCCCGTAATGCGCGGCTCGCGCACCCACAGGAAAAACGGGATCATAAACACCGCATACCACAGCGCGGCCAGCGGGCCGACCATGCGGGTGCCTTCGCGCGCTTCGGTATCAAGCCCGAAAATGGGATCAATCCCTATCAGGGTTTTGCCGGTGGCGGCGTTTTCGGCAAACAGCGCCAGCATCAAGATCAGCGCCACCAGCCCGCCCAAATAACCAAAGGCAAAGCCTGACCCCGATATTTTGCCGATATCGTCGTGATCGGTCAGCGTGGGCATCAGCGCATTGGTGAATATGGTGGTGAATTCCATGCCAATAAAGCCAATGGCGAAAAAGCCGACGGCCCAATACAAGGTGTCCAATTCGCCGCCCGGCATGACCCACCACAGGGCGCATGCGCCCGTGACGTAGAACGCCGAAAATATCCAAATCCAAACCATACGGCGGCCAGACCCGTCGGCCACAGCGCCCAAAATTGGGGCAAGAATGGCGATGGTGATCGAACTGGCCGTCAGCCCATAGCCCCAAAACGACTGCGCAGCAGCCTTTGCCGCCTCTTCCTCCAGCCCCGCGCCCATATAATAGCCGCGCGCGATTTCGGCAAAATAGGGGCCAAAGATAAAGGTCAGCAGCAAGGTGTTATAGGGCTGGCTGGCCCAATCGAAGAAATACCAACCCCAAATGCGTTTGCTTGGTGAAATTTCACTCATTTCTAAACCCCCGTTTTGCCTGATACAGCCCGAAAGAAGGCGGGCTGGCAAGCTGTTTAGCGCAAGTTCCCCCCTTCGGGCGGCCAAGGTCGCAGCGCATCTGCTGCAATCCACGCGCGGGCCCAGTCTGGCAAGGGGGGGCTGGGTATCTCGGCGCCCAATGCTGCCACCATTTCGGCAGGCGGAACCATCCCGCCTTTGGAAATGATCGCACTGCGCAGCAGCATCTGCGCGGTACATTCATCTTCCCGCCAAAAGCTTTGCTCGATATAAATAAACCGGTCATCCCAGCCAATCACGCGGGACGCCAAGCGCAAGCGTTGAAACAGCGTCACGCGGCGGCGGTAGCGGGTTGAATTGCCCGCCACTGTCAGCCCCCACCCGTTTTGCGCCAATACCTTGTCCAAACCCATGCGCCGCGCCATTGGGATGCGGCCCAAATCAAATAGCGTCAGGGTGCGCCCGTTGTTCAACTCGCGCCACGGGTCCAAATCTTGCGGCCAGATGCGGTGGTAACTGATGTGGGGGTCAAGCACGCCCAATTTTGGCGCACTTTGATATTTCCACATTTCTTTAAACATCCGCAGATAGGGGTACATCGGGGCCTCGCACATCATATCCACCCAAAATGGCCAATCCTGCGGCATGGTCAAGCGTGACCTTGCGGCAGGAAATGCACTGCAAACCATTGCTTATTGTGGTGGTTGGCGTTACCTAATCCACAACCGCTTGTAGGAGAGATTGATGCAATCGTTGTTTCATATTGCCCTGATGATTATCGACATCGCCCGCTGGATCATTTTGGCACATATCATCATGAGCTGGCTGATCCAGTTTCAGGTGCTGAACGTGCGCCAAGCCTTTGTTGGCCAAATCTGGCGCGGGCTGGATGGGCTGCTGGAACCGATTTATGCCCGTGTGCGCGCGTTTTTGCCCAATATCTCGGGCATTGATCTGGCACCGCTGATTGTTCTGCTGGCGGTGTTTGGCCTGCGAATTATTCTGGTAAACAACGCCAACTTGTTCTTCTAAACCAGACCATGCCCGAAGCCGCCCAACTTTTGCACTCGGTCTTCGGGTTTTCTGCCTTTCGCCCTGGGCAAGAGGATATTGTGCGCGCCGTAATGGCGGGGCAAAACACCCTTGCCATTATGCCCACGGGCGGCGGGAAAAGTCTGTGTTTTCAATTGCCTGCCATGTGCCGTGATGGGGTGACAGTGGTGATTTCCCCGCTGATTGCGCTGATGCGCGATCAGGTGCGCGCGCTGCGGGCGGCGGGGGTGGATGCGGGCGCGCTGACATCGGGCAATACCGATGAGCAGACCGAAGAGGTGTTTGCAGCAATCGACGAAGGCCGCCTGAAGCTTTTGTATATCGCGCCCGAACGGCTGGCCGCATCTGGCACACTGGCCCTGCTGCGCCGCGCGAATTGCACCCTTATAGCCGTGGACGAGGCGCATTGCGTATCGCAATGGGGGCATGATTTTCGCCCAGACTATTTGCGCATTGGCGATTTGCGCCGGGCGCTGGGCGTGCCGCTGGCCGCCTTTACCGCCACGGCGGATGAGGAAACGCGCGGCGAGATTATCGCGCGACTGTTCGGCAGTGATGCCCCGCAGGTCTTCCTGCACGGCTTTGATCGCCCCAATATCCACCTTGCCTTTGCCGCCAAAGACAACCCGCGCGATCAGATTTTGCGCTTTGCCGCCGCGCGCCGTACCCAATCGGGCATTGTCTATTGCGCCAGCCGTGCCAAAACCGAAACTCTGGCCCGCGCACTCGCCGATGCTGGCCATTCGACATGCTATTATCACGGCGGGATGGAGGCCGAGGCCCGCCGCGTTGTTGAAATGCGCTTTCAACAAGAAGACGGGCTGATCGTGGTGGCGACCATTGCCTTTGGGATGGGCATTGATAAACCCGATATCCGCTGGGTCGCCCACGCCGATTTGCCCAAATCGATTGAAAGTTATTACCAAGAAATCGGCCGTGGGGGGCGCGATGGTGCGCCCGCCGAAACCCTAACGCTGTATGGCCCCGAAGATATTAAACTGCGCCGCACCCAAATTGACGAAGGCGTAGCCCCAGCCGATCGAAAGGCCGCAGATCATCTGCGCCTGAACGGCCTGCTGGGATTGGCCGAGGCAATTTCATGCCGCCGCCAAATTCTGCTAGGGTATTTTGGCGAGCCCGCAACCCCCTGCGGCAATTGCGATATTTGTGATGTTCCAGCCGATGTGTTCAACGCCACGGATGCCGTGCGCAAGGCGCTGTCTGCCATTTTGCGCACGGGCGAATGGTTTGGCGCGGGGCATTTGACCGATATTTTGCTGGGCACGACCACGGCAAAAACCCGCGAGCGAGGGCATGATAAACTGCCCACCTTTGGTGTGGGGCGCGAGTTGAATCGCGCAGCTTGGGCGGGGGTTTTTCGCCAAATGATGGGGCGCGATTTGGTGCGCCCTGATCCTGATCGCTTTGGCGCGCTGCGCATGACAGATAGCGCGCGGCCTATTTTGCGCGGCGAAGCCGAGATAACCCTGCGCCGCGACACTGCCCTGCATGCCGCGCCCGCTCCCGTGGTGCGCGCGCAAGTGTCCGATGAAAACGCCGCGCTTTTGGCCGCCCTAAAGGCCAAGCGCCGCGAATTGGCCGAGGCGGCGGGCGTGCCATCTTATGTTATTTTCACCGACAAAACTCTGATTGAAATGGCCGAGGCGCCCCCCTTTACCCTTGACGCGATGATGCGAATTTCGGGCATTGGTGCAAAGAAATTGGAAAGTTTCGGCGCGGTGTTTCTGGCGGTAATCACGGGGCAAACCGCGCCCGATCTGCACCCTGCGCGCCGCGCGGTGGTGGGCACGGCGGCGGCGGGGGTTTTTGACCGCCTGCAAGATGCGCAGGTGCAACTGATGCGCGGGGCCAATGGCACAGGCAAACATCTGTCTGTTGATCCCAGCACGCTGCGCCATATTGCCCAGCGCCGCCCATCAACCTTGGCCCAGATGGTGCAAATTTCGGGCATGACCGAGGCTAAGATTGAACGGTTCGGCGCTGCGTTTTTGGATGTGCTCAGCAGCGACGGTCCCGAAGATACCCCCCTAGCGGCGCCAAAAGAACAGCCTATATGGCTGGATACGCCCTATTGACCGACTGGAGTTGCAATGCTGACTGTGATTTCCCCAGCCAAACGTCTGAATGAAACCGCCCCTGCGGGGCTGTCTGATCCAATATTTGCGTCTGGGGCCCGTGCCTTGGCCAAAATTGCGCGCACGCTTTCGGTGGATGATCTGTGCAAGATGATGGATATATCACCCGCCTTGGGCGCATTGAACCACGCGCGCTTTGCAGGGTTTGCGCGCGCGCACACCTTTGCCGCCGCGCATGTGTTTGATGGCGATACCTATACGGGCCTAGACTATGCGAGCCTAGAGGCTGACGCGCGCCATTGGGCCGATGGGCATTTGCGCATTTTGTCGGGCCTTTATGGCCTGCTGCGGCCTATGGATGCCATTGCGCCTTATCGTTTGGAAATGGGATCGCGCCTTGCCAACCCCAAAGGGGCCATGCTTTATGCCTTTTGGGGCGACAAAATTGCCAAGGCGCTTTTAGCCCAAGCGCAAAGTGTCGGCGCGCGCGCCGTGGTCAATTGCGCCTCGGTCGAGTATTTCGGCGCTGTCGATCAAAAGGCGTTGAACCTGCCCGTCATCACCCCCGTATTTTTGGAAGAGCAAGACGGCCAAGCCAAGATTGTTAGCTTTTGGGCCAAACAGGCCCGCGGGGCGATGGCGCGGTTTCTGTGCACCCATCATGTGACAGACCCCAATGATCTGCGCGGTTTTAACTTAGGCGGTTATCGTCATTGCCCCGACCAATCCAGCACGGAAAGAATTGTGTTCAAGCGGCCCTACCTGCCTGCAAATCAGGCCGCTTTGGCGGCCCATTAGGCCGCATTTTCTGCCGCCAATTCCTGCTGATCCATAATGGGGTACACAAAACTGGGCGCATGGGCAGCGATCGTGTCCAATATCAGCGTTTTGCGCAGAGGTTTGGTCATGTATCGATCAATCCCTGCCGCCAAAATTGCCACTTCGTCCCCATCCATTGCATGGGCGGTCAGCGCCACAATCGGAACATGCGCGCGTCCGCCCGCCTCAGCCAAGCGAATGGCGCGGGCGGCGTCTTTGCCATCCATTTCGGGCATGGATATATCCATAAAGATCAAATCTGGGCCAAAACTTTGAAATTGCGCGACAGCTTCTCGGCCGTTGCTGGCAAATTTCAGGTCAATCTGCGCCTCGCGCACCATTTTTTGGAACACCAATTGGTTGGTGCGGTTATCTTCTGCCACCAACACCCGCATTTGCCGTTGCGCCTGTGGTGGTTGGGCAGGGGTCGGCAAGACGGTCACCTCGGCTTCGCCCGCCAGCGCCTGCAGTCGGCGATATAAATCGGCCCGCAGAATGGGTTTTTGCACCACCGAGGCCAACATATCGTAACCTTCCTCCTCGCGCGCGGTTACGGGGTTTGAGGTAAGCAGAATGATCGGCGTTTCAATGCCTTGCGCGCGAATGGCCCGGGTTAAGGCAAGGCCGTTCATTTCGGGCATTTCGTAATCAGTCAAAATCACATCAAACGCACTGGCGGCCAAAGTGGCCAAGGCATCGGCCCCCGAACGGCACAGCGTGACAGCAATGCCGCAAGGGGCCAGTTGCCGTTCCAAAATCGTGCGGTTGATGAATTGATCGTCCACTGCCAAAACGCGTTTAATGGCAATGGGGGCGGTCGTGGGCGGGGAAACTTCGGCCACGGGCAGGGTGACGCGAAAGCCAAAGCACGATCCTTTGCCAAGCTCGCTGTCTACCCAAACCGCGCCGTCCATCCGTTCGATCAGCCGCTGCGTGATGGCAAGGCCCAAACCCGTGCCTTCAAACTTGCGATTAGCGGCATCTTCGACCTGATTAAACTCGCCAAACACCGCGTCCAGATTTTCGGGCGCAATGCCAATGCCCGTATCTTCAACGGAAATATGAAGCTGCTGCGCGCCAAGCCCAGCCTCGACCCCGACAACGCGCACCAGAACATGGCCCTTTAGGGTGAATTTAACGGCATTGCCCATTAAATTGGTCAAAACCTGCCGCAAACGGCCAGGATCGCCGACATAACGGGTCGGCAAGAACATGTCGAAATCGATCAGCAGATCAATGCCTTTTTCGCGCGCGCGCGGTTGCAGCAGCATCGCAATTTCGTGGATCGTACGTTCCAGATCAAAAGGTTCGGGATGCAGAGTTAGCCGTTCCGCCTCGATTTTGCTATAGTCCAGAATATCGTTTATAATCACCAGCAAAGCCTCGCCAGATGAGCGGATGGTTTCGGCAAACAGGCGCTGATCTTCGTTCAAGGTGGTATCGCACAGCAGTTCGGCCATACCGACAACGCCGTTCATGGGTGTGCGAATTTCATGGCTCATATTCGCCAAAAACGCCGATTTCGCGCGATTGGCCGCTTCGGCGGCAATACGGGCCGCTTCTAGTGCGGCTTGTTGAGTTTTCTCAGTGGTGACATCCATGCGCAGGCCCACCCGGCCGCCATCGGGGGTGGGGTGATCTTGCTCGCGGATCCAGCGGCCATCGGCAAGCTGTTCTTCCACAACCACGCCGGGATTCCGGTGATGATGCAGGCGCTGCGATATCCATTCTTCTTCGCGGCCAAGGGCGCTGGGATGCGCGCCTGCTGCCAACCCGTGTCGCAGCAAATCTTCAAACTTCACGCCCACCTCCATATAGGGGGCGCTATCGGCATAAATATCGCGGTAACGCTGATTGCAGGTCACAAGTCGCTCCTCTCTGTCATACAGCACAAAGCCATCGGGAATAGCCTCGATCGCGGCCCAGATACGCATCTGATCGGTGATATCCACGGCCAACGACACCACATCGCCGCCTTGTGCGCGCCGATCGACCATGCGCAGCCAGTGGCCATCGTGAAATTGCAGGGTAATGGGTTCGATCCCATCGCTTTCCCAGCGGCTTAGCATGAAGTCTTGCCAATCATCGGGGTGCTCACTGCCCAAATCGATCCGCCCTTGGGTCGCAGCAAGGGCCAGCACCTGCGTATAGGTGATACCCGGTGCAATGCTGCCCTGTTCAAACATATCCAGATAAACACGGTTGGCCGCAACCAACCGCTGCTGGGCATCGTAAACGGCAAAGCCATCATCAATTGTGTTGATGGAATCCCACAGACGGCGTTCAGCCATGACGGCGGCGGTATGAGCGCGGTCTAAATCTTCGAC
Organism: Pseudorhodobacter antarcticus; assembly: GCA_945862435.1. Lineage (GTDB taxonomy): Bacteria > Pseudomonadota > Alphaproteobacteria > Rhodobacterales > Rhodobacteraceae > Cypionkella > Cypionkella antarctica_C. The sequence goes on from CAMAXX010000003.1 coordinate 18,484, forward strand.
AAAACGGCCAGCTTGCCCTTTGAGCGTTTCCGCCTCGGACAGGGCGGAATTTACCACTTGGCGCTGCTGCACAATTTGGTTTGAGAGCGAGCGCGCGTGCAGCGACAGCTTTTCATTGGCCGCGAACAATTCGCGGCTTTTCTGATCTAGCAGGCGCTGGGCTGCAAGGCGCGCGCGCCTTTCCTGTGCTAGCCTTTCGGCGAAATCCATCTTGCGTCCATTCTGGCCAATTGCAGGCTTTTCCTGCGATTCGCCTCACACTAGCCGCACCAAAGTGAACAGAGGCTTAACCCGCCTGAAATTCCCCTATCCTTTTGATTGCCATATGGCCCAAGCCTTGCCAGAGTGCGGCCAAACCGCGCAGCCCTGCGTTGTGAGTCGCATTGAAAGGCCACGCCATGAACCCGCAAAAATTGATGAAAACTTTCGCAATTATTTTGGCGCTGGGCCTGCCCAACGCAGCCATTGCGCAAGATTTGGTTCCGTCGAAACGGATGGTTTTGCAGCAAGACAGCGATTATGCGGGCGGCGATATTGCCAGCATCTTTGACACCACACTTGACGCCTGCCAGCGCGCCTGCCTTGCCAATACGGCGTGCGAGGCGTTTACCTTTAACACCAATAACAATTCCTGCTTTCCCAAAGCGGGCGGCTATGAAAGCGCCGAGTTTATCGGTGCCGTTTCAGGCCGCGTTGTTTTGGCCGAGGCGGGGGTAAATGACACTGCGCGCGCGCGGCGCGCCGAGCTAAGCTTTATCTATGATTGGGAATTTCCCTATGCGAGTGAACAGGCGGCAGGGCTGGCGGCGCTGCACATTGCCTATGGCAATACCAGCGATGAATTGACGATGGCCGCCCGCGATAGCGAAGCGAACGGCGAGTTGGCACTGGCGAGCGAATATCAAGGATCGGCGCTGAACGTTACAGACAGTGCAATCGATTGGGCCGAATATGCGCGCCTGGTGCTGGCTGCGGCCGATAGCGTGGGCGATCAACAGCGCGCCTATATCGAGCGGTCGCAATACGCTGCGATGAACGCGTATCTGCGGGCAAGCGAGCCTGCGCTGCAACACACAATTTTGGTCACATTGGGCCAAGCGTTAGAGCGGCTAGATCGTGGCACCGATACTGTGAAGGCGCTGCGCCTTGCCCAAAACTTGCAGCCGCGTGATGATACGGCACAAATGCTGGAAATTGCCGGTGCACAATACGGGTTCCGCATTATCGACACGCTGGTGCAATCTGACCTTGCCCGCCCGCGCATCTGCGCGGTGTTTTCCGATACGTTAGACCCAAAAATCACCGATTTCACGCCTTATGTTTCTGCGCCAGATGCCGCGATCACCATCACATCCGATGGCTACACCCAAATCTGCGCCGAAGGTTTGCAGCATGGCCAGCGCTATGCCTTGACCTTCCGCGAGGGGTTGCCTGCCAAGGATGGACAGGTTTTGCCGTCATCTGTGGATATCACCTCTTATGTGCGTGACCGCAGCCCTGGCGTGCGGTTTGCTGGGCGCGGTTATGTGCTGCCAAAGGGTGGCGATGCCGCCCTGCCAGTGCAAACGGTGAATACCGAAAAGCTGGGTCTGGAACTTTATCGTGTGACCGACCGCAACCTGATGCGCGCACTGCAAAACGGGTTCCTATCGGCCCCGATGGCACAGTATCAAGAATATGACTTTACCGCGCAAATCGGCACAAAACTGTGGACAGGTCAGGCAATTGTTGCGCAAAAGGTGAACCAAGATGTCACCACGCGCCTGCCCCTGAACGAGGCGTTGGCGGGCCAAACCGCAGGCATTTATGCCCTGCGTGCCACAGTTCCCGGTGTTGATCCCTATGCGGTGCCGTCTGCTTGGCAGTGGTTTGTGGTGTCGGATATTGGGCTGACAACCCTTAGCGGTACAGATGGGCTGCATGTATTTGCCCGCAGTTTGGGCGATGCATCGGCGCTCACGGGGGCCGAGGTGCAACTGGTATCGGAAGCCAACGAAGTGCTGGCCACTGCCAAGGCAGACGCGCAAGGCTACGCGCGCTTTGACGCCGCGCTGACAGCAGGCACAGGTGCTGCCGCCCCAGCGCTGATTGTGGCCCGCATGGGTGATGCAGATATGGCGTTTTTATCGCTGAAAGATGCCGAATTTGATCTGTCTGATCGCGGCGTCGCGGGCCGAGCAGCCGCACCGCCTGTAGATGTGTTCATAGCCACAGATCGCGGGGCCTACCGCGCAGGGGAGACGGTTTATGTCACCGCTTTGGCGCGCGATTCTGCCATGGCCGCCGTTGAGGGCCTGCCGCTAACGGCTGTTCTATTGCGCCCCGATGGCGTGGAATATTCCCGCGCCGTAGTGTCTGATTTCGGCGCTGGCGGGCACGTGTTCTCGCTGCCAGTGGCTGGCAGCGCCCCGCGCGGCCAGTGGAAGATTGAGATGTTCGCCGATACGGACGCCCCCGCTTTGGCGCGAAAAACCTTTTTGGTTGAAGATTTTCTGCCCGAACGCATTGACTTTTCGCTCACCCTGCCAGACGCCCAAATCCGCCTTGGCGATGTGCCACAGCTAACGCTGGACGCGCAGTATTTGTTCGGCGCGCCTGCCAGCGATTTGGCGATTGACGGCGAAGTGGGCTTATCCTTGGCAGACGGCTTGCCAGATTGGCAGGGCTTTACCTTTGGCCGCCATGACGCCGCCTTTTCCTCGGGGTTAGAGACGATTGCAGGCAGCCGCACTGATGAAAACGGGCTTGCCACCATTGCCCTTGCACTGCCGCAAATCGACAATCCAAACAAACCCTTGCAGATAGAGGCAACGGTGCGGATCGCCGATGGCTCTGCCCGCCCCGTCGAGCGTAAGGTGACTAAAATCTTGGCCCCTTCTTCCCAGATGATTGGGATCAAATCTCTGTTCGAAGGTGCAGCTACGGAGGGCGACGAGGCGCGCTTTGCCCTGATTGCGCTGGATGAAAATGGCGAGCCAGCGACCCGCGATTTGGCTTGGACAGCCACCAAAGTGGAAACCGATTACCAGTGGTATCAAAACAGCGGCAATTGGTATTGGGAACCTGTGACCACCCGCAGCAAAATTGCCGAAGGCGTGGTGCAAACGGGCAGCGCTGCAGCCGAAATTGCAATTCCAGTCACATGGGGCGAGTTTGAGCTAGCGCTAACCGCGCCCGATGGCACTGCGGCGTCCTCTGTGTTTTCAGCGGGCTGGTATGGCGGGGCCGATACGGCCGCCACGCCTGATATGCTGGAAATGGCGCTGGATGCGCCAAGCTACCGCGCGGGCGACACTGCCAAGCTGCGCATGGTTGCGCGGACCGATGGCGTGGCGCTGGTGCAAGTTCTGTCTAACCGCCTGATAGCGATGCAGGCCGTGGCCGTTAGGGCGGGCGAGAATACGATAGACCTGACCGTCACCGATGATTGGGGCACGGGTGTTTATGTTACAGCGTCTGCCCTGCGCGGGATGGACAGCGCCGCTGGCCGCAACCCTGCTCGCGCGATGGGTGTAGCGCATGCCAGCATCGACCCTGCCCAGCGGGCATTGACAGCGACCGTGGAAACCGCAGCCGAGGCCACACCGCGCGGCCCGCTTGATGTGGCTGTAAAGGTAGATGGAATTGCGGTGGGCGAAACCGCCTATGTCACCATCGCCGCCGTCGATCAGGGGATTTTAAACCTAACAGCCTATACCCCGCCCGACCCGATGGATCACTACTTTGGCCAGCGCAAACTTGGCGTGGGTATTCGCGACATTTATGGCCGTTTGATTGATGGTCTAAATGGCGCGATCGGCACTGTTCGGTCTGGCGGTGATGCGGGGGCAAATGCGCGGCTGCAAGCCCCTCCGCCAACAGAAGAGCTGGTTGCCTATTTCACTGGCCCCGTGGCTGTGGGGACCGATGGCTATGCCCGCGCGTCCTTTACCCTGCCGGCCTTTAACGGCACGGTAAAGGTCATAGCTATTGCGTGGTCAAAAACCGCCGTGGGGCAGGCCAGCGCGGATGTGCTGGTGCGCGATCCTGTTGTGGTTGCCGCCAGCCTGCCGCGATTCATGGCGCTGGGCGATACGTCGCGCCTTGTGCTGGACGTCACCCATGCCACTGGCTCCACGGGGCAAATGGCACTGACTGTCACCGCCACAGGCTTGACGTTGGGCTATCTGCCAGCATCAGTTGATCTAAGCGATGGGGCCACCGCGCGCATCGAAGTGCCGATTGTGGCAGATAGCTTAGGCGTGCAGACCATCACCGTGGCGCTGACCACGCCCGATGGCAAAACCCTGCAAAAGACGCTGACCTTGCCCGTGCAAATCAACGATGCCCCCATCGTGCGCACATCACGCTTTGATCTGGCCGCAGGGGCGGAATTTACCGCCGACGCCGCCCTGTTTGATGGGCTGATGGCCGGCACAGCCAAGGCGACCCTCACCGCAGGCCCAATGGCGCGGCTGAATGCGGCGGGTATCTTGCAGGCGCTGGACGGCTATCCCTATGGCTGCACCGAGCAGATTACATCCAAAGCGATGCCGCTTTTGTATCTTTCCGACCTGACCACAGGGCTTGGGATAGCCGCGCCCGAAGACCTTCCCGCGCGGATAAATGCGGCTCTAAACGCTGTGTTAGTGACCCAAAACTCCAGCGGGGCCTTTGGCCTATGGCAGGTTGGGAATGGCGGCGATATCTGGCTGGACGCCTATATCACCGACTTTTTGGGCCGCGCCCGTGCGCGCGGGTTCGAGGTGCCAGATCAAGCCTTCCGTATGGCGCTGGATAACCTGCGCAATCAAGTCAACTATTTCCCCGATTTTGACTATGGCGGCGAAGGGCTGGCCTATGCGCTGATGGTTTTGGCCCGCGAAGGGGCGGCGGCAATTGGCGATTTGCGTTATTACGCTGACGTCAAGGGCGATGCTTTTGCCACCCCCGCCGCGCAGGCTCAATTGGGCGCGGCGCTGGCCAGCTATGGCGATCAGCAGCGCGCGGATGCGATGTTTGCACGCGCCGCCGCCGCTGTCGATGCGCTGGGCAATGGCGAGGCAGAACAGATTTGGCGCGCCGATTACGGCACAAACCTGCGCGATGCCGCCGTTGTTTTGGCCCTTGCGACCGAGGCGAAAAGCCAAGTGGTCGATACCCAAAAACTACTGGCTGCCGTCGCCGCCCCGCGCGCGCTGTCAACGCAAGAACAAGTTTGGACATTGCTTGCCGCCGCCGCGATGAATGATGCTGGTTCGGCAAACGAGATTACCGTCAACGGTGCGCCCGTATCTGGCCCTGCGATCCAACTGACGGATGCTGTGGCCGCGCGAACGCTCATCAAGAACAACGGCGCTGATACCAGCCTGACTGTGACCACCATCGGCACACCCACGGGGCCCGAGGCGGCAGGTGGCGCGGGCTATGCCATTACCCGCAGCTATTTCACGCTGGATGGCGCGCCTGTTGATGCAAGCACTGTCAGTGTTGGAACGCGCATGGCGGTTATTCTGGAAGTCATCCCCTTTGGGCGCGGCGAGGCGCGGCTCATGGTGAACGATCCCCTGCCCGCTGGGTTTGAGATTGATAACCCAAACCTGATTGGCAGCGCCCTGCCTGCGCTGGCGGGGTTTGATCTGCTGGTGGACACCGCGCATAGCGAGTTCCGCCAAGATCGGTTCATGTCGGCGGTTGACCGAATGGACAACATGCCCTTTCGTTTGGGATACGTTGTGCGCGCCGTGTCGGCAGGGGAATTCCACCACCCTGCGGCTGTGGTGGAAGATATGTATCGCCCCGATCTTTCGGCCCGCACCGAGAGCGGGCGCGTTGTGATCACCCCCTAAGTCATGCGCGGGGGGAGGATCTTTGCCACCGCCCTTGCGCTGGGCCTAACCGCCTATGGGCGCGACAGCTTGGACGATTGGATCGCGCGCACGCGCCTGCCGATTTTGCAGGTGGCGGTCGGCACCGAAGTGCTGGACAGAAACGGCGATTTGCTGCGCGCCTATACCAGTGCGGGCGGGCGCTGGCGGCTGGGTGTTGATCTGGGCGACGTTGACCCCGATTTTGTGGCGGGGCTGGTCGCCTATGAAGACAGGCGGTTCTATAGCCATCACGGCGTTGATCTGTGCGCGCTGCTGCGGGCGGGGACGCAGGCCGTTTGGAATGGGCGGGTGGTGTCTGGCGGATCGACGCTGACGATGCAAGTCGCACGATTGCTAGAGAACAGCGGCACGGGACAAATGGCGGGCAAGTGGCGGCAAATGCGGCTGGCGCTTGCGTTAGAAGCGCAGTTGTCTAAGGCAGAGATTTTGCAGCTTTATCTGAACGTCGCACCCTATGGCGGCAATTTGGAAGGTATCCGCGCCGCAACGCTGGCCTATTTTGGCAAAGAGCCGCGCCGCCTGACCCCTGCCGAAATTGCACTGTTGATTGCCCTGCCGCAAGCACCCGAAGCGCGCCGCCCTGACCGCGCGCCAGATGCCGCAACCGCCGCGCGCACCCGCGTGCTGGCGCGTCTGGTGCGCGATGGGCTGATCAGTGCAGACGAGGCCGCCGCCGCCCAGCGCGAAGCTGCCCCGCGCGCCCGCGCGCCCTTTCCCGCGCTGGCGCCGCATCTTTCCGACAGACTGCGCATTGCCAATTCGGGCCTGCGGCAGGTGCAGACGACTTTGGACAAACCCTTGCAAATCAGCCTTGAATCGCTGGCGTTAGAGACTGTTTCAAACATTGGCGCGCAGGTGCAAATTGCGATTGTTGTCGCAAACCACGCCTCTGGCGAAGTGCTGGCATCGGTGGGTTCCGCCGCTTACCGCGCCGATGGGCGGGCGGGGTTTGTAGATATGACCACATCCAGCCGTAGCCCAGGTTCTACGCTAAAGCCGCTGATCTACGGGCTGGCCTTTGACGAGGGGCTGGGCCATCCTGAAACGCTAATTGATGACCGCCCCACCGATTTTGGCGGCTATCGCCCCCAAAACTTTGACCGCCATTTTCGCGGTAAGCTGCGTATGCGGTCGGCGCTGCAACAGTCTTTGAACATACCCGTGGTGGCGCTGACACAGGCGCTTGGGCCTTCGACGCTGCTGTCGGCCCTGTCGCGGGCGGGCGGGCGATATGAACTGCCAAGCGGCCAAGCTGGGCTTGCGATTGCCTTGGGCGGGATTGGCATATCGCTGCACGATCTGGTGCAGTTGTATGGGGCGATTGCGCGGGGTGGGGTTGCCCTGCCGCTCACGGCGTCGCCAGCCGTGCAAGGCAGGGTGCAAGGCACGGGGCAGCGCCTGCTGTCGCGCGCAGCGGCGTGGCAAGTGGGTGATATTTTGGCGGGTCTGCCCCCCCCTGCGGGCGCGCCTGCCAATCGGCTGGCCTATAAAACGGGCACGTCCTATGGCAACCGCGATGCTTGGGCCATTGGCTATGACGGCGCGCATGTGGTGGGGGTTTGGATTGGCCGCCCTGATGGCACGCCGATGCCTGGCGCACTTGGGGCTGATCTGGCTGCGCCCGTGTTGTTTTCGGCCTTTGCGCGCATCAAACCCGCGCTGACGCCGCAGCCCCCTGCCCCGCCCGAAACCCTGCTTGTTGCGGGCGATCAGTTGCCCGAACCCCTGCGCGAGTTTCAACCGCGCGGCGCGGCCTTTGATGCCAAACTTGGCGCACCAAAGCTAATCTTCCCACCCGATGGGGCCGAAGTAGAGCTGATGAGATCTGGCCTGCTGCTGCGGATCGAAGGCGGCACAGCGCCCTATACGATTATGGCAAATAACGCGCCACTGCGCGCGGGCCTGACCGCGCCAGAGGTGATGATTTCGACCCTAACTGCTGGGTTTGTCACGCTTTCAGTGATTGACGCGCAAGGGCGATCTACCCAATCGCGCGTTCGCCTGCGCAATCCGTAATTGACAGCCGGCCCGCGCCCGCGCATGACGCCAATAAAGGGAAACCCAATGCGCAATCTTATCAAAACCCATGCCGCCCTGCTGTTTGCGTCTATCGCCAGCTTTATTCTGATGGGGGCGGGCCAATCGCTGTATGGGCCGACCTTGCCGGCCTATTCGCGCGCCTTTACGTTGGAAGTGTCCACTGTTGCACTGCTGATATCGTCACATTGGATTGGCTGCGCGGTGGGGGTGGGCATGATGTTTGTCTATCCGCAAAAGATCACGCCGCGCCATGTGCTGGCTTCGATGCTGGCAGGCTCTCTGCTGCTGGCATGGGGCGCGCATTTTGGCATTATTCTGGCCGGCGGGGCGTTGTTCGGCGCGGGTTATGGGGCCGCGACCGTGGTGTTCAACCCGCGCGTCTTGGCGGCCTTTGGCCCGCGCGGGCCAGCGATGGTCAGCCTTATCAATGCCTGCTTTGGCATTGGTGCCATTGCCGCGCCACTGGTTTTTGTGGCGTTGAACAATAGCCCCGCACCCACCTTTTTAATCTGCGCAGGGCTTGCCGCGCTGATCTGGGTGTTTGCGGCGCGCGCAGGCAGTGGCGCGGGCGAGCCTGCACCTGCCGCCACCGCCACCCCCTTTGTCCCGCATTGGCCGATCTTGATCTTTCACGGCGCGGCCATCGCGATCGAGGCAAGTCTGATCGGCCTTGGCCCCACCGCTTTGATCCGCGCAGGCGTGGACGAGGTGCGCGCGGCGGAACTGCTGTCGATCTTCTTCATTGGCTTTTTGGTGGCGCGGGTTTTGCTGACCTTTGTCGCGCATCGCTTGCCCGCACTGACGACGGCAACACTCGCGCTGCTGGGCTGCGGAATTGCATCGATTTTCAGCGCCACTGTTCTGCCCAGCGCAGGGTTTGTGGCGATGGGCTTTTGCGCGGGGCTATTCTTTCCCAGCATGTATGTGGCGGCATCTGCCACAATGGGCGGCCATCCGCGCACCACCGTTGCGATCATCGCGGCGGGGATGGTGGGCGGCATAATCGCCCCGCTGATCCTATCGCCCGCGCTGCCCTATCTGGGGAGTTTCGGGTTTTTCTGGGTGTTCGGCGCGGTTGCGCTGGCCATGGTGGCGGCGGCGGTCTTTGGCCGCGCTATGCTACTGGGGCCAGCAACTTTCGCCCCTGCGGCGTGATCTGCCAGACACCCTTGCCTTCAACCACAATGGCAGACAGCGGCCCACCATAGGCGCACGAGCTGTCTATGTTGACGCGGTTGCCGTAATGGGTGGGGGTATCAATGGCCGTATGGCCGTGCACGATTAGCGGGCCATGGTCGCGCGGATCGTCTAGAAAGTCGTGCCTGATCCAAACCAAATCATCTTCGGTCTGATCGGCAATGGCGACACCTGGCCTGATTCCCGCATGCACGAACAACGCTTCGGCGCGCAGGTAATGTGCGGGCCGCGAAGTCAGAAAATCAAGGTGCGATTGGGGAACTGCTGTGCGCGCCTCTTCCCACACAGGGGCAAGGGGGCGGTCGGCAGCGTTTTTCACGCCATAAGAGGCCAGCGTTTCCGCCCCACCCAAACGCGGATGCAAATAGGATAAATCCCGCCGCAGACCCGCATCATGATGCTGTAAACTGGATAGATATCCCGCAAACATACGGTCATGGTTGCCCTTTAGCACCACCCAATCGGCCCCGCCAGTAACGCCGGCGCGCAGATATTCGACCACGCCTGCGCTGTTCGGCCCGCGATCCACCAAATCACCAATATGCACGATTGGGGCCGCACCAGAGGCGGCCATGTCATCCGCAATCAGGCCATGCAGGTCTTGAAGCAGGCCCAAATGGCCGTGAATATCGCCGATAGCGTAGGTTTTCATGTTAGTCCCAAAATGCGGGCCAAAGGCTGCCCTTGGCCCGATCTTACTAGGCCACAGACGCCTAAGCCACGTCAAACTCCAACGCTTTCACTTGGCTAAACATGCCTGTCGATTCCAGCGTTTCGACTACTTTTTGATTTAGCGGATTATCCAGATACAGAATAGCAATCGCGTCCTGCCCCACACCCGAACGTCCCAGCGTAAAGTTGGCAATATTGACGTTGTTTTTACCCATGGTCATGCCCAAAAGCCCAATGATGCCTGGCACGTCTTCGTTGGTGGTGTACAGCATATGCGCGCCAATCTCGGCATCAATATTGATGCCTTTGATCTGAATGAAACGCGGCTTGCCATCGCTGAAACAAGTGCCTGCAACGGAACGCTCGCGCGTGTCAGTCACCATCGTCACCTTTATATAGGCATCAAAAACCCCTGTCTTTTCTTGGCGGGTGGTGGAAATTTGAATGCCCTTATCCTTGGCAACAACAGGGGCCGAAACCAAATTTATATCTGGGTTTTGCGTTTTTAGCACGCCAGCGATGACGGCAGAGTTCAGGGCAGCAAGGTTCATGCCCGCAACCGTGCCATCATATAGAATGTTGATCGCCTTAATCGGCTCTTCCGTCATTTGGCCAATGAACGCGCCCAGATGGCTGGCAAGTTTGATCCAAGGGCCCATAATTGCGGCTTCTTCTGCCGTGACGTTCGGCATGTTCAACGCGTTTGAAACAGCGCCTGTCAGCAGGTAATCTGACATCTGCTGTGCCACTTGCAGGGCCACGTTTTCCTGCGCTTCGGTGGTTGCCGCGCCCAAATGCGGGGTGCAAACCAAGTTTGGCAAACCAAACAGCGGGTTTTCGGTGGCAGGTTCCACTTCGAACACATCCAACGCAGCGGCGGCGACATGGCCCGATTTCAACGCCTCGGCCAAGGCAGCCTCATCAATTAACCCGCCACGCGCGCAGTTGATAATGCGCACGCCCTTTTTAGTTTTTGCCAAATTTTCGGCCGAAAGGATGTTGCGGGTTTTGTCGGTTAGCGGGACGTGCAGCGTGATAAAATCGGCGCGGGCCAGCAGATCGTCTAGTTCAACCTTGGTCACGCCCAGTTGCTTGGCGCGTTCTTCCGACAAGAAGGGGTCATAAGCTATAACCTTCATCTTCAGCCCGACGGCGCGGTCGCACACGATGCCGCCAATGTTGCCCGCGCCAATCACGCCAAGGGTTTTGTTGAACAGTTCCACCCCCAGAAAGCGCGACTTTTCCCATTTGCCCGCATGGGTGCTGGTATTGGCCTCGGGCAACTGCCGCGCGCAGGCAAACATCATCGCAATGGCATGTTCGGCAGTGGTGATCGAATTGCCAAACGGCGTATTCATAACTATCACGCCTTTTTTGGAAGCAGCGGGGATATCGACGTTATCTACGCCAATGCCCGCACGGCCAATAACCTTTAGGCGGGTAGCGCGCTCCAACAGCTTATCGGTGGCTTTTGTGGCGCTGCGAATGGCCAGACCATCGTATTGATCGATGATGGCGGCAAGCGCCTCTTTGTCTTTGCCAAGCTTTGGCATGTAGTCCACTTCGATCCCGCGATCGCGAAAGATTTGTACGGCGGTTTCGGAAAGTTCGTCAGATACAAGAACGCGAGGTGCCATTTTGGCCTCCTATAAACATGGGGAAATGGCGGGGTTGGCCCCGCCGAAACTATAATTGCGCGGCGATTTCCGCATGAAAGGCATAGGCCAGCCACGGCATTAGGGCTGCCACATCGGCGGTTTCCACTGTGCTGCCGCACCAAATGCGCAGGCCCGCAGGCGCATCGCGGTATGCGCCAATATCAAACGCGACGCCTGCATTTTCCAGTCGCTTTGCCACGGCTTTGGCAAAAGCCTCGCCATCTTTGATGCCTGCATCGGTGAATTTCAGACAAACGCTGGTGGTGGATGCGATGTCAGCCGTTTCGGCCAAATTCGCAATCCAATCGCTCTGCGCGCAGAAATCCCAGATGACTTGCGCATTGGCATTTGCCCGCGCAATTAGCGCCGCTTGACCGCCAAGGGACTGTGCCCATTTCAAAGCCACAAGATAATCCTCGACCGCCAGCATGGACGGGGTATTGATCGTCTCGCCCTTAAAAATACCCTCAATCAGCTTACCTTTGCTAGTCATGCGGAAAATCTTCGGCAAGGGCCAAGCGGGGGTATAGGATTCGAGCCGTTCCACAGCGCGGGGCGAAAGAATAATCACGCCATGCGCGCCTTCGCCGCCCAGCACTTTTTGCCAGGAAAAGGTTGTGACATCCAGCTTGTACCAAGGCAAATCCATAGCAAAGGCGGCGGAAGTGGCATCGCACAGGGTCAGGCCAGCGCGGTTTGCGGGAATATCATTGCCATTGGGCAGGCGGCACCCGCTGGTCGTGCCGTTCCATGTAAAGGCAATGTCGCGGTCGAAATCGACCGTTTTGAAATCAACAATTTGGCCGTAAGGGGCGATTTTCACCACTGCGTCCAGTTTCAGTTGTTTGACAACATCTGTCACCCAGCCCAGCCCAAAGCTTTCCCACGCCAGCATTTCCACGCCGCGCGCGCCTAGCAGCGACCACATCGCCATCTCGAACGCGCCTGTATCAGACGCTGGCACTATGCCTATGCGGTAATCATCAGGCACGCCCAAAACGGCGCGGGTCAAATCAATGGCTTCGGCCAGTTTTGATTTGCCAACAGATGCGCGATGGCTGCGGCCCAAGGGCGCCCCCGACAGCATATCCAAATGGAAATTGGGGATTTTGGCACATGGGCCAGAGGAAAAGCGCGGATTAGCCGGCCGCACTGCCGGTGTGGTCATATCAGACATGGTATCCTTCCAGATAAATGCCCCCCGTTGGGGAGGGGTGTCCCGTTGCCGCAGATACGGGGGCTTTGCGTCTGGCACAAGTCGCAAAATCGCGTTAAAGCGCCGCAGATGGGGCAAGTTTTAGCAACCCTGTCGCCTATCGGAAACTTTGGAGCGCCTATGTACATCGCCAGCCTTATCGCAAACCCAATCCGCGCCAACCTAGACCGCAGCACTGTTGAGGCGGTGCGCAATGCTTGGGGCGGCGGCGATGCCGTTTGGCTGAATGTGGGCGTGGCGGCAGAATTTGCCCTAGAAACCCTGCCGCAAAATCAATGGGATGTTTGGGCAGATTTGCAAAAACTGAGCATTGATCTGTGTATTCAAAAGGCACAAGGGCGCAAAAAGCGTCTGCTGATCGCCGATATGGACAGCACGATGATCCACCAAGAATGTATTGACGAATTGGCCGATGAGGCAGGCTTTGGCCCGCGCGTGGCCGCCATTACCGCCCGCGCGATGAATGGGGAACTCGATTTCGATTCCGCCCTGCGCGAGCGTGTTGCCCTGCTGCGCGGCCTGCCCGAAGCGGTTATTCAGCGGGTGATCGAAACGCGCATTACCCTGATGGAAGGCGGGCCTGTGTTGTTGGCCACCATGCGCGCGCAAGGCGCCTATTGCGCGCTGGTATCGGGGGGCTTTACCGCCTTTACGGCGGCGATTGCGGCAAAGCTTGGCTTTGATGAAAGCCGCGCCAACACGTTGCTGGTTGAAAATGGCCAACTTACGGGTCATGTCGCCAACCCAATTCTGGGGCGCGAGGCAAAGGTGCAGGCGCTGACGCAGATATCCGCCCGCCTTGGGATTAAAGCCGTTGATGCCATTGCCGTTGGCGATGGCGCAAATGATCTGGGGATGCTGGGCTTGGCGGGTGCTGGGGTCGCCCTGCACGCCAAGCCATCGGTTCAGGCCGCGTGCAGCCTGCGTATCAACCATGGCGATCTGACGGCGCTGCTTTATCTGCAAGGCTACTCTGCCGCCGAGTTTTCTGCATGATCATCCGCCGTGCCCTGCCGCAGGATGCCGCAGAAATGGCAGATATCTTGAACCAAATCATCGCCATCGGCAGCACCACGGCCTATCAGCATCCGTTGCAAACAGAGGAAGTCATGCTGCACAACATAACTGGCACTGGTGTTCTTTCTTCGATTGTCGCGGTGCAAGACGGGCGGATTAACGGCTGGCAATCCGTCGAACAGTGGCAAGGTGAAGCGTATATCGGCACCTTTGTGCGGGTGGGCATTCAGACCAAAGGCATCGGCACTGCGCTTTTCAGTCGGACTTGCGAGATGCTACGGCAGGCGGGGGTGCGCAGCATCATCGCATTAATCAGGGCAGATAACGCACCGGGCCTGCGGTACTACGCCCGCCTTGGTTTTGTAGATTTCGCGACAGACCCCAATTTTGCCCTAGAAGCGGGACAGATCGTGGGCCGCGTTCATAGGAGGTATCATGTGGTTTGAAGTTGTTCCCCACATCGCGCTGCTGCTGATCCTTGCGGGATTTGTCGCGGGATTTGTCGATTCCATTGCCGGCGGTGGCGGGCTGATAACCGTTCCTGCCCTATTGCTGGCAGGGGCAAACCCCATTGAAACACTGGCGACAAACAAGTTGCAGGGCAGTTTCGGGTCGGGCACGGCGATGGTCACCTATGCCCGCGCGGGCCACATCAATTTGCGCGATCAGGCAGGGATGGCGGTGATATCGGCTATTGCTGCGGCGGGCGGGGCGCTGGTTGCGCATCTTTTGCCTGCCGAAGTTTTGCGTGTGACCATGCCCGTGGTGTTGATTGCCGTTGCGGTCTATTTTGCTGTGAAGCCAGGATTGACCGATAACGACAGGCGCGCGCGCATCTCTAACGCGCTGTTTAGTGTCACATTCGTGCCAGTTATCGCGGCCTATGATGGGTTCTTTGGCCCCGGAACAGGATCGTTCTTTATGCTGGGGTTTGTATTGCTGGCAGGTTATGGGCTGCTGCGCGCGACCGCCCATACCAAAACCCTGAACTTTGCCAGCAACATCGGAAGCCTTGCTGTTTTCGCCTTTTCTGGCGCAACTTGGTGGGCGATTGGCCTGTGCATGGGGCTGGCGCAAATGGCGGGGGCCAGCCTTGGCGCGCGGCTGGCCATGCGCATTGGGGCGGGTCTAATCAAGCCTTTGCTCGTGCTCACCTCGACTGCGATGGCGGCGCGGCTACTTTGGCAAATCTGGGGCCAATAAGGTTCTAGGCTTGCCCCCAATCCGCCCCCTGCATTTCGCGCAACCGCGATGCAGTGCGTTCAAATTCAAAGCTGCCCGCACCTTCGATATAAAGCCGTTCTGGCACATCGGCAGCGCTGCAAATCAGCCGCACTTTGGCCTCGTACAAGGCGTCAATCAGCGTTACAAAACGCTTGGCCTCATTATAATTCGCGCTGGAAAGCTGTGGAATGTCGCGCAATATCAGCACCCGCACGGCCGCTGCAATGGCCAGAAAATCGGCCGGCCCAAAGGGTTGCCCGCATAAATCCCAAAACGTGGCAAAGCACACGCCGCTGGCCACGCGGGGCAAAGTCGTTTTGCGGCCATTCACCGCCAAAACTAAAGGTGCGCCTGCCGCCTGCCCCGTCAATTCATCCCAAATCTGGTTCAACTGATTGCCCACAGTGCCAGCGGGGTGAAAATACACTTGCACCCCCGCCAACAGATACTGGCGATAATCTTGCGGACTGCGCAGTTCGGCCACCTGCAAACGCGCGATGAGAATATCGATAAAGGGCAAAAAGAAATCGCGGCTTAGACCGTTTTTATACAAATCCTGTGGCGCGCGGTTGGATGTGGTAACAATCACAACCCCCGCGCCCAGCAGCAAATCAAACAGCCGCCCCACAAGCATCGCATCGGCAATGTCGGTGATTTGCATTTCATCAAAGGCCAGCAGCCGCAGGTGGCTTGCAATGTCGGCAGCAACAGGGGCCAGCGCATCATCTGCGCCTGTTTTGCGCACCTCGTGCATGGCGTGGTGAATTTCCTGCATAAAAGCATGAAAATGCACGCGCCGCTTGGCAGAAATATCGGTGGCAGCAAAGAATAGATCCATGACCATAGATTTGCCGCGCCCAACCCCGCCCCACAGATACAGACCCTTGGGCGGGGTGGGCGGCTTGCGAAACAGCGCAGTCAGCCCTTTGGGTTTTTCAGTGGCCCGCGTTTCCAGCCAGTTGCGGACGGGCTCTAGTATCGCCAAAACGGCCAATTGGGCGGGGTCGGGCCGCAATTCGCCCGCCTCGGTTCTGGCGTGATAAATCTGCTCTAACGTCTGCCGCATACCGCTGCATAACAAGTGCAGCGGCGTTGGGCTAGAGGCTGCGCAACGCTTCTGGCAGCAATTCGGGGGGCATGTTTTGGTAAGATACGGGCCGCAGCCAGCGGCGGATGGACAGGCTTCCGACCGATGTTGCCCCGAAATTGGTAGATGCAGGGTAAGGCCCGCCATGCACCATGGCATCGCACACCTCGACGCCGGTAGGGAAGCCATTGGCCAAAACGCGCCCCGCCTTGCGCGACAAAACTGGCATAAGGGATTGCGCCTGCGCGGTATCGCCTGCGTCCAGATGCAAGGTGCAGGTCAGTTGGCCCTGAAGCGCATGCGCGATCTGTAGCATCTCGGCGGTATCTTTGGCGCGGATCAGCAGGGCCAAGGGGCCGAAAACTTCTTCTGCCAAATGCGCATTGGCGAGCCATTCCGCGCCCGTGACCTGATACACATATGGGCTAGCGCGGCGGCCTTCCGCTGGGCGTTCCAGAACTGGCCTGGCGCCTGCATGTGCCATGCGCGCCGCGCCAGCGCGGTAGGCGTCTGCAATACCGTCTGTGAGCATTGTTTGCGGTAAAACAGGCTCTAACGCAGCAATTAGAGACGCGATAAAGCCGTCCACCTTTGGCCCATCGACCACCACACCAACGCCTGGGTTGGTGCAAAACTGCCCTGCGCCCATCGTCAGGCTGCCAGCCCATCCCGTGGCAATAACAGCGCCGCGGGCGGCAAGCGCTTGCGTCAAAATGAACATTGGGTTCACGCTGCCCAATTCGCCAAAGAATGGTATCGGACTGGGACGCGCGGCGCATAGGTTAAACAGAGCGCGCCCGCCAGTAAGCGAGCCTGTAAAGCCAACGGCATTGATCAGCGGATGCTGCACCAGCGCCTCGCCTACATCCCGCCGCCCATCTTGGACAAGGGAAAACACACCCTTGGGCAGACCAAGTTCTTCAATAGCCGCCAGCACCGCTTGCGCCACAATTTCCGATGTTGCGGGGTGGGCCGAATGACCCTTAACCACCACTGGGCACCCCGCCGCTAGGGCTGACGCGCTGTCGCCCCCCATCACCGAAAACGCCAATGGAAAGTTTGACGCGCCAAACACGGCAATCGGGCCGATGGGCTGTTGGATCATCCGAATATCGGGGCGCGGCAGGGGTGCGCGGTCGGGCAAGGCGGCATCTTGGCGCAAGTCCAGAAACCCGTCTTTGTGGATATGGGCGGCAAACAGCCGAAGTTGGCCCGTGGTGCGGCCCCGTTCGCCCACAAGACGCGCGTCAGGAAGGCCGGTTTCGGCGCTGCCATGGGCGGTAATCGCATCACCGCGCGCATCGATTTGCGCGGCGATTTCTTCCAAAAACTGGGCACGCGCCTCGCGCGGCAGCGCGCCGTAGATGGGAAATGCGGCTTCTGCGGCGCGGGCCGCCGCATCCACATGGGCCGGCGTGCCCACGGCAAAGGAAAAGCTGTCGCCAGTGGCAGGCGATGAGGCAAATGTATCCTGCCCCGCAACCCACTGCCCCGCAATCAGGTGGTGTCCTGTCAGCATTTTATATCCCATCAAAAATTGTGTATAACATGCCTAAAGGTGAAAAGCTTCGGTCTGTGTCCGAATACCAAGTGTCAATGCATCGGCGACATGGATCATCGGGGAAAGATCAACGTCGCTGGCCCCCGTTTTAACAAGTTCCGCCATGCGGGCATAGAGTGCCGGATATTCGCCCATAATCGAATTTTCTCCCGCCTGAACCTTGCCATCAATTTCCAGAACATTGCCACCCATGCGCAAATAAAGCTGCCCTTTGGGCGTTTCGACAGCAATATCCCATGTTTGCGGGCCTTGCTGCCGCCAATCAAAATCGGCACTAACATTGCCTGAAAAGGTTAAGCTTGCGGCTATAGGCGTTTGGCAATTGCTGGGAAAGGTCAGTTCGGCCCCCCGCATATGCACGGGGGCTGGCAAAATCTCGGTCAAGATCGACAGGGCGTTAATCCCTGGGTCAAACACGCCCATGCCGCCCGCCTGAAACACCCAAGTCTGCCCAGGGTGCCATTTGCGCACATCTTCGCGCCATGTGATATGCGCGCGTGTGATGGTGGTGTCTGCCAGCCATGCCTTGGCGGGGGCCACGGCATGGGCCATGCGTGAATGCCATGTTGTAAACAGCGTCAGACCCTGATTGCGGGCAAGCCGTTCTAGCGCGTGAACCTCGGCCAAGCTGGCACCAGGGGGCTTTTCCAGCATCACATGCCGCCCTGCCATCAGCGCGGCATGGGCATATTCAAAACGGGGCACGGGGGGCATACACAGGGAAACTGTGTCAATATCAGGGTTTCTGGCCAGCATTTCGCCAAAACTGGTATAGCTTTGCACACCCGCCACGGTGCCACTGCGCGACACTGTGGCCGCCAACTGCCAATCGGGGCTGGCGACAAGCGCGGGCACATGCTGATCTAAGGCGATTTTGCCGATGCCTATCAGCGCGATAGAGCGCCGCATCAGTGAGAATCCCTGCCCACAGCGTTGCCACGGCTGCCCTTTAGGAAATCCAAATCCGCACCCGTGTCTGCGCCCTGCACATGGCGGTGATGCAGCATCGCATAGCCTGATACTGGGCCTTCATCGCGCGGCTTCCATTTGCCCAGCCGTGCGGCCAGTTCCGCATCGGAAATATCCAAGTGCAAGCGGCGGTTTGGCACGTCTAGCTCGATCATATCGCCGTTTTGCACCACGGCCAGCGGCCCCCCAGCCGCCGCTTCGGGAGAGGTGTGCAGGCAAACCGTGCCAAAGGCCGTGCCCGACATGCGCGCGTCAGAAATCCGCACCATATCAGTGATGCCCTTGCGCAGCACTTTAGGCGGTAGGCCCATATTTCCGACCTCTGCCATCCCTGGATAACCCTTTGGCCCGCAGTTCTTCAAAACCATCACGCAGGTCTCATCAATATCCAAAGCCTCGTCACTAATCTTGGCTTTGTAATCATCGATGTCTTCAAACACCACGGCGCGGCCGCGATGCACCATCAAGGATGGGGTCGCGGCAGATGGTTTCAGCACCGCGCCTTTGGGGGCAAGGTTGCCTTTTAGCACCACAATGCCGCCCGATTTGGTCAGCGCCTTTTCCGTGGGCAAAATCACGTCTTCATTGTGGTTTTGCACGTCTTTGACCTGATCCCAGATGGATTCGCCCGAAACAGTCAGCGCGTCTTTGTGCAAGAGGCCGCCCTCGCCAAGGCGTTTAATTACCACGGGCAGGCCGCCCGCGTAGAAGAATTCTTCCATCAGATATTTGCCCGAAGGCATCAGGTTGACAATGGTGGGCACATCGCGCCCGCAACGATCCCAATCGTCTAGTGTCAGATCTATGCCCGCGCGGCCCGCCATGGCCAAGAGGTGGATCACGGCGTTGGTGCTGCCGCCAATGGCTGCATTGGTGCGAATGGCGTTTTCAAAGGCTTGCTTGGTCATCACATCGGATGGTTTCAGATCGTCCTTGACCATCTGCACAATGCGCCGCCCCGTCAGCTGCGCCATCACACGGCGACGGCTGTCCACGGCGGGAATGGCGGCATTGCCTGATAGGGCCATGCCCAGCGCTTCGGCCATAGAGGCCATGGTGCTGGCAGTGCCCATGGTGTTGCACGAACCGGGGCTGCGCGACATTGATGCCTCGGCTTCGACAAATTCTTCGCGGCTCATCGTTCCAGCCGCGACTGCTGCGGAAAATTTCCACAAATGCGTGCCGCTGCCGACACGTTCATTCTTGTAATAACCATTCAGCATTGGCCCGCCCGTTACCACAATTGATGGGATATCGGTGCTGGCAGCCGCCATCAGCAGGCTGGGGGTGGTTTTATCGCAGCCTACAAGCAAGACGCAGCCATCCATCGGCTGGCCGCGCATCGCCTCTTCCACTTGCATCGCGGCCAAATTGCGAAACATCATTGCCGTGGGGCGAAACGCTGATTCGGACACGCTAAACACGGGCACTTCCACAGGGAAACCGCCCGCCTCGTAGATGCCGTGCTTTACCCGCTGCGCAAGATCGTTCAGATGCGCGTTGCAGGGGGTCAGTTCCGACCAAGTGTTCAAAATGCCAATAACAGGGCGGCCATCGAACAGATCAGGCGGAAAGCCCTGATTTTTCATCCATCCACGGTGATAAATTGCGTCTTTGGTCGTGCCACCGAACCATTCTTGCGAACGCAGTTTGCGGGGCCATGGGGCGGGTTTGAATGTCATCTGAACCTCACAAAGCTGTTATGGACATCATGCCAAGATCGGCATCTTGGCCTAATGGGTTGCGCAAGGGCAGGCCCAATTGCGGCGCGTCAATTTCAAAAACATCGCCTGTCTGCGCCATGAAATTATCGGCAAAAGACAGTGTTGCCGTGCCAAACATATGCACATGCAGATCGCCAGGCTGACGGAACACGGCATATTTAAAATGGTGGTGTTCCAAATTGGCAAAGCTGTGCGACATATTGGCCGCGCCCGACAGAAACGGCTTTTCCCAAACGACGTGGCCATCGCGCAAAATACGGCTTGCCCCGCGAATATCATCGGGCAAATCGCCGATCAGAATTTCGGGGCCAAAACTGGCGGGGCGCAGTTTGGAATGGGCAAGGTAAAGATAATTAATCCGCTCGGTGACATGATCCGAAAACTCATTGGCGACCGACCAGCCGATACGGCGCGGGTTGCCAGCATCATCTATCAGATAAATGCCTGCAATTTCGGGTTCTTCCCCGCCATCCAGCGCAAAGGCGGGGGCGTTTAGCGGGGCATTTGGGGCCACGGCGTTGTGGCCATTGCATTTATAAAACCATTCAGGCTGCACGCCGATTGTGCCCGCAACTGGTTTGCCACCCGCGAGGCCCATTTGAAACATCTTCATCGAATCTGACAGATCTGCGCCCTGCAGTTTGGTATGCATCGCATCGCGGGCGGCGGCCGAACCCAAATGGGTTAGCCCCGTACCAGTGAGGTGCATATGCGCAGGATCGGGGTGGGTTATGGGCAGGGCAATGCGCCCTAATGCTGCCAAAGCGGGCAGGTTCACGGCCGCCCCAAGCCCGCGCGCCATTATGACGTCGCACAGACTGCGCCCACTTTGCGCGGCCTCTTGCGCAAGGGCATAGCTGCTGGACGCGCCATTTACCACGGCCGCCTCGCCCCCATCGCGCACGACAACAGCGATTTGCCCAGCTTCGTCCTTGATTTGGCTGATAAACATGATGTCCTACTTATTTTTGTTGTAAACGTCGAAGATTACGGCGGCCAGCAAGACCAGCCCTTTTATCACCTGCTGATAATCAATACCTATGCCCAAAATTGACATGCCATTGTTCATGACGCCCATAATAAGCGCGCCAACCACAACGCCGATAATCTTGCCCACACCGCCCGACATGGACGCGCCGCCAATAAACACCGCCGCGATCACATCAAGTTCAAACCCACCGCCCGCCTTGGGCGTGGCCGAATTCAACCGCGCGGCCACGATCATACCCGCCAGCGCAGCCAGAACGCCCATGTTCACAAAGGTCAAAAACACCAAACGGTCGGTCTTGATCCCTGAAAGCTTTGCCGCCTTTTCATTGCCGCCCAGTGCATAAATCCGCCGTCCCATGACTGTGTTTTCGGTGAAGAACGCATAAACAACCGTCAGGATCGACAGCACGATCACAACATTGGGTAGCCCGCGAAATGTGGCCAGTTTGTAGCCCACGAAAATCAACGCTGATGCGACGATTAGGTTGCGAATGGCAAACATGACCATCGGCTCGGGGATAATGCCAAAGGTGACATCGCTTTTGCGTGCGCGCCAGCCGATGTAAATGATGACAATCGCGGCCAAAACCACCACGGCCAGCGCTGTCATGTTCGGTTTATCCACGCCAAATATATCAGGGATGAAACCCGTGGACAGCGACTGAAAGCTTTTTGGAAAGGGACCAATGTTTTGCCCGTTCAGCAGCCACAGCGTTAGGCCGCGAAACACAAGCATCCCCGCCAGCGTGACAATAAATGATGGGATGCGCCAATAGGCAATCCAATAGCCCTGTGCCGCGCCAATCAGCATGCCCACCAAAAGCACCAACGGGATAACCACATAGACAGGTAGGCCCATATTGACTGTCAGCACAGCGGCAACCGCGCCTGTGAATCCAACCACGCTGCCTACCGAAAGGTCGATATGCCCCGCGACGATGACCAGCAGCATGCCCAGCGCCATGATGATGACGTAAGAGTTTTGCAGGAAAAGGTTGGTGATGTTTTGCGCCGATAGAAAATCTACCCCCAACGTCAACTGCACGACAACTGTAAAGAACAGCACAATGGCGACTAGCGCCATCAACATACCGTTCTCGCGCAGATGCGCGCCGAGACGCGCGTTCATATCTTGATCCTGTGCCATTTACGCGGCCCTCCCCTTTGTTTTGCGGGCGTTTTCGCCAACGTTCTTACTGTGCGGTTCCTTGCCCTTAAGGATTAAGGCCATGATTTTTTCTTGGCTGGCCTCGGCGCGCGTCAACTCGCCCACAATCGCGCCTTCGTTCATGACATAAATGCGGTCGCACATGCCCAACAGTTCGGGCATTTCGGACGAGATCATCAGCACCCCGCGCCCCTGATCTGCCAAATCATTCATAATTGAATAAATTTCGAACTTCGCACCAACATCAATGCCGCGGGTGGGTTCATCTAGAATCAGCACTTGCGGATCGGTGAACAGCCATTTGGAGAGGACGACCTTTTGCTGATTGCCACCCGATAGGTTGACCACCTTTTGGAAAACGTTTGGCGTGCGGATGGCCAGTTGTGTTCGGTAGCTGTCCGCCACCTGCGTCTCGCGCCGTGCATCCAAAACGCCGCGCGTAGAGATGCCTTCTAAATTGGCGAGAGTGATATTGCGCGCGATAGGCTCGTCCAAAACCAGCCCCAGCGATTTGCGATCTTCGGTCACATACGACAGGCCCGCCGCAATGGCCGATGACACTGTGCTGCAATCTACCGCGCGCCCCGCCATTTTGACGTGGCCCGAAATGTTCTTGCCATAGCTGCGGCCAAACAGGCTCATTGCCAGTTCGGTGCGGCCTGTGCCCATCAGGCCCGCAATGCCCACAATCTCGCCCTTGCGCAGGTTCAGGG
The DNA here is from genome assembly GCA_945862435.1 of Pseudorhodobacter antarcticus. Classification (GTDB taxonomy): domain Bacteria; phylum Pseudomonadota; class Alphaproteobacteria; order Rhodobacterales; family Rhodobacteraceae; genus Cypionkella; species Cypionkella antarctica_C. Next base: position 41,590 of record CAMAXX010000003.1, read on the forward strand.
CAACATTCTTAATCATCTGCCGCCCCGCCTGTTCGGGGTGCCAGACATTCCAATTTTGCACTTCCAGCAGCACTTCGCCCACGTTTGGCGTGCGTGCGGGATAGCGGTTGGCCATATCGCGGCCCACCATATCGCGGATGATGCGGTCTTCGGTGATGTCGGCTTTATCCAATGTGGAAATAGACGCGCCATCGCGAATCACTGTAACACGGTCGGCCACGCGGTTGATTTCATTTAGTTTATGCGAAATGATAATCGAGGTGACACCCTGCGCTTTTAGCTCCAGCAGCAAATCCAGCAGCTTTTGGCTGTCATTTTCCTGCAAGGCGGCGGTGGGTTCATCCAAAATTAGCAGGCGCACGTTTTTTGCCAGCGCCTTGGCAATTTCAATCAGTTGCTGCTTGCCGACACCCAGCTTTTCCACCTTGGTGGTAGGGGCATCTGAAAGTCCCACTTTTGCCAGCAGTTGTTCGGTTTTTTGAAATGTTTCGGGCCAAGAAATTACACCGCGCCCGATACTGCTTTTGCCAGCCACTTCGTTGCCCAAAAACAGGTTTTCGGCAATCGATAGCAGTGGCACAAGCGCCAGTTCTTGGTGAATGATGATAATGCCCTTCGCTTCGCTATCGCGGATGGACCGGTTGGCCAGCATAGCGCCATCATAAATGATTTCGCCTTCATAGCTGCCATGAGGGTAAATGCCCGACAGCACCTTCATCAAGGTTGATTTGCCCGCGCCGTTTTCGCCGCAAATGGCGTGAATTTCGCCTGGCTCGACTGTGAGTGTCACGTTATCCAGCGCGCGAACGCCTGGGAACACTTTGGTGATCCCCCGCATTTCTAGCAAAGCAGCCATGTTTCCCCCCAAAATCTATGCCCGCCCCAACCAGGGTGATGGGGCGGGCACAGAAGCTTTATTACTTCAGTTGATCAGCGGTGTAATAGCCCGACCCAACCAGAACTTCTTCATAGTTGGACAGGTTAACCGAAACAGGCTCCAACAGATAGGATGGAACCACTTTCACGCCGTTGTCATAGGTTGAAGTATCGTTGATTTCAGGCTCGCCGCCCGAAAGCAGCGCGTCCACCATACCGACCGTTACGCCAGCCAGCGTGCGGGTGTCTTTGAACACGGTCGAATACTGCTCGCCCGCGATCATCGATTTGACCGATGGAATTTCGCCGTCTTGGCCAGTGACGATTGGCATCATCAAATCGCCCGAACCATAACCCACGCCTTTAAGCGAGGACAAGATACCGATCGACAGACCATCGTAAGGCGACAGCGCGCCGTGGATTTGCTTATCGCTGTAGGTCGCGGACAGGATGTTATCCATACGGGCTTGGGCCACAGCACCATCCCAACGCAGGGTGCCAACAACGTCCATGCCAGTTTGGCCCGAACCAATGACGATATCGCCCGAGGCGATCATTGGGTCTAGAACCGACATTGCGCCATTATAGAAGAAGAAGGCGTTATTATCGTCTGGCGAGCCGCCGAACAACTCTACGTTCCATGGCTTTACATCGCCGAAACGCTCTTGCAGGCCCGCAACAAGGCTGGTCGCCTGCTGCACGCCGACTTTGAAGTTATCAAAGGTTGCGTAGTAATCAACGCTGCCCGAATCGCGGATCAGGCGGTCATAGGCGATCACTTTGATGCCAGCGGCGGCGGCGTTATCCAACGCGTTCGACAGCGTGGTGCCATCAATCGCCGCAATAACCAAAACTTTCACGCCCTTGGTGATCATGTTTTCGATCTGGGCTAACTGGTTTGGAATGTCATCTTCTGCGTATTGCAGATCGGTGCCATAGCCCGCATCGGTAAACTGCTTCACCATCGAATCACCGTCCGATATCCAGCGGGACGACGATTTTGTTAGCATGGAAATACCAACAGTGCCCTTATCTTGGGCAAAAGAAACTGCGGGTGCGCCGATCATGGATGCAGCAACGCCCAGCGCCAAAAGCGCGCGTCTGGATAGTGTCATGGTTACTCCCATTGTCGCAAAGCGACTGACAATTAACCTGCGGGCCAACGCCCCAAGGTGCGCGGGGTCTTGCCATTGACACTTATATCCGTCAAATTATGTTTAAGCATAAATATATATCGAATATGATATGACTAACCCAAACCTGCATAACACCTTAATGTCCAGGGGGCTGAAGCTGTCGCATCTGCGGATGATGTCGGCTTTTGCCGATACTGCGCATATTGGGCAGGCAGCCCATGCGCTGGGAATTACCCAACCCGCTGCATCGCGCCTGCTGGCCGAAGTGGAAAAGATTTGCGGCTACGCGGTGCATATTCGGTCGGGCCGCGGGGTGGAACTGACCGAGGTTGGCCATGCCTTGGCCGCACGCGCGGCACGGGTCTTGATGGAGCTGCGCGACACGGCGCATGAGGTTGACGCCTTTGGCAAAGGCAGTTTTGGCCAAGTGGCGATCGGCGCGGTGACAGCGCCGGCGCTGGACATTGTTTTGCCTGCCGTGCGCGAAGCGCGCTTTGCCTATCCGAATATACAAATTGATGTCGCAGTTGCTCCTTCGGATTTTTTGTTCGGCCAGCTTTTGGATGGAAAGATGGATTTCATCATTGCCCGTATTCCCGCAGGGGCCGACGCCAGCGCCGTTGCGGCCCAAGAAGTGGCAAGCGAGCCGGTGGAATTGGTCGTGCGCCGATCGCACCCTTTGGCGCAAAAGCCGAATTTAACTATGGATGATCTGACCGAATTTGATTGGGTCCTACCCAGCAGAGGCATTCCGCTGGCAGATGCTGTCTTTGCGCGTTTCGCGCAACTGGGGTATCCACCGCCAAGCCAGCGGCTGACCACATCCTCCTTTTTGCTGACGCTGGCGCTGCTACAGCAAAGCAATGCCATCGCGCCGCTGTCTTCGGCAGTGGCAGCGCAGTTTGCGGGTGATGGCGATAGCGCTTTGGTGCGCCTGAAAACCGATCTGGGTATCGCCGTGCTGCCGTTTAGTATTTTGACGCGGCGCGAAGGGGCAATGCCCTTTGCCGCGCGCAATGTATTGGATATTGTGCATGGGTTTCTGGCGCGTGAAAACAGTGCCTAAAGCAGCCTGTAGACACTGTTTTCGATGCGGCGAACAACCTCGACCTGCCCCGCTGCGCCCAGTTTGGCGTAAAGTTGTTTTGAATAATGGCGCGCTGTTTCCACTGTAAACCCCAGCGCCTTGCCCGCCTGCGCGATAGATTTTCCACCCGCCAGTTCCGCCGCAAATCGCGCCTCGTTTGGGGTAAGTCCAAAGATGTCGGCCAGCACTGGCCATGCCTGATCTGGGGCCCGATTTTGGGCCTGATCTGGGGCTGGTTTGGCATCCAACATATAAAGTATCGCTGCTGCGCCATGCCCGGAAAATGGCACCAAAAGCGCTTGGCGCGGCCCTAAAACAATCGCCAGTGGTTTGGTGTTTTGGCCCTCGGCATAGGATGAAATCTGCTGGGTTAGTTGGCGCTGTGCTTGTGGGGCAAGGCGCAGTTTGTCGCCTGTCAAAAAACCCGCTGGTGCGGGATCGCTTGCCATAATCGATGCGCCATTGGTATCAAGCAGAACCCACGCAATTCCTAATCGCGCTGCCATATTCTGCGCCGCCGATTGGCCCGCCAGCGCCCGTTCTTGCCGCCAGAATTGCGCCGCCGCTAAGGCGATATGCGGTGCAATACTGGAAAGAAGGGCCGAAGTCGCAGATGCGAAATCTTCGCCCCGCCGCACCACAACGACCCAAGCATCGCCGCCACCTTCTGCGCGCACGCGCAACGCGCGAAAGGGCTGCTTTACGGCCATGTCATCGCCCGAGTAGGGCCGCAAATAACGCATCCGCGCCAAGCTTTCGCTGGCCAATGGAAGTGCGCCTTGGCCGAAAATTCGCGGCGGTTCGCCTTCGCGCTGCGCCACAAGATAGGCAGCAGTTGCGCCAGTGCGGGCCGCCAAGGCGCGTAGAAATCCCGCCCATGCTGGGGATTCCTGCGCGCTGCGGTAAAGGGTCAATAGAATATCGCTGTCATCCGCTCTCATATCGCCGAAATATCACATTTACCTCCCAAATGGGAGGTAAATTTGCCGCCGCCGCCCCTAGATGCAACACAGACCAATTAGATGAGCATCCTATGACCCAATCTTTTACACACCTGCGCCGCCTAGAGGCGGAATCGATCCATATCTTACGCGAAGTTGTGGCTGAGGCTGAACGCCCCGTCATGCTGTATTCCATCGGCAAAGACAGCGCTGTTATGCTGCATTTGGCAAAAAAGGCGTTCTACCCAGCGCCGCCGCCCTTTCCGCTGCTGCATGTCGATACCACATGGAAATTCCGCGATATGTACGCCCTGCGGTCAAAAGCCGCCGAAGAAGCGGGTATGGAGTTGCTGGTTTATCAAAACCCCGAAGCAAAAGCCCGTGGCATCAACCCATTTGACCACGGCCCTTTGCACACAGATATGTGGAAAACCGAAGGTTTGAAGCAGGCGCTAGACTTGCATGGCTTTGATGCTGCCTTTGGCGGGGCACGCCGCGACGAGGAAAAATCCCGCGCCAAGGAACGTGTCTTTTCGTTCCGCAGCACCAATCACCGCTGGGATCCGAAAAACCAGCGCCCCGAATTGTGGCATCTTTATAATGCCCGCAAAGCCAAGGGCGAATCGATGCGGGTATTCCCGATTTCGAACTGGACGGAACTGGATATCTGGCAATACATCCATCTGGAAGGCATTGAAATTGTTCCGCTATATTTCAGCGCGCCGCGCCCTACTGTGGAACGTGATGGCCTGACCCTAATGGTGGATGATGACCGCTTTCCGCTGAACACAGGCGAAGTGCCGGTGATGAAATCTATCCGTTTCCGAACCCTTGGATGCTATCCGCTGACGGGCGCTGTGGAAAGCACCGCCAAAACCCTGCCAGAAGTCATTCAAGAAATGCTGCTGACCACCACATCCGAACGCCAAGGCCGCGCGATTGACAAAGACCAAGCCGCTTCGATGGAGAAAAAGAAACAAGAGGGGTATTTCTGATGAGCCAGATTTACAAAACCGACGAACTGATTGCGTCTGACATCGACGCCTATTTGGAAGTGCACCAGCACAAAACCATGCTGCGGTTTATCACCTGCGGGTCTGTTGATGATGGCAAATCCACGCTAATTGGCCGCCTTTTGTATGACAGCAAGATGATCTTTGAAGACCAGCTTGCGGCATTGGAGGCGGACAGCAAAAAAGTGGGGACCCAAGGCCAAGAAATTGACTTTGCCCTGCTGGTTGATGGTCTGGCGGCCGAGCGGGAGCAGGGCATTACCATTGATGTGGCCTACCGCTTTTTCGCCACCGAAAAGCGCAAGTTCATCGTGGCCGACACTCCCGGGCACGAGCAATACACCCGTAATATGGTAACGGGCGCATCGACCGCCGATCTGGCCGTGATCCTGATTGACGCGCGCAAAGGCGTGCTAACGCAAACGCGCCGCCACAGCTATTTGGTGAAACTGATTGGCATCAAAAACGTGGTGCTGGCGGTGAATAAGATGGATTTGGTGGGCTATGACCAAACGATTTATGACTCGATTGTCGCCGACTATACAGCCTTTGCCACAAGCATTGGCATCACGAATTTTACAGCTATGCCGATTTCGGGGTTTAAAGGCGATAACATCACCGCAAACAGCGAAAATATGCCGTGGTATCACGGCCCTGCCCTGCTGCCGCATCTGGAAACGGTCGAGGTGGATGCAACATCCGACCAAGCCAAGCCTTTCCGTATGCCTGTGCAGTGGGTCAACCGCCCCAACCTAGATTTTCGCGGTTTCGCGGGGCTGATCGCCACGGGTACAATTGCGCAAGGCGACCAGATTCGCGTGCTGCCTTCGGGCAAAACCTCGCACATCTCGCGCATTGTAACGCTAGACGGTGATCTACCGCAGGCCGTGGCCGGCCAATCGGTAACGCTGTGCTTTGCGGACGAGATTGACTGTTCGCGCGGGCAGTTGATTACGGCGGCTGGTGCCCCTACCGAAGTATCTGACCAGTTTGAAACCGCCATCGTTTGGATGGACGAGGCCGAAATGCTGCCAGGTCGGCCCTATTGGCTGAAAATTGGTACGCAGACGGTATCTGCTACAGTCGGCCAGCCAAAATATCAGGTCAACGTCAACACGATGGAGCATTTGGCCGCAAAAACTCTTGATCTAAACGCAATCGGCGTTTGCAACGTCACCACCGACCGCGCGATTCCGTTCGAGGCCTACGGCGATAACCACGATCTGGGTGGGTTCATCCTGATTGATAAAATGACCAATGCCACGGTTGCGGCGGGCATGATCCACTTCTCGCTGCGCCGTGCGCAGAATGTGCATTGGCAGGCCACCGATATTTCGCGCGAAAACCATGCGGGGATCAAAAACCAAAAGCCTGCTGTGTTGTGGCTGACGGGCCTATCGGGTGCGGGCAAATCGACGATTGCGAATATTGTCGAACGCAAACTGGCGCGGATGAATCGCCATACCTTCCTGCTGGACGGCGACAACGTGCGCCATGGGCTGAACAAGGACCTTGGATTTACCGATGTTGATCGCGTGGAGAACATCCGCCGGGTGGGCGAAGTGGCCAAGTTGATGACCGATGCTGGCCTGATCGTGATAACTGCCTTTATCTCGCCCTTCCGCGCAGAACGCGACATGGTGCGCGCGATGATGCAACCGGGCGAGTTTATCGAAGTTCATATCGACACCACCTTGGACGAGGCGGAGAAGCGCGATGTGAAGGGCCTGTATAAAAAAGCACGCGCAGGACAGTTGAAAAACTTTACGGGCATCGACAGCCCCTATGAAGCGCCTGAAACCCCTGAAATGCGGATTGATACAACCAAGCTTTCGGCAGAACAGGCGGCAGATGCCATCATTGCGCGTCTGATCCCGTAGCGGTTCAAATTAGTTCAAAATGAAACACCCGCAAGGAAACTTGCGGGTGTTTTCATGGCGGATCAAGGGTTAGTGCAATAGAAAAAGGTGGCTGAATGAACAGCCACCTTTTCTATAATTCAAGAACGAATTAAGCGTTGCTTGCTGCAAGTGCCAAAGCGACCAACAGCAGCAAAGGAACAACGTAGCCGCCAGCCGAAGACGACGACTCCGTTACAGCGGCTGCGTCAGCCATAGGCTCAGCAGCGCCGCCAGCGAAAGCGGAAGTAGCAGCAACCGACAAAGCGGCAGCAAGAGCGATCTTTTTCATAGTGTATCTCCAGTTTTCTGCGTGGCGCCGATTTTTGCAGAGGCGACGACAACGCACCCAAGACTATTCCTCGTGCTACTTGCTTAACCTGTATGGGGCGCAAAATGCAATGCGGTATATGGGGGAAATGCGCCGTTCCGCCACAATGTCGTCAAATTAGCAACACTTGGGTGCCCACTTTCGCAAAACTGAACAATTCTGCGATGTGTTCGTTATAAAGCCCGATGCAACCATTTGAAGAGCGCCGACCAATTTTGCGCGTATCATGGGTTCCATGAATACGATAGTATTGCCAGCTTAGATATAAAGCGTGCGTTCCCAATGGGTTATCGGGAGATCCGCCAGGCACCTCATCGGGCCATTCAGGGTTGCGCTTTTTCATTTCTGGGGTTGGCCGCCATGGTGGAGCGACCACCTTTTGCGTCACTGCCGAGCTGCCTTTGCGGGTTAATTCTTCAGAAAGTGGCACTGATGTGGGATAGAGGCGATAGATCGATTGATCCTCTGACCAGTAATGCAATGACCGCGAGGTGATATCGCATAAAATCGCGCCGTTCTTGGTGCTTGCAAAGTAGTCTTGCCAATTTAGCATCCGAAAGCTGGAGATGTTATTGCGCGCGCCCGCGGTCGGTGCCTCCATTTCAGTGGTATTTTCGGGAAAGGCCGATTGGGCAAGGCTAGGCCCCGTTGCCAATACTGCTATGCCCATAACCAATGCGCCGCGCCGTGTTGGGCGCAGTTTGTTGTCAACGCTCATTCGTTGATCTCCTTTTCTGCTCTGCTTGCAGAATAGCATTTTCTGTAGCGAATCGCAAATATTGCATCCACTTGTATAATCACTTTGATTTGTAACCCCGTGCAAACCCAGCTAAAGATATCGTTTAACGTTATCCGATGCCGCAGGTGAACCGATGAACAGACGTAGTGCGATCGTTTTGGGCCTAGCTGCCAGCATTTTGGCAGCTTGCGGCGGACAGGTGCCAAGTTTTGGTGGCGCAAATGCCGCCGGCCGTTCGGCAGTATACAAAATCAATGACACTCAGGCTCAAGCCATCCCTTTTCGCGCATTGGATTCAATTAACGCCATTCGCGCCCGCGCGGGCCTTGGAGCGCTGCAATTTAGCGCCGAACTGAACGCCGCTTCGCTGACGCATTCGCGCGATATGTCGGTGCAGAACAGGCCTTGGCATTTTGGATCTGACGGGTCGTCCCCGTTGCTGCGCGTCCAGCGCGTCGGCTTTCAGGGGCGTTTCTTGGGTGAGTTGATTTCAGAAACCTTTGAAACCGAACTGCAAACGATCAATGCGTGGTTGCTAGAGCCGACAACCCGGAATGTTATTTTAGACCCTGAGGCCACTGTCATGGGCTTTGCTTGGTATCAGGAATCGAACGGCAAAATTTGGTGGACTTTGATGACTGGCGCGTAGGCCAGCGTGTGAGCTTATGGATAAATGTTGATCTGCGCGCCCGGATTGACCATGGCAAAAATCTCTTCCATTTCGCGGTCTTTCACAGCAATGCAGCCCGCCGTCCAATCGCTTCCTGCAAACCACTCCGTTGGCCCACCGTGTATAAAGATATCCCCGCCAGGGCGCTTGTTTTGAGATTTCGCAAACTCTCGATCAGCCTGATTCGGATAGCTGACGCCAAGCGACAGATGATAGCTGGAATTGGGGTTGCGATGCGTAATTAAGTATGCGCCTTCGGGTGTTTTCTGATCGCCCTCAAACTGTTTAGGGCCAATAGGATTGCCCCCCAAACGGATTTTGTAGGTTTTCAAAACCTCTGATCCGTGCAGCAAATACATGCGGCGATCTGCCTTATGCACCTCGATCAAGGTGACCTCTGGGCCATCATAACTGCGAAACTTTGATCCGCAGCCCGACAAAGCGGCGCCCGCCGTTAGAATAAAAAAGCGTCTATCTATCATCTTCTGCTCTTATGTTTTTTTCAGCAATACAAAAACATGTGGGCCGTGGCCAGTACTTTATGGGCGCGAAAAGCCTGCTGCCAGTTCAATATGTTGTGACCAGCGGAATTGATCGACCACTTGGACAAAATCCAAACGATAGCCGCCTGACAGCAAAATCTTGGCATCGCGGGCAAAGGTGACAGGGTTGCACGACACTGCGGCAATGCGCGGCGCTTTTGATTGGGCCAGCGTTGTCATCTGCGCCTCGGCTCCTGCGCGGGGGGGGTCGATGACGACTGCGTCAATTCCCTTAAACTCGTCAGGCTCTAGCGGACGGCGAAACAGATCGCGGGCTTGTGTATCAACGCGGTGCAGGTTTTCAGCACCGCGCGCGCCAAGGCTAAGGGCGGCCATCATTTTGGCATCGCCCTCTACCGCCAGCACATCAGCCGCCTCGGCCAAGGGCAGCGCAAAAGTCCCCAGACCTGCAAACAGATCAACAATCTTGCGCGCAGGGCCCACGGCGCGGCGCACAGCAGCCAGCAAAGCCGCCTCGCCTTGGGCTGTGGCCTGCAAAAACGCGAGAGGCGGCGGGGCGACCATCGCGCGGCCAAATCGCAGCATCGGCGCGTGACGCATCGCCACCATCTCGCCGTTCCATGTCAGGCGCGCAAATCCCGCCGCCTCACAAATGCGCGCCAGTTCCATTTGGGAAGGCGCGTCCAGTTCCTTTCCGTCGGATACCGCAACATCCAGCCCTGTCAGCGTTTGCGTGACTTGGATTTGAATTTCCGCCACCCGCGTTGCGCCCAGACGCACCAGAGGGTCAAGTTTGGGCAAAGCGGCCAGCAGATCGGAGTGCAAAAGCTGGCAGTTTGGAATATCTACCAACACGTCGGACGCGCGGGCGTGAAAACCAATTGTCACCCCACCCTTGGTGCGCCGCGCCGAAAATGTGGCTCTGCGCCGCGATTTAGGCGGTGAAATTTGCATCGGCTGAAATGCCGCCTCAATCCCTTGCCCCCGCAGCGCAGATTGCACGACTTCCGTCTTCCAATCAGCGACGAACCCATCCGCGGCATGTTGCAGTGCGCAGCCGCCACAAGCGCGGGCATGGACGCAAGGCGGACGCACGCGGCTGGTGCTAGGCGTGAGGATCCGCATCGCGGTCAGATCGTCGCCCTCCACCTCTTCGCCCGGCAAAAAGCCTTTCAAGTAAAGTGGCCCTTCGGGGCCCATAGCAATTGCATCGCCTAAATGGCCCAGACGCTGAATAACCAACTTCATTCGGCAGCCTTTACGTCAACGCCAATAAACCCGCCCGATTGGCGCGCCCAGTATTTCGAATAAAGACCGCCTTTGGCCAGCAGTTCGCGGTGACTGCCCGCTTCCGCGATATGGCCTTGATCCATAACGATAATCCGGTCCATTTCGGCAATGGTGGACAGGCGGTGCGCAATGGCAAGCACGGTTTTACCCGCCATCACCTTTGCCAAAGCGTCTTGGATATGCGCCTCAACCTCGCTGTCAAGCGCACTTGTCGCCTCATCCAAAACCAATATCGGGGCATCTTTCAAAAAGGCGCGGGCAAGGGCGATACGCTGGCGCTGGCCACCTGAAAGTTTCACACCACGCTCGCCCAGATAGGCATCATAGCCAGTCCGGCCGTTAAAATCTTTCAGCCCCAGAATAAACTCATGCGCCTCGGCGGCGCTGGCGGCAGCGATCACGTCTGCCTCGTTGGCGGCTGGGTTACCATACAGGATATTTTCGCGCGCAGTTCGGTTGAACATCGCCGTTTCCTGCGTGACCATACCAATTTGCCGCCGCAAGCTTTCTTGGGACACATCGCGCACGTCAATGCCATCAATCAAAACACGGCCCGCTTCTGGGTCATAAAGCCGCATGATTAGCGCGACCAACGTGGTTTTGCCCGCGCCAGATGCGCCCACAATCCCCACCTTTTCGCCTGCCTTGATGTGGAGCGAAATGCGATCCAGCCCGCTTTTTTGTCGTCCATAGGCAAAGGACACATCTTGCAAATCTATCGCCCCTTTGGCGCGCGGCATCTCGGCCGCGCCTTGCTTATCGGTCAGGGTATAGGGAACACACAGGGTGCGCAGACCATCCTCCACCTCGCCCAAATTGCCGAAAATCGACATCAGGCTGAACGAAACCCAGCCGGTCATTTGGCTAAGGCGGAACGAAACCGTGCCTGCGGCCGCAATATCGCCAATGCTGGCGGCCCCGATGCTCCACAACCAAACGGTGCCGCATACCAGCAAAACAGGCAAAACACCCGCAATCGCCGTTAGGGTAAACCGAAACCAAGACGAGATCATGCCATAGGCAATGGCCTTTTCGCGAAAGCCTGCCATCGCCTCTAGTGCGACGCGGTCTTCATGCGCGGCATGGGCAAACAGTTTGACGGTTTTCATATTGGTGACAGTATCTACAATCTGCCCCGTCACCATCGCCCGCGCCGCCGCCCGCGCGCCCGATGCGCCGCGCACACGGCGCAGCGACACGCGGATAAACACCAAATACCCAATTACCCAAATCGCCAGCAAGCCAGCGATCCGCACGTCAATTGTCAGCAACAGCAGCATCGACCCCACCACGGAAGATAGCGAGAACGCCGCCGTTTCAATCATGCTGGCCACAACATCAGTGGCCGCCCGCGCCGTTTGCATCTGCTTTTGCGCGATACGCCCTGCAAAATCATTGTCAAAGAATGTCACCGCTTGGCCCATAGTATAGCGGTGCAGGCGCGACAGGATCAGCGGAAACAGGTTTGGTTCCAGCCGAACCGAAGCCGAGGCTGTGTTCATGCCAAAGGCAATTGGCCGCAGCACGACATAATATAAGGTGAATACCACCAGCACCCATAGATGGTCTGTAAAGACCGTTGCAGGGTTGGCCCCCGACAGGGTGTCAATCACCAGCCCGAGCAATGTGGCGGTGATTGCCTCCATCGAGCCTGCGGCGGCAGACCAAAACGTGGCCCAAACAACGCCCCAGCCTGCGCCTTTTATTGCCCAGCGGAAAAAGGCCAGCATTGTTTGCGGTGGCGCGGCAGCGGCGGGCGCAAATGCAGGGATTTGCGGGCCGAGTATTGGGGAAAAGCTCATGCATCATCCCCCAGAAACCCGCCCGATTGGCGGGCCCAGAACCCAGCATATAGGCCCTTTTGCGCCAAAAGTTCGGCGTGCGTGCCTGCTTCGGCGACACGGCCATCATCCAGCACGACAATCCGATCCATCTGCGCAATGGTTGACAGGCGGTGCGCAATGGCGATCACCGTTTTGCCCTGCATCACGCCATAAAGGGCGGTTTGAATAGCCGCCTCTGCCTCGCTGTCCAGCGCGGATGTTGCTTCGTCCAAAATCAAAATCGGTGCATCCTTTAAAATAACCCGTGCCAAAGCAACGCGCTGCCGCTGCCCGCCCGAAAGCTTGACCCCCCGCTCGCCCACATGGGCATCAAAACCCGTGCGCCCCTGCGGATCGCGCAGCGTTTGGATAAAAGCCAGCGCATCGGCCTTGGTTGCGGCATCGATCATTTCGGCCTCTGTCGCGGTGGGGCGGCCATAAAGGATATTGTCGCGCACCGAGCGGTGCATCAGGCTGCTGTCTTGTTGCACCATGCCAGTTTTCGCGCGCAGGCTATCTTGGGTGACGCTGGCAATATCCTGTCCGTCAATCAAAATCCGCCCCGATTCAGGCTCATAGAACCGCAAGATCAGTTTGACCAAGGTTGATTTGCCCGACCCTGACCGCCCAACAATTCCAATTTTTTCCGCTGGTTTGATCGTTAGGGCCACGCCCTGCAACCCCCCTGCGCCGCGCCCGTAATGGTGCGAAACCCTGTCCAGAACAATCTCGCCCTTGGAAAAGTTCAGGGCCGGCGCGCCCAGCGCATCTGTAAGCGTTACCGCTTGGGCAATGGTCTGCATGCCTTCCGAAATGGTGCCAAGGTTTTTCACCAAATTGGTCGTCACCCACATGATCCAATAGGTCATATTGGTCAGGCGCAGCGCGATGGTGGTTGCCAGCGCGACAGTGCCCAATGTGGCAGTGCCCGTATACCACAGGTAAATCGCCCAACCCGTGATCGCCGTTACCAAGAACCCGTTCAGAAACGAAAGGGCTGTGTCCATCTTGGTCACAATGCGCATTTCGGCCATAAAGGTCTGGCGCGCATCTTCGATCGCTTCGCGTCCGTAGGCCAGTTCTTGGTTGCCATTGGCGAACAGTTTCACCGAATGGATGTTGGAATAACTGTCAACAACGCGGCCCGTTACGGCAGACCGCGCTTCAGAGGCGCGCTCAGCGGCAGGGCCCGCGCGCCGTACTGTCCAACGCATCAGCGCCAGATAGCCAGCAAACCAAATCACCAAAGGCGTCAGCAAAATCGGGTCAGCCCCCGCAAGCATAATCCCCGCCCCGATCAGCGAAGTAGAAGCAAAGGCCACCGCATCAAACGTGTCAAAAACCACCTCACCCGCCGCAGGGGGGGTTTGCATAATGCGGTTTGCAATACGGCCCGCAAAATCAGATTCGAACCACCCCACGGGCTGGCGCAGCACATGGGCATGGGCGCGGTATCGCATCATTGAGGTGAAATTTGGCAAAATCGTGTTGTGCAACAGCGCCACGCCCACAGCGCCAATCATCGGTTTGGCAAGCAAAACGGCCAGCCCCACGATCAATATTTCGCTGCCATAATCGGCCCATATTTGCGTAGGCTGGCCCGTAGCCAGCACATCGACAATGCGCCCCATGTACCAGATCAACACCACCTCACCGATGGCATTCAGTGCCGAAATTATCCCAGTCACCAGAAAGATTTTCCGAAATGGCTGCACATATTCGGCCAAAAACGGCCAAAGCCGGGTCGGTGGTGTATCGCTGGTTGGATAGGCTTGGTAGGGGTCGATCAACCCCTCGAAAAATTTGAACATTCGGGTGCGCTCCTGCGTTGCAGCATATATCGCAAGGGTAGCAAAGGGAAAGGGCGGTTAGATCAGGTCTTGCGGGCGGGCGCGCAAGTCGCTGGCAAGCCAGCGCTCGATGGCATCCCGCAAAGCGCGGCCAAGATCGGGGCCTGAAAGGCGCGGCATGAAATCTGCGGCTGTTACGGGGCAAATCGCCCCCGCGCCGCGCTGAATTTCACCTTGCCAGTCGTGCGGCAAGCCCTGCCCCATCAGCGCCGCGCGGGCGACGATGATATCGGTCGCTAAATCCAACCCATGCCGCCAGCCCAGCGCGGCTGCGGTCAACACACCGCCCAGTTCGCCGCGAATAGTGTCTAACATTGAGGTTTCAGCCCACGACAGGCGCAGGCTTGCGGTTACGTCCTGCCCACCCATCAGGGTAAGCCGCGCGATAAATCCGCGTGCAACGCCCTCTTCCAGATGCACCAATGGCGCAATGAACCGCACATCAGCCCCTGTCAACACCCGCGCCAGTACACCCGCTTGCGCCATAGTGGCCAAGGCTGGGGCAGGGTCGATCGCGGCCAAAAGCTTGCGCATTTCTTGGCCCACCCGTTCGCGCGACAGGGTATCAATGCCATCTAAATGATCTGCGCAGGCCGCAATTGTTTGTGCATCAAAGCCCGCGCTCGCATCGCCATAAATGGCACTAAATCGAAAGAATCGTAAAATGCGCAGGTAATCTTCGCGAATCCGCGCACCCGCATCGCCGACAAAGCGCACGCGGCAGGCGGCGATATCTGGCAATCCGCCCAGTGGGTCAATCACTGTCCCATCGGCAGCCACATACAGGGCATTGATGGTAAAGTCCCTCCGCGCAGCATCTTGCGCGACATCGTCCGCAAACTGCACCACTGCATGGCGGCCATCCGTGCTGATATCGCGCCGAAACGTCGTAATCTCATACGCGCGTTGCGGGGTTACGACTGTTATCGTGCCGTGATCTATTCCTGTAGGAATGGCCCGAAAACCTAGACTAACTGCAGTGTTAGTAACAGTTTCCGGCAAGGCAGCCGTGGCCAGATCCACATCCGAAATCGCACGCCCCATCAGTGCATTGCGCACACAGCCGCCCACGGCCAGCGTTTGAAAACCCGCGCCATCCAGCGCAGCTATCAGGCTTTGTAAGTGGTGGTCATTCAACCAATCAGCGTCGATTTTCATCCGTTCAGCCTTTGCGCCAGCCCAAACAGCACCCGCGCTGTCGCCCCCCAAATATAATAAGGGCCAAAGGGCACGGTATAAAAGTAGCGCGGCTGTCCCTGCCAATTGCGCTGTTCGATTCGAAAGTTTTGTAGGTTGCGCAAAAAGTGCAGCGGCACAGAAAACACTTCGGCCACTTCGGCGCAATCAAGCGCAAAGGGGGGCGGAGCGTTAACGATGCCGATAAAAGGCGTCATTTCAAAACCCGTTACAGTTTCATGGGCAGGCAGGGCGCCCAGCACCTGTACATGCGCGGGCGGCAGGCCGATCTCCTCAAACGCCTCTCTTAAGGCGGCAATAACTGGCGTCTCGCCCGCGTCCACCTTGCCACCTGGAAAGGCGATTTGCCCTGGATGGTGTTTCAGATGCGACGCGCGCTTGGTCAGCACAACGCGCCCGTCCATTATGGGGATCAGCACCGCCGCTGGGCGCAGCGGGCGGGCCGATTTGGCAACATGGCCGTTCAGATCAAAATCCGACGAACCCGCTGTGCTGCGGGCAAGCGCCGCGATTAAATCTGAAACATCATCCCGCATCGGCAGCCTTTGCCGCCTCGAACCCCAAGGTTTTGGGATCAAATTCGTAATGTTTGCCGCAGAATTGGCAATCGGCAGTCACCACGCCTTCGGGGGTGGTCATGGTTGCAATGTCTTTGGCTGAATAAATCGACATAGCCTGCACCACCTTTTCTGGCCCGCAAGAGCAGCCAAACTGCACAGGCTGCGCTTCAAACACGCGCGGCCCTTCTGCGTGAAACAGCCGAAGCAATAGGTCTGTTGGGGTAACCGATGGACCGATCAGTTCAATCTCCTCTACTGTGTCCAGCAGGATATTCGCGCGGTTCCAGTTTTCCGCCTCGGCCCCAGCCAGAATATCGGCATGTGACAAAAGCCCGCCATCGCCACTGCCCGCTTCCGCCGCAACGCTGCCGCCAATTGCGGGCATATGTTGCAGCATCACGCCCCCTGCGCGCCAAGATTGCGACGCACCTGGCGTTTGGCTTTTGCCGAAGGTCAGGGCAAAGCGCGTGGGAATTTGTTCCGATTGCGCAAAATACGTCTGTGCGCAGTCTGACAGTGATTTGCCCGAAATAGGAGTAAACCCCTGATATGGCTGCATATCATCGCCCTGATGGATCATTACAGCAAAATAGCCTTGGCCGATTTGGCTGAATGGGGCCGCGTCATGATCCAGCGATTCTTTGTTATAACTGGCATAGGCGCGGATCCGCGCGGGCTGGCCATCTTCTTCGGGGCCGTAATAGTCGGTTGCAATCAGCCGCGCAGGGCCATTGCCTCGGATTTGCAGGCTTAGCCGCCAGCGTAATTTCACCGATTGGCCGATAAGTGCGGTCAAAATGGCAGCTTCGGCCACCAAAGCCTCGATCACGGGTGGATAGTTGTGCTGCGCCAACACATTTTCCAACACCCCATCCAACCGCGCGACGCGGCCGCGAATAAGCGGCAAGTCCAGTTGAAAAGGAAGAACCGTATCATCCCACGCGATATGCGAGCCCGTTGTCATTGGTATTTCCTATTGCCGCCAAACTTGGCATAAAAGTGCTATATATAGGGCAAGGCGCGCAGCACCAAGAGGGCAGTGTGGTGAAAAATTTTGGCATCAAAAGATACGGGCAAAGCCCAGTAGCGGGGGAAACCTATCGCCGCCGCGCGGGGGTTTATGCCGTGCTGTTTGATGGCGCGTCAGTATTGCTGACCCATCAGCGCGAACCAAGCCCCGAATACCAACTGCCTGGCGGCGGGATTGATCGGGGCGAAGCACCGCTGTCCGCCCTTCACCGCGAAGTGATGGAGGAAACGGGCTGGCATATTAGCCCGCCGCGCTGGATTGGCACCTATCGTAGGTTTACCTTTATGCCCGAATACAGCCTTTATGCCGAAAAGATTTGCAGCATTTTTCTGGCCCGCCCCATCCTGCGCCTTGGCCCCCCTACCGAAGCTGGGCATACTGCAATTTGGGCCAGCCCAAAGGCGGCGATTCAGATTTTGGCCAATGAGGGCGACCGCGACATGCTGATCAAGGCATTGTCATAGGTGAATAATCCACCACGAGGGCCGAAACGTCATCATCAAAATCCGCGCCCGCTCGGTGGGTTTGCAAATCCCAAACCAAAGCTTCAAGCAGGTCTAGGCCCATCATTTTTGCATTTGATTGCAGTAACTTAACTAAGCCTTCTTGGCCAATCTCTTGCCCGCTTAGATCACAACATTCGGTCACACCATCAGATGTGATGACCAGCCGATCGCCCGCGCTAAGAGTAAATGCCACCTCTTCAAATTGCGCATTGGCGATCAGACCAATTGGCAAGCCCCCATCGCCCAGTTCCTGCACCTCGCCGGTGGCGCGCAGCAAAATGGGGTGGGGATGGCCCGCCTGCACCAACTTGCCTGCGCCGGAAGTTAGGTCGATTTCAGCATAGGCGAAGGTGAAATACTGATCAACTTGCCAATCTTCCAACAGCAATTCGTTCAGCCTGCGCGCCACAATTGAAGGCGGCCATGCGTCACCGCTGCCATCTGGGGATTTGCGCAGAGCGATATTTTGGTCGGGTGAGCTGCCCGTAAACAGGCCCGCCAGCCGTGCTGTCATCATAGCCGAGGCAACGCCATGCCCCGAAACATCGACGGCAAACACGGCAATCCGCGCCTGGTCAATCGCAAAGCTGCCAACCAAATCTCCGCCAACATGGCCCGACGGCCGCAAAACGACAGATACTTTTCCCGGCCCGTAATTGCGTTGCCTATCACGGACAAGGGCAAGTTGCAGCTTACGCGCCTCGATCAAATCGCGATCGAGCGAATCGTAAACCTTTTGCAATTGTGACAAGGTGCTGCTGACCAAAGTATTCTTTTCGTGCAGTTCTTCTTGCATGTGCAAAATCCGCTCGCCCGCGCGCAACCGGGCGCGCAGTTCTTCGGAAGTGACGGGTTTTGTTAGATAATCATCTGCCCCGCTTTCCAAACCTTTGGCAATTTCAGCCTTTTCCGATTTGGACGTAAGCAAAACAAAATAGCCGTAAGTTTCATTTTCTAACGCGCGAAAATTGCGGCAGAATGTGACGCCATCCATTTCAGGCATTACCCAATCGGAAAGGATCATATCAAAACTGTTTTTGCGGCACAGCGATAGGGCCGCCTGACCAGATTCTGCCTCTGTCACCTCATAGCCCCAGCGCGAAAGTTGCAATCGCAGCGCGGTACGCTGCGCGCGCGAATCATCCACGACCAGCACTTTGCGGGGCGAAAACGCACTGGACGCGGCGGTGGCACTGGCAAAAATGGTAGGATGCTGTGTCAATTCTTGCTCCTTTCCTTGTTTTTGCCAGCTATTCTTTAACGCGGGGTGAAGGTTAAAATTTGTTGTTTTTTTTGATGAATAACTGAGGAATTGTTAACCCAAACCGCCCAAAATGATCGAAAATGGGTGGGGTGAACATGATTGATTGGGATCGCGTGCGCGAATTGCAGGACGAAATCGGCCAAGACGAGTTTGCCGAAGTGGTCACGATGTTTTTAGACGAGGCTGACGAGGTGCTGGCGCGAATCACCCCTGCTGGCGGGGTGGCCCTGCTGCGGGATGATTGCCATTTTCTAAAAGGCGCGGCACTGAACCTTGGTTTTTCCAGCCTCGCAAACCTGTGCCAAACCGCCGAACGCCGCGCGAACGAAGGCGATTGCGCGACTGATCTGATAGAAATGCGTAAATGCTATCATGCCTCGCGCGAGGCGCTAATTATGGGTTTGGCCGATTTGGCCGCTTAAATAAGGAACTCGGCCAAAGTTTCGTCATTCGTAATGTCACGATAGCTGAAATTGGCGGCATCCAACTGCCCCGTTAGGGCCGCAAAGTTGCTGGCGGATTTCGTTTCAATGCCGATCAGAACCGAACCAAAATTTCGCGCCGACTTTTTCAAATACTCGAATCGCGCAATGTCATCATCGGGACCAAGCATGTTTAGAAATTCCTTTAGCGCGCCCGGGCGCTGGGGCATGCGCAGAATGAAATACTTCTTCAGTCCCGCATAGCGCTGCGCACGCTCTTTCACTTCGGGCAGGCGTTCAAAATCAAAATTCCCGCCCGATGTCACGCAAACCACGCGTTTGCCGCGCAGACTGCTGCCCAAAACATCCAAAACATCGACCGACAGCGCGCCAGCGGGTTCCAGAACAATGCCTTCCACATTTAGCATCTTTAGCATGGTCACGCAAATTCGGTCTTCGGGGGCAAGCAGCACCTGATCGGCCTGCGCCCATTTCAAACATTCAAAGGTTTTATCACCCATCCGCGCCACGGCCGCGCCATCGACAAAACTGTTCACCGATGCCAACCGTTCGGGCCGCCCCGCCGCCAGCGCCGCCGTCAGGCTGGCCCCGCCCACAGGTTCCACAAAGATAAACTGTGTTTCGGGGGCCACTTCGCGCATATAGCGGGTGATCCCTGCCGAAAGCCCGCCGCCGCCCACGGGCAAAATCACCAAATCGGGCGCGCGCCCAAGTTGTTCCAGAATTTCAACGGCCACGCTGGCCTGCCCTTCGATCACATCGTCATCATCAAAAGGCGACAGGAAGTATGCGGCCTTTTCGGCGCAATAGGCTTGGGCCGCCGAAAGAGTTTGGTCAAAATAATCGCCCGTCAGCACAATTTTCACGTTGTCGCCGCCAAAGGCGCGGGTTTTATCTATTTTCTGCTGCGGCGTGGTGACGGGCATGAAAATCACGCCCTCTACCCCGAAGTGGGCGCAGGCAAAGGCAACGCCTTGGGCGTGGTTGCCCGCGCTGGCGCAGACAAAAATGCGCTGATCTGGCTGGTTGGCACGCACCTTGCGCATCGCGGTAAACGCCCCGCGCAGTTTATAGCTGCGCACGGGGGTCAAATCTTCGCGCTTCAGCCAAATTTCCGCGCCATATTGGGCAGACAGATGCACATTCTGTTGCAGCGGCGTGCGCGGAAACAAATCGCGCAGCGCGCGGGTCGAATCTTGGACAGAGGGGACAAAATCAGCCATTCACCGATTAAGCCTTAGCTTGCGAAAAACGCAAGGCGCGCCCCTCCTTGCCCCCGCCCCCAATTATGGGTAATCGCGCACAAACATCTTTGGAGGCCCATCATGTCTGCACCCAAGAAAGTCGTCCTTGCCTATTCGGGCGGGCTGGATACCTCGATCATTTTGAAATGGCTGCAAACCGAATATGGCTGCGAAGTGGTTACCTTTACCGCCGATCTGGGTCAGGGCGAGGAACTGGCCCCCGCCCGCGAAAAGGCCATTTTGCTGGGGATTAAACCCGAAAATATCCATATTGTTGACGTGCGCGAAGAATTCGTGCGCGATTTCGTGTTTCCAATGTTCCGCGCCAATGCCCTGTATGAAGGGCTGTATTTGCTGGGAACATCCATCGCCCGCCCGCTGATTTCGCAGCATCTGGTAAGGATTGCGCACGAAACAGGGGCCGATGCGGTCGCGCATGGGGCCACGGGTAAGGGCAACGATCAGGTGCGGTTCGAACTTTCGGCCTATGCGCTGGACCCGTCAATCCGCGTGATCGCGCCGTGGCGCGAGTGGGATTTGACATCGCGCACTAAACTGCTGGAATTTGCCGAGGCGAACCAAATTCCAATTGCCAAGGACAAACGCGGCGATGCGCCGTTTTCGGTGGATGCGAACCTTTTGCATACGTCCAGTGAGGGCAAAGTGCTGGAAAACCCAGCCGAGGAAGCGCCCGAATTTGTGTATCAGCGCGTGACACCTGTGGAAAAGGCCCCCGACACGCCTGAGTATGTCGAAGTTTCGTTCGAGCGCGGCGATGCCACGGCGATCAATGGCGAAAATCTTTCGCCCGCCACCATCCTAACCCGCCTGAACGAAATTGGTGGCAAGCATGGCGTTGGTCTGCTGGATTTGGTGGAAAACCGCTTTGTCGGCATGAAATCGCGCGGCCTATATGAAACGCCAGGCGGAACGATCCTGCTGGAAGCGCACCGCGGGATTGAACAAATTACGCTGGATGCAGGCGCGGGCCATTTGAAGGATTCGATTATGCCCCGCTATGCCGAGCTGATCTATAACGGCTTTTGGTTCAGTCCCGAACGCGAGATGTTGCAGGCGCTGATTGATAAATCGCAAGAGCATGTCACAGGCACTGTGCGGCTGAAACTGTATAAAGGGTCGGCGCGAACTGTGGCGCGGTGGTCGGATCATTCGCTGTATTCCGAAAAGCATGTGACCTTCGAGGAAGACGCAGGCGCATACGATCAGAAAGACGCCGCGGGCTTCATCAAACTGAACGCCCTTCGGTTAAAGCTGATTGCCACTCGGAATGCGCGGGTAAAGAAGGGTTAAATCTTATTCGGGGTTAGGCGCGCATAATAAGGCAGCGCCGCCTCGCATAAATCGCCAAACTCTGCACTTAGGCTTGGCAATGGGCCTTCGTCCCCGTCAAAGCCTGTAGTTTTCCAAACCTCGTGATACCAATGCGGGGCCCAGACGCCGTCATAGGGTTTGGGGCCAGCGGGCCAAGTCAGCATTTTATCAGTAAAGGGAATGCCAAGCGCCGCGCACAGCTTTGATAGGGTTTCACGCGGCGCGCGGCGGATATCGGAGGAATCGATAACCAAGGGCGCGGTGCCTTGAATTTGCGCCACTTGGTCAAACAATTCCGCCTGCTGCACAAAGCCAATATCGGGCAGGTTCGGCGATTCTCGTTTGCGGGCATAGCTGGCAATCACGCGGGCGGGGTGGCGGATGAGGAACACATTGGTCAGGTCTTTGATAAATCCGCGATCCAAGGCGGGGATCATGTGCATAGTCATGTGTTTTTGATAAAAGAATCTTTGATCTGGCGGAGCCCCACCCAGACATTGCGCCGCCACTTGCACCGGATCCGTGCTTTGGCTGGCAATCACCGCATCGCGCATCGGGTGATTTATGCCCGTGGCGCTCAGATATGCGCCATAAAACGGCTCGTCCACCACAGCACAGTCGCCCCGCGCGGCAAAGGAATACATCAGCGCGGTCGACAGGTTACGCGGGCCAGACCACATGGCAATACGCATATTAGGCCCCAGCCAATTCTTTATAAAGCGCCCGCAAGCGCTGCGTCACCCTACCCGTCTGCCCATCACCAATCACCCGTCCGTCAATGCTGCCCACGGGCGTTTGCGCGCCAAAGGTGCCTGTCAAAAACGCCTCATCCGCGCTGTAGGTATCCACTAGGGTAAAGTTGCGTTCAAACACCGGAATGCCATTCGCGCGGCACAGATCAATCACCTTCTGCCGCGTGATGCCGTTCATGCAATAGTCCCCTGTACTTGTCCAAACTGCGCCTTTGCGCACGATAAAGAAATTGCAGGCGTTGGTTGTGTTCACAAATCCATGGATGTCCAGCATCAACGCTTCGTCCGCGCCCGCCTTTTCGGCGGCGATACAGGCTAGAATGCAGTTCAGTTTGGAATGCGAGTTTAGCTTTGGATCTTGGGTCATCGGCAACCCGCGCAGATGCGGCACTGTGGCCAGCTTAATCGGGCGGGGCAGTTTTTGACGCGAATGCTCCATGATAATCGCCACTGTCGGCCCTTGCTGCGCCAGTTTCGGATGCTGGAAGGGCCGTGTTTTCACCCCCCGCGTGACCATGAAACGTGCGTGCGCATCATTGACCATTTCATTGGCTTTTTGCGTGTCTAACAGCGCGCTTAGGGCCGCATTTTTATCCATTCCGATATCAAGATCAATGGCTTTAGCACCCTCGAACAGCCTGTCGAAATGCTCATCCGCAAACGACCATTTTCCGTTGTACAGGCGCAGCCCCTCCCACACGCCATCGCCCAGCATGAATCCGGCATCGTAAACAGAAACCAGCGCCTCGCGCTTTGGCACAATGCGGCCATTCACATAAATCAGAATCGCCTCATTGCGAGCGTCTTCTTCGGCCTGATGAGTGGAAATATGGCTCGTTTGCGTATCGATCATGACAGTCTCCTTTTGCACGGCAACGCTACCGCGCGCGCCGCCCGTCACGCAAGCGTGTCTTGCCTGTGATCGATTTGCACTAAATGATATGCTAAATATGAAAGGACATCCCATGCACCGCATTTTCCTTGCTGCCCTGTTGTTGGCCGCCCCCATGGCCGCCCGCGCCGAAACCGCCATTGTGGCTGGCGGCTGTTTTTGGTGTGTTGAATCCGACTTTGAAAGCGTTTCGGGGGTGTCTGGCGTTGTTTCAGGCTATTCGGGCGGCGATTTGGAAAACCCCACCTACGAACGACATTCCGGCCATTTTGAGGCAGTTGAAATCACCTTTGACGCCAGCGTGATTGCATACGATCAGATCATCGCAAAATTCCTGCGCTCGGTTGATGTCACCGACGATGGTGGCCAGTTCTGCGACCGAGGCCCTGCATATCGCACGGCCATATTCCCCCAAAATGCAGCACAACGCACCGCCGCACAGGCCGAACTTGCCCGCGCCGAGGCCGAGTTGGGGCAAAAAATTGTCACGCCCATTCTGCCTGCCAAAACTTTTTGGACCGCCGAGGATTATCATCAAGACTACTACAAAGGCGAGAACATCGTGCTGACACGCGGCGGCGTGAAAACCCAAGCCGAGGCCTACAAGTTTTACCGCAAATCTTGCGGGCGCGATGCGCGCCTTGCCCAGCTTTGGGGCGACAAGGCCGCTTTCGTGCATAAGTAGCGCCGCCACGAACTATTGGCTTTCTGTTCCCAGCAGGCTTTTGTAACCTGCGCCAAAGGGGAATAACGTGAGCACTGATACCGTCACGCCAATGATGGCCCAATACCTTGAAATCAAAGCGCAAATGCCTGATGCGCTGTTGTTTTACCGTATGGGGGATTTTTATGAGATGTTTTTTGACGATGCAGTTGCAGCGGCGGCGGCGCTGGACATTACACTTACCAAGCGCGGCATGCATAAAGGCGAGCCGATTTCGATGTGCGGTGTGCCCTATCATGCGGCCGAAGGCTATTTGCAGCGATTGATTCGCAAAGGCTTTCGGGTGGCGATTGCCGAGCAGATGGAAGACCCAGCCGAGGCGAAAAAGCGGGGCTATAAATCTGTGGTGCGGCGCGAAATTGTGCGCCTTGTCACCCCTGGCACGCTGACAGAAGAGGCGCTGCTGGATGCGCGCAAGCATAATTTTCTAGCTGCCTATGCGTCAGTGCGGGACGGGTCTGCATTGGCGTGGTGTGATGTGTCAACAGGCGCACTGCATGTAACTGCCTGCCCCATCGTTCGGCTTGGCCCCGAACTCGCGCGGCTTTGCCCCAGTGAAATGCTGCTGATCGAGGACGAAGATGATACCATCCGAACCATTGCGATTGAGGCGGGCGCAGCGGTGACAGACCTTTCGCGTGCTAGTTTTGATTCGGGCTCGGCCGAAAAACGGCTTTGCACTGCGTTCAAAGTGGCGTCGCTAGATGCGTTTGGCCAACTGGATCGGGCCGAGGTTTCGGCATTGGGCGCTGTCTTGGATTACATTTCCCTTACCCAGCGCGGCCAACTGCCCCTTCTGCGCCCGCCTGTGCAGGAAAAACTGGGCGGGACGATGATGATTGACGCGGCTACACGGCGCAATTTAGAACTGGTTCAATCGCTAAGTGGTGGGCGGGAGGGATCGCTTTTATCCGTGATTGATCGCACAATTACGGCAGCAGGCGGCAGGCTGCTGGAACGGCGGCTGGCCAATCCATCGTGCGACTTACCGCTGATCCAAGCCCGTCATGCGCAAGTAAGCCGTTTTGTTGAAAGCCCCGCCCAGCGCGACGCTCTGCGCCTGCTAATGCGCGGCGTGCCAGATATAGAACGCGCGCTTTCCCGCCTTGCGCTTGGGCGCGGCGGGCCGCGCGATTTGGGCGCGGTGCGTGACGGTTTAGGCACGGCCGAGCGCATACATACTGCGCTGTCGTCGCCCGAAAAAACGCTGATCGCTGGGGCGAACCTGCATACCGACCTTACCGAAACACTTGTCACTGATCTGCCGCTGTTCGCCCGCGATGGGGGTTTTGTCGCCGACGTCTATGACCCCGATTTAGACGAAGCGCGCCGAATGCGGGACGATGGGCGCGGGATTATCATCAACCTGGAAAGCGGTTATGTGCAAGAAACGGGCGTGCAAAGCCTGAAAATCAAGCACAATAATGTGCTGGGTTACTTTATTGAAACCACGGCAGCGCACGGCGCGCGCATGATGGCTCCGCCGCTTTCGACACGGTTCATACACCGCCAAACCACCGCAAACCAAGTGCGCTTTACGACTGTCGAGCTTTCTAATTTGGAAACGCAAATTATGAACGCCGGAGCGCGCGCGATTGAAATTGAACAAGTCCATTTTGCGCGTTTGGCCGATGAAGTCCTGCAAAACGCAGCGATGATCGCAGAAGTTACCCAGATTTTGGCCGAAATTGATCTGGCCACCGCTTGGGCCGAACTTGCGGCTGAAAAGACGTGGAAACGGCCCAACTTGGATGAGTCTTGTGCCTTTATCATCGAAGGCGGTCGGCACCCCGTGGTCGAACACGCGCTGGAGCGCACGCGGCGCGGGGCTTTTGTGCCGAACTCTTGCGATTTGTCGGCGGGAGATACACCTGCAATTTGGTTGCTGACTGGGCCAAATATGGCGGGGAAATCGACCTTTTTGCGCCAGAACGCTTTGATCGCCATTATGGCGCAAGCGGGCTGCTTTGTGCCAGCATTGCGCGCGCATATTGGCCTTGTGCATCAGTTGTTTAGCCGCGTGGGCGCATCTGATGATTTGGCGCGTGGGCGATCGACATTTATGGTGGAAATGGTGGAAACCGCCGCGATTTTAAATCAGGCCACCGACCGCGCTTTGGTGATTTTAGATGAAATTGGGCGCGGCACAGCGACCTATGATGGTCTGTCGATTGCATGGGCCACGCTGGAACACCTACAATCAGTCAATCGTTGCCGTGCGCTGTTTGCCACCCACTACCACGAGCTGACGGCCCTTGCGGGCAAGTTGGACGGTTTGCGAAATGCGACTATGTCCGTGAAAGAGTGGGACGGCGATGTGATTTTCCTGCACGAGGTGCAGCAAGGCGCAGCAGACCGGTCCTATGGGGTGCATGTTGCGCGTCTGGCCGGCCTGCCACCTGCGGTAATTAATCGGGCACAAGTTGTGCTGGAAAAATTAGAGAAA
This sequence comes from Pseudorhodobacter antarcticus, assembly GCA_945862435.1. Taxonomy (GTDB): domain Bacteria; phylum Pseudomonadota; class Alphaproteobacteria; order Rhodobacterales; family Rhodobacteraceae; genus Cypionkella; species Cypionkella antarctica_C. The sequence goes on from CAMAXX010000003.1 coordinate 68,137, forward strand.
TCCGAGCGTGAGGGTGGCGGCAGGCCAAACGCTTTGATCGATGATCTGCCGCTGTTCCGCGCGCCAGCTTTTCCAACACCGCCCAAATCATCGCCGATAGAGGCAAAGCTGCGCGATATTAGCCCAGATCAGCTTACCCCCATGGCAGCGCTGCAATTGCTATATGAATTGCACGGAATGTTGCCGCCTAAATCTTAGCCCCTAACCTTAGGCCCTATCCTTAGGCTTGGGTGTTGGACGAAACCCCAACTTGTGCTGGACGCAGCAGGCGGTCGTGCAGCATAAAGCCTTCGGACGCGACCTGAATGATGTCGCCCGCTTTGGTGCCTGGCAGCGGCGCTTCGAACATGGCTTCGTGCAGTTGAGGGTCAAACATTTCGCCAACGTTCGGGCTGATTGGAGTAAGGCCGTGCTTTGCCATCACGCCCGTCAGTTCCCGCAGTGTCAGATCAACACCTTCCAAAACTGCAACCATTTCGGGGGCAACGCCCTCGGTAACAGTGGACAGGGCACGTTTCAAATTATCGTAAACCGGCAGCAAGTCGCGGGCCAAGCGCGATGCTCCATAAGCCTCTGCTTCGCGCCGATCACGTTCAGCGCGTTTGCGGGTGTTTTCAGCATCGGCCAAGGCACGCATGAAGCGGTCACGCATATCGTCACGCTCTGCACGAAGGGTGTCGATTTCGCTGAACTCTAGGGGAATATCGGCCATTTCGGGGATATCTACGTTTTGGGCGTTCGAATCGGTGCTCATGACATTGTCCTTCTTCACTTTGGCGCAGCGGGCTGCATTTAACCTGTTTAACGGCCAGATAAAAGCCTGCTTACAAGCTGCGCTGTATAATCCACTATTGGCACGATCCGCCCGTAGTTCAGCCTCGTAGGGCCGATCACCCCAATCGCACCAATAATTTTGCTATCGCTGTTCATATAGGGAGAAACGACCAAAGTGGAACCTGATAGCGAAAATAGTTTGTTTTCTGACCCGATGAAAATCCGCACGCCTTCGCCCTTTTCCGTCAGCGAAAGAAAATCAGCAATGTCGCGCTTGCGTTCAAGATCATCGAACAACTCGCGGATGCGGTCAATATCTTGAGCGCTGTCGACCTGATCATCTATCAAATTGGCGCGGCCCCGCACAATCAACCTTTCACTTGCCTCGCCCGAATTTTCCCACATTGCAAGGCCCGCTTTAACAAGACCCTGCGCCAATTGGTCAATCTCGCGGCGGTTCTGCGCGATTTGCCGTTCCACCGCGCCGCGCAGTTCTGACAACGTACGACCAGATGCCAGCGCGTTCAGAAAATTGGCGGCCTCGCGCATCGCGCTGGCTGTTAGGCCAACGGGCGGCGTGAAAACACGGTTTTCAACCTGCCCATTAGCGAACACCAGCACGACCAGGGCACGTTCCGGTGCAAGCGAGATAAACTCGATCTGGCGCACCACCGATTCCTGTTTCGGGGCCAACACCACAGATGCGCCCCGTGTCAGGCCCGACAATGTGGCGCTGATATGATCCAGCATCGTGGGAATGTCGCTGTCCTCCTCGACCGCGCTTTCCATTTTCTGGCGATCATCCGCGCCCACATCGCCCACCTCTAACAGCCCGTCGACAAACAGCCGCAGCCCCAGTTCGGTGGGCACCCGTCCCGCCGAGATATGGGGCGAGTTAAGCAGGCCCAAAAATTCCAAATCCTGCATCACATTACGGATTGTCGCGGCGGATAGCGGTTGCGACATTGCCCGTGTCAGCGTGCGCGACCCAACGGGGTCACCGTTTTGCAAATAACCCTCGACCACACGGCGAAACACCTCGCGCGTGCGGTCGTTCATATCGGAGAGGGTGTTTTGCGAATGCGTCATAACGGCCTGAAGTTGGGGATTGTATGGCCATCTGTCAATGCTGCTTGCATCGGGGGCATGGGTCGGCATATCTGGCGGCGATATGAAAGGAAACACTATGCGGCCATCAGGGCGACTTTTAGACCAAATGCGCTTAGTTTCGATTGAAACTGACGTGATGAAACATGCAGAAGGCTCTTGCCTGATTAAAATGGGTGACACGCATGTGCTATGCAGCGCCACTTTGGAAGAAAAAGCGCCGCCTTTCCTAAAGAATACGGGCATGGGTTGGGTTACGGCAGAATACGGAATGCTGCCACGCGCCACAAATTCACGCACACGGCGCGAGGCATCTGCGGGCAAGCAATCTGGAAGAACGCAAGAGATTCAAAGACTTATAGGCCGAAGCCTGCGGGCGGGTGTTGATCGGGCGGCTTTGGGTGAACGGCAGATCGTAGTCGATTGCGATGTGATTCAGGCAGATGGCGGCACGCGCTGCGCGTCGATCACTGGGGGCTGGGTGGCGTTGCGTTTGGCGGTGAATAAAATGCTGAAAGCGGGGATGATTACGTCTGATCCGATTTTGGATCATGTTGTGGCAATTTCTTGCGGTATTTATGCTGGCCAACCCGTGCTGGATCTGGATTATGCCGAGGATTCTGCTGCGGGCACCGATGGCAATTTTATTGCAACCGGCCGCGGAAAAATGATCGAAATTCAAATGAGCGCCGAAGGCGCAACCTTTTCGCGCGACGAGTTGAACACATTGCTTGACCTTTCGCTGAAGGGCGGGGCGGATCTAGTTGCGGCACAAAAGGCCGCTTTGGGTCTGTAAATGCGGCAATTGAACGGGGGCAAATTGGTGGTCGCCACCCACAATGCGGGCAAGTTGGCCGAAATTAACGCCCTGCTTGCCCCATTTTCTATTGCGGCGGTTTCGGCGGGCGCACTGGGCTTGCCAGAACCTGCGGAAACCGAAACCACCTTTATCGGCAATGCGCGGATCAAGGCACATGCCGCCGCCAACGCAACGGGGCTGCCCGCATTGGCCGATGATTCGGGGATAACAGTGGATGCTTTGGGCGGCGCGCCAGGCGTTTACACGGCGGATTGGGCAGAAACTCCAAAGGGCCGTGATTTTCACATGGCGATGGATCGTGTTTACGCCGAACTTCAGGCATTAAGCGCGCCCTCCCCGCGACTTGCGCAATTCCGCTGCACCCTAGTTTTGGCTTGGCCAGACGGGCATGACGAAATCTTTGAAGGCGTGATGGAAGGGCAGGTTGTCTGGCCTAAACGCGGCAATAATGGCCACGGCTATGACCCAATATTTCAACCAAACGGCCAGCATCTAACCTTTGCCGAAATGACGGAAGACGCGAAGAACGCTATAAGCCATCGCGGCAAAGCCTTTGCTAAACTGATCGTGGGATGTCTTTCATGACAGATTGGCAGCATGGCGGCTTTGGGCTGTATATCCACTGGCCCTTTTGCGCCGCCAAATGCCCCTACTGCGATTTTAACAGCCATGTGTCGGCCCACATCGACCAGACGCGGTGGAAATCAGCGTATTTGGCCGAAATAGCGCGCGCGCGCGACGAAACCGCTGGCCGGCGGCTGGATACAATCTTTTTCGGGGGGGGCACGCCTTCGCTGATGAACCCCGACCTTGTGGCCGAGATCATCATTGCCGCCAGGGCCGCGTGGCCGATGCGGAATGATCCTGAGATCACGCTTGAGGCTAACCCTACATCGATAGAATCGGGACGATTTGCTGCCTATCGACAGGGGGGCGTCACGCGGGTGTCAATGGGTATGCAAGCCATGAATGATGCGGACCTGCTCCGTTTGGGGCGGCTACATACAGCGGCCGAGGCGATGGCCGCCTTTGACATCGCCCGCAGCCATTTCGACCGCGTGAATTTTGACCTGATCTATGCGCGGCAAGACCAGACCCTTGCGGACTGGAAATCCGAACTGACCCGCGCCTTGGATTTGGCGGTGGATCATTTGTCCTTGTATCAACTGACCATCGAAGACGGCACGGCGTTTGGCGCACGGCATCAGGCGGGCGGACTAAGAGGCCTGCCGAGTGACGATTTATCGGCCGATATGTATGCCTTGACCCAAGATTTAACGGCTGCAAATGGCCTTGCGGGGTATGAGATTTCTAACCATGCCCGCGAAGGCGCGCAATCGCTGCATAATTTAATCTATTGGCGGGGCGGCGATTATATTGGCATCGGGCCAGGAGCGCATGGGCGGCTAACCCTAAACGGCACACGTTGGGCCACCGAATGCCCAAAGTCACCCGAACTTTGGCTGCAAACGGTTGCGGCTGGAAAAGGCGAGGGCGCGCGCGAGGCGCTGCTGCGTTCATCACATGCGCTTGAATATCTTATGATGTCACTGCGCCTATCTGAAGGCATGTCGCTGACCCGATACAATCGGCTGTCACCTGCGCCTCTGGACATGCGGCAAGTGGATGAATTGGTGAACTTGGGCCTATTGGGCCATGTTAGTGACAGAATCTTCCCCAGCGATGCGGGAAAAATCCTGCTGAACTCGATCATCCGCCAATTAGCGGGCTAAAGCGTCTGAAAGCTCGGCGTTTGACAAAAGCGCGCAAAGTCGATCGAGGTCGTCCAGCGTTTTATAGGTTATGGTTACCACACCACCGCCCCCCGCGGCATGTTCAATCGACACAGCCATCTGCATACCAGCCGCTAAATCCGCTTCAAGCGCCTTGGTGTCAGCATCCTTTTCAGGAGAAGTTCGACGCGATGATGCGGCTACGCCCGCAAAGTCTGTGGTCTTTTTGCGCATCATATCTTCTACAGCGCGCACAGAAAGACCGTCTTTTACAATCCGCAGCGCCATAACCTCGGCATCTAGGTTACCAATCAACGCGCGAGCATGGCCTGCGGAAAGCCGCGCTGTACGCACCAAATCTTGCACAACTTCGGGCAGGGTCAGTAAGCGCAGCAGGTTGGCGATATGGCTGCGGCTGCGGGCCAGACCCTCTGCGATTTTCTCTTGTGTATGGCCAAACTTATCCATCAACTGCTTATACGCCTGCGCCTCATCAATCGCGTTCAGGTCAGCGCGCTGGATATTCTCGATAATGGCGATTTCCAGCATTTCCATATCGGAAAAATCACGGATCAGAACAGGGATCTGATGCAGATTGGCGGCCTGCGCTGCGCGCCAGCGCCGTTCGCCTGCGACAATCTCATATCTGCCGTCTGCCGATGGCCGCACGATCAAGGGCTGAATAACGCCTTTTTGCCGGATCGATTCGGCCAACTCGTCCATTGCCTGCGGTTCAAACACACGGCGCGGCTGATTTGGGTTGGGGAAAATCTTTTCAATCGGCAAATGGCTGTCTGGCGCGCGTTCGACCGCGGGGGCGCTGCGGGAGTTATCCATATTCACATCGGCCATCAGCGCCGACAGACCGCGGCCCAAACCGCGACGATCGTTCTTTTTATCCATAACAGGCACTCCTTAACGGGTTAGCGGATGACGGGCCAAAACCTCGGTTACCAAGGCGCGGTAGGCCTCGGCGCCTTTGGACTGGCTGTCATAAGTCAGAACAGATTGCGCAAAAGATGGCGCTTCTGACAGGCGGACATTGCGGGGTATGACGGTGGTAAACACCAAATCCCCCAAAGTTTCGCGCACGTCAGCCTCTACCTGCTGGGACAGTCTGTTGCGCGCATCGGTCATGGTCAGCACCACCCCCTCGATTCGCAGGGTTGGGTTTGCAGTTTGCCGCACCTCGCGGATGGTGACCATCAGTTGCGACAGACCTTCCAGCGCAAAAAACTCTGCCTGAAGCGGCACAAGCACCGACTGACAGGCAACAAAAGCATTGATTGTCAGCAAGCTTAACGATGGCGGGCAATCGATTAGGATAAAATCTAGGTTCAGCGCTGAAATATCGGCGCCGTGAAAGGCGCTGTGCAACAGAAAGCTGCGCTTTTCGTTGGCGACCAGATCAATATCGGCCGACGCCAGGTCTGCGTTCGCGGGGCAGACAAACAACCCATCAACTGCAGTGGCCTGCATCGCCTCGGTTACGTTGGCATCATTCGTTAGCACGTCGTAACTGGTCAAGGCGCGGTCGGCCGGAGAAACCCCAAGCCCTGTCGAGCTGTTGCCCTGAGGATCCAAATCCATCAACAACACGCGCGCGCCATTTTCGACCAAACCAGCGGCAAGGTTTATTGCAGTGGTGGTTTTACCAACACCGCCCTTTTGGTTTGCTATCGCAATAATCCTAGGATTCGCCATGTTTATCGCCGCCTTATGTTTTCGATTATCAAAACAGCCGCCTCTGGGTCGGTGCGGCTTGGTATCTTAGTTGCATCAAAAGTCCAATCAGCTTGGGCAAGCTTTAATTCTTCCTCAAACCCCCGCCCCTTTGGAAAAATTGCGCGGCCGCCAAGTGCAAGGTGCGGTGTTACATGGCCCAGCAAATCTGTCAACGAAGCGAGAGCGCGGGCGGACACTGTTTCGGCTGCAAGAGACTCGATGGCGTCGATTCTTTTTGCAAAAACAATAACGGGCAAAGAAAGCTGGCGCACTATCTCGCGCAAAAAGGTTGCCTTCCGCTGATCTGATTCGACCAGCACCATTTGCCGCGCGCCCATGATTGCAATGACAATGCCTGGAAAGCCCGCTCCCGCGCCCAGATCGACCCATTTACCTTGCGATTCGGCCAATGGAAAAAGTTGGGCAGAATCTAGAACGTGGCGCTGCCAAATCTCTGCGACCGAGGACTTTGACACCAGATTGATGGTGGCATTCCAGCGCAAAACCTCTGCGACGTAATAGCCTAGCTTTTCGATTGTTTCACGTGAAACATCCAGCCAGTCTGGAATGTGCCTATCCATTGTCATGCCATTAGCCGGCGCGAAGGCCTACGGACATGTGAAATAAGCAAAAGCAAAGCGGCTGGCGTCATGCCCTCTATCTTGCTGGCTTGAAAAATGTTTACCGGCAGGACGCGCTTCAATTTCTGCGTAAGTTCATTCGACAAGCCTGGGATGCCAGAATAATCAAAGCCTGCGGGAATGGCTAAGGCCTCATCCGCCCGAAGGCGTTGAATATCGCGGTCTTGGCGTTGAATATACTGCACATAAAGGGCGTCGCAGGCCGTCTGAAGCTGGATGGCCTGATCAAAGCTGGCAAAGTCTGGAACCAGTCGCGCAGCGTGTTCGGGCGTTACTCCCTCAAAAGCCAATACATCATAGGCGGACCGGCGCGCGCCGTCGGCGCTTACCTCCACCCCAGCGGCCTGCAGTTCGCGGGGGGAAAAGGCCGTTTGTGACAAAAGGCTTTGCGCTGCAGACAGAAGGCCTGCCTTGGTGCTATAAGAATTAGTGCGCTTTTCAGATACGCAACCCAGTGCGATGGCCGTTTCTGTAAGTCTTTGGTCGGCGTTGTCGGCGCGCAGCGCCAATCGATACTCTGCCCGCGAGGTGAACATGCGATAAGGCTCGGTTACGCCGTGCGTGGTTAAATCATCAATCATAACACCAATATAGCTTTCCGAACGGCTTAGTGTTACGAGCGGCCGCCCCGTTGCCAGAAGGGCCGCATTAAGGCCGGCAACCAGACCCTGCGCTGCGGCTTCTTCGTAACCCGTGGTGCCGTTGATCTGCCCTGCAAAGAACAGGCCCGACATCGCCTTTACCTGCAAAGCAGGGTCTAAACCGCGCGGATCGAAATAATCGTATTCGATTGCATAGCCTGGCTGGGTGATAACAACACTCTCAAGCCCCAAAATGCTGCGCACATACTGGTGCTGCACGTCGGCGGGCAGCGATGTGGAAATGCCGTTTGGGTACACGGTTGGATCATCCAAACCTTCCGGCTCTAGAAAGATTTGGTGGTGGTCTTTATCGGCAAACCGCACAACCTTATCCTCAATCGAAGGACAATACCTCGGGCCAACGCCCGAAATATGACCGCCATACATCGCCGAGCGGCCAAGGTTATGGCGCACAATGTCATGCGTACGCGCATTCGTTTGCGTAATGCCGCAGGAAATTTGCGGCACGAAGGGCGCCGAATTCAGGAAGGAAAACATTGTTGGCGTATCATCGCCCGGCTGGCTATCCAGAACAGACCAGTTGATCGTGCGGCCATCAAGGCGTGGGGGAGTGCCTGTTTTCAGCCTTCCGCGCTGTAGGTCCAAATCAGCCAATTGCTGGGCGAGCAAAATCGACGGCGCGTCGCCCACGCGGCCACCAGCGCGTTGCTGATCTCCAACGTGGATTACGCCATTCAGAAATGTGCCTGCGGTAATGATAACAGCGTCGGCTTTAATGTGGCTGCCATCGGCCAGCACAATGCCGCCCACGCGGTGTGAGCCAATGATTAGGCTGGCCACTTCCGCCTGCAAGATGGTCAGCGATTCGTATTCTGCTAGCAGCGCTTGGATCGCCTGGCGATAAAGCTTACGATCAGCCTGCGTGCGGGGGCCTTGCACGGCTGGGCCCTTGCGGCGGTTCAGAAGGCGAAACTGTATGCCTGCGCGGTCGGCGGCTTCGCCCATAATTCCATCAAAGGCGTCAATTTCGCGCACAAGATGGCCTTTGCCAAGGCCTCCAATGGCTGGGTTGCAGGACATCACGCCTATAGCGTCACAGCGAAGGGTGACCAAGGCCGTGCGGCTGCCCATGCGCGCAGCCGCTGCGGCGGCCTCGGCCCCCGCATGCCCACCGCCCACAACAATGACGTCAAATTGTTTCACGTGAAACACTCCTACTTGCCAATGCAGAAACTGCTGAAAATCTCGCCCAGCAAATCTTCCACCCCGATATGCCCCAATATTCCTTCTAATGCGTTCAGAGCAACCCTTATCTCGGTCGCGATCACTTCGGGCATCACACTTGCGCGGGGAAGCGTGTTTATGGCCTTACCTAATGCTATCTCCGCTGTAGTCAGAGCCAGCAAATGGCGCTGGCGGCTAAACACGCCCGCCGATGACGTTTTTGGCGCCAATTTGCTTGCAATCTCTGCCAACAAATCCTCTACACCCGCCCCAGTTTTGCCCGATACCGAAGGCATGGCTACAGTTGACACATCGCTTTTGGCATAGCGCAGAATATCATCAGGGCGGGACGCGACATCGAAGGCCTCGCCTGGCTGCTGTAACAAGAAAATCCGCAGATCGGACGCTTCCGCACGCTGCTTAGCCCGTGCTATCCCAATGCTTTCGACAACATCATCAGAATCGCGCAGACCCGCTGTATCCAGCAAGGTCACCAAAAGACCGGCGATGTGCATGCGCACTTCGATAACATCGCGGGTTGTGCCTGCTATATCTGATGTAATTGCCGCTTCGCGCTGCGCCAGCGCGTTCAGCAAAGTTGATTTGCCCACGTTCGGCGCGCCCACAATCGCCACTTCAAACCCTTCGCGGATGGCGGTTGCCGCGCCTGTGCGGGCCTGCTCGGCAACCAAATCTTCCTTAACCCGGCATAAAAGACCCAACACCTCGGGGGCGACATCTATGGGGACATCCTCGTCAGCGAAATCAATCGTCGCTTCGATCAGTGCCGCTGCGCGCAGCAGATCGGCCCGCCACGGCGCTACCTTTTCGGCAATTGCGCCAGACAGAACTTGCAACGCCTGTTTGCGCTGTGATTCGGACTCGGCATCGATCAAATCAGCCAAGCCCTCGACTTGGGTCAAATCTAAGTGGCCATTATCCATGGCGCGTCGGGTGAACTCCCCCGCGTCGGCCAGACGCAGCCCTTCCATTTGGGCCAAAACTTCGGAAACCTTCGCCACCACGGCAATCGAGCCGTGCAAATGCAGCTCTACCGCATCTTCGCCCGTAAAACTGTTTGGCGCAGAAAATGCCAAAACCAAGCCCTGATCCAAGGTTTCACCGCCATGCCGAAGCACGCGCAGGCCCGCCTGCCGCACAGGGGGCAGGGCGCAAAGCTGGCCAGCAGCCCAATGAGAATGCGGGCCAGAGATGCGTAAAACAGCCACCCCAGCCCGCCCGTGCGCCGATGCAAGCGCGAAAATCGTATCCATCAGCAGCCCCTTAGCGGTTTAGCTGTTCATCGATTCAAAGAATTCGGCGTTTGTCTTGGTTTGCTTTAGCTTACCAAGCAGGAATTCAATCGCATCTGTCGTGCCCATTGGGTTCAGAATGCGGCGCAGAACGTAGGTTTTTTGTAGATCAATTTTATCGATCAGCAGATCTTCTTTGCGCGTGCCTGATTTTAGAATATCAATCGCGGGGAAGACGCGCTTATCTGCAACCTTGCGATCCAACACAATCTCGCTGTTGCCAGTGCCTTTGAATTCTTCAAAGATAACTTCGTCCATACGCGAGCCCGTGTCGATCAGCGCTGTGGCGATAATGGTTAGGCTGCCGCCCTCTTCAATGTTGCGCGCTGCGCCGAAAAACCGCTTGGGGCGCTGCAGGGCATTCGCGTCCACGCCGCCCGTAAGCACCTTTCCCGACGATGGCACGACAGTGTTAAATGCGCGGCCAAGGCGCGTGATGCTGTCAAGTAAAATAACCACGTCGCGTTTGTGTTCAACCAAACGCTTGGCCTTTTCAATCACCATTTCGGCCACGGCAACGTGCCGCGTTGCGGGTTCGTCAAACGTCGATGACACAACTTCGCCCTTAACAGACCGCTGCATATCGGTCACCTCTTCAGGCCGTTCGTCGATCAGCAGCACGATCAAATAGCATTCCGGGTGATTCACAGCGATGGAATTGGCAATGTTCTGCAAAAGCACGGTTTTACCTGTGCGCGGCGGTGCTACTATCAGCGCGCGCTGACCTTTGCCGATGGGGGAAACCAGATCAATCACCCGCGACGAGCGGTCTTTGATTGTGGGGTCTTCGACCTCCATCTTCAAACGCTCGTCTGGATAGAGCGGCGTTAGGTTATCAAAATGAACCTTATGACGGGCTTTCTCTGGGTCGTCGAAATTAATCTTCGTGACCTTGGTCATGTGGAAATAGCGTTCACTCTCTTTCGGCGCAGCGATGACACCTTCGATGGTATCGCCCGTGCGCAAGGAAAACTGCCGCAGAATATCGGGCGAGACGTAAATATCATCTGGGCCAGGCAGATAGTTGGCCGAAGGGCTGCGCAAAAAGCCGAACCCGTCTTGCAGCACTTCCAAAACACCATCGCCGCCAATTTCCCAACCTTCTTCGGCATGTTCCTTTAGGATGGAAAACATCATCTCGCCCTTGCGCATAGACGGGGCGTTTTCAATTTCCCATTCTTCAGCCATTGCCAAAAGTTCTGCGGGCGTCTTAGCCTTTAGATCGGCAAGGTTCAAAAGTTCTTTTGTCATAGCGCATCTCCTTGCGCCACGGGCGCAGCGGGCAAAAATGGTAATGTATTCGAAAAGCGGGATGACCGAATGGCCGCGCTGTCCGTGCACTAAGCGGCAAGACAGCACCTGTCAAGTTTTCTAGTCAAGTTTCTGGCGCTTAAAACTTCACAATCACCGCAAAGACAATGACAATCATCAACACCGTCGGCACTTCGTTCATCAAACGGTAGGTGCGGCTTGTTACAGTATTGGTGCCCGCAGCCAATTCCTTGCGCCGCGCGCCCAGCCACATGTGAAACACTGTCATACCAATTACCGATGCAGCCTTGGCCCATGCCCAAAAGGCAGACCAATCCACCACGCCTGGCATGGACACCAGCAACAGCCCGAAAATCCACGTGGCGATCATCGCCGGATTCATGATGGCCTTCAGCAGGCGGCGTTCCATCACCGCCAAAGTATCAATGAGCGCAGGCCCCTTTTGCGCCTGTTCAACATGATAAACAAACAAGCGCGGCAAATAGAATAGCCCCGCCATCCATGCGATGACAGAGATCACATGCAGCGCTTTCACAGTCAGATACCAATCGGTCAAATTCATCGCGGCCTCCTGTCTTCTTCTTAAAGAAAGAAATTTAAAAAGGAAGATGATGTTGTAGGGGTGGGGGATAACAGAATGCAGCGCCTTACACAGAGTTTTCTCCTCAGGCACAACTTTGGGGATAAGATGAGGGGAAACGGGTGGGGAACCACGCGGTAGGCGAAACCTCACCGAAAATCAGAAGGATAGCACATTCTTGCGGTGTGGACCGATTGCTCAAGAGCTTGTGGGATGGGTGGTTTTCCCCTTGCCCGCTTAGCGCTTATCCCCATGTGGAAAAATGATCGCATTGCCCAGCGAATCGGCCCAAAAATCCCCCACCTCGACAGCGCAGGCAAAAGCAGGCAAGACTGACGGCAGTAGTGCGTGCGAACAAAACAGGACTGTCCACAGGGTTATCAAAAGGTCGAAATGCAAATCATTCTTGCCTCTACGTCGCAAATCCGTGCGCAGATGCTAACGCGGGCAGGGCTGGTGTTTACCACGGCTGCCCCCCGCGTTGACGAAGAAGCGATTCGCGCCGCGATGCAAGCCGATGCTGCCAGCCCCCGCGATATTGCAGACGCCTTGGCCGAGGCAAAGGCGCAGAAAATCTCGGATAAGCATCCGGATGCTATGGTGTTAGGCTGTGACCAAATTTTGGCCTTGGGTGATACGATCTTTGCCAAGCCAGAGACAACCGCGCAGGCTATTTCGCAAATACAGGCACTGCGCGGGCAAACGCATCATCTGTATTCCGCGATGGTGATCTATCAAAACGGGCAACCGCAGTGGCGGCATATTGGGCATGCACGCATGACGATGCGCGCGCTGTCCGACGAGGCTGTGAATGCCTATCTGGTTACGGAATGGGAGTCTATCCGCCATTCCGTGGGCTGCTATAAAATAGAAGAGCGCGGTATTCAGCTCTTTTCGCAGATTGAGGGGGATGTTTTCACCATTCAAGGGCTGCCGTTGCTGGCTTTGCTGAACTATCTTGCCGTGCGAGGGATTGTTGCACCATGAACGGCATTATTCCATTGGCGGGGGTCGTTGGGTTTCCCGTTTCGCACAGCAAATCGCCACGTCTGCATGGGCATTGGTTGGCCAAATATGGGATCGAGGGCTATTATGTGCCGCTGCATGTCGCGCCAAATAACCTAGCCAATACATTGAAATCAATGCAAAATATGGGATTTGTGGGCTGCAATGTGACCATCCCGCATAAAGAGGCGGCGCTGGCCCTTGCGCAGCATGTCACAGACGCCGCGCGGCGCATTGGTGCGGCCAATACTTTGCTGTTCAAAGATGGCGAAATCTTCGCTGACAATACAGACGGCATTGGGTTTATCGAAAACTTGCGGCAAAATGCGCCAAATTGGCGCGCAGATACTGGCCCAGTTTTGGTTATTGGGGCAGGCGGCGCGGCGCGGGCGATTTTGGTGGCGCTGCTGGACGCGGGCGCGCCAGAAATTATGCTGAGCAACCGCACCGCAGAACGCTCTAGCGCGCTTGCCGCTGAATTTGGCCTGCGGGTGAAAGCCCAGCCGTGGGAAAAAACCGAATTACTTTTGCCGCAGGCCGCAATGTTGGTGAACACAACTGCATTGGGAATGACGGGGAAAGAAGCGTTTCCGTTTTCGCTGAAAGGCTTACCCAGCGACGCGCTAGCCACTGATATCGTTTATACCCCCCTAGACACCTCGTTTCTGCAAGCCGCCCGCGCGCAGGGTTGCGTAACAGTTGATGGACTGGGCATGCTTTTGCATCAAGCGGCCCCCGGATTTGCCCGCTGGTTTGGCCAAATGCCCGAAGTTACAGACGAAACGCGCCGCGTGGTGCTGGGGCAATGAGCTATCGTTTGGGCCTGACGGGCAGCATCGGCATGGGCAAATCAACCACCGCGGCGATTTTGTTGCAATACGGCGTGCCAGTTTGGGATGCCGACGGCGCAGTGCATCGGCTGTACAATGCGGGCGGGGCGGCGGTGGCTCCTATCGCGGCGATGTGCCCCGATGCCTTGGTTGATGACGGCTTAGACCGTTCAAAGCTGCGTGCTGCTATAGCGGCAAACCCTGATTTACTGCAAAGAATTCAAGATATTGTGCACCCGCTGGTTGCCGCTGACCGCGCTGATTTCATCGCCAAAACGGAGGGCGAGATCATTGCCTTAGATATTCCGCTGCTTTTTGAAATTGGTGCGGATTCGCTGTGTGACGGGGTCATTGTCGTCACCATTTCGCCGCAAGAACAGCGCCGCCGCGTCTTGGCGCGCGGCTTGTCCGATGCGGATTTTCAGATGATTCTGTCCAAACAAATGCCCGACCTCGAAAAGCGCGCTCGCGCGACGTGGGTTGTAGAAACCCAATCAATCGCGCATGTCACCGCTGAAATAGGCCGCATATTGGCAGAAATCCGCCGCCAACAAGAAGGGGCCAAAGATGCGTGAGATTGTGCTGGATACCGAAACCACAGGCTTTGATCCCGAGGCGGGCGATAAGCTGGTTGAAATAGGCGCGGTTGAACTGCTGAACCATTTGCCCACCGGCAAGGTCTATCACCAATATATCGACCCGCAGCGCGACATGCCCGATGGAGCGTTTCAGGTGCATGGCCTAAGCCGCGAGTTTTTGTCTGATAAGCCCGCGTTCAAAGACATTGCGCAGGCGTTTCTAGACTTTATCGGCGACAGCCATCTGGTTATTCACAATGCCAGTTTCGATATGAAATTCCTGAACCACGAACTGCGCGAAGCAGGCCTTACCGCCATTCCAATCGCCCGCGCCACCGATACGCTGGCCATAGCGCGGGTGAAATACCCTGGCGCGCAAAATTCGCTAGATGCGCTGTGCCGCAGATTTGGCGTGGATAATTCGGCCCGCACGAAACACGGCGCACTGCTGGACAGCGAGATTTTGGCCGAAGTTTATTTGGAGTTGGTTGGCGGTCGGCAGCCTGACTTGACGCTATCGGCACAAAGCGTTGCGGCGGGGGCCGTGACATCCCCCACCCGCAAAGTTGGCCCGCGTCCCGCGCCCCTGCCGCCCCGCATTACTGAAGACGAGGCGCAGGCCCACGCCGATTTCATCGCAAAAATGGGCGAGGCCTCGATCTGGGCGCAGCGCGCGAAACCTTAAACGTTGCCGCTTGGCTGCGCCGCGCGAAACCTTAAACGTTGCCGCTTGGCTGCGCCGCGCGGCGGGCCAACTCTGCTCGATACAGCGCCAAGAAATCCACAGTGTCCAGGTTCAACGGTGGGAAGCCGCCATCACGGGTTACATCCGACACGATTCGGCGCACAAACGGGAACAGCATGCGCGGGCATTCGATCAGCAAAAACGGATGCATCTGGTCTTGTGGCACGCCCTCAATGTGAAAAACGCCGCCATAGTCCAATTCTAGCACGAACAGCGGCTCGCCACTGGTTTTGTTTTTTGACCCAATTTTAAACTTTGTCACCACATCATATTGGTTTTCAGTGGTACGCTTACGCCCGTCGATGCTGACAGACACTTGCACATCTGGCTGCACATCGGCCGAACTCATCCCCTTCATAGCAACAGCGTTTTCAAAGGACATCTCGCGGATATACTGCGCCAAAACGGACATTTTTATCTGCGGCGCTGCGGTGGTTTCCTCGGCCATATTAGGCTCTCCTATGTGAATTTATCCCCTGTTAGCAGGGAAAACACTATATCTCAATGCGCGCAGGGGAATTTGGGCGGTACAAATTCGCCGCAGTAACTGGACTTGGGCAGGTGGCCTGCCTACATAGGAAGCAAGAGTTTTTAATCCGAGGCATAAATGGGTAACTCAATGATCCAAATTATCGTTCTGGCCGCTGTGGCAATATTCTTGGTTATCAAGCTTCGATCAGTTTTGGGAACGCGTGAAGGCTTTGAAAAGCCGCCCGTTCCACTTCAGTCCGCGCCTGGTGCGCGGCAACCCAAATTCGAGGTAATCGAAGGCGGTGTTGATCAAGATATTCTAGATCATGCGCCCGAAGGGTCAGCATCTGCGCGCGCTCTTAGTCAGATTAAATCGTTAGAGCGTGATTTTACAGTTTCAGAATTTCTGCGCGGCGCGCGCGGCGCCTATGAGATGATTCTTATGGCATATGAGCGCGGCGATATTTCGAACGTGCGCGGTTTTCTGTCCGATGAAGTCGCAGACAGCTTTCAAACCGCGATTGATCAGCGCACGTCGCAGGGCTTTGTGACCAAGGCTGAATTTGTTGGACTGCGCGAGATTGCTTTACACGATGCCGAATATGACGCAGCTTCAAAAAGTGCTGAAGTGACCGTGCGTTTTACGGGCGAATTGACCGCAGTAACCAAAGACGCAAGCGGCGCTGTGATTTCAGGATCCCCAGACGAGGTGAAACGCCAACGCGATGTCTGGAGTTTTGCGCGCGTGTTGGGTAGCAATGACCCCAATTGGCAATTGGTCGCCACCAGCGACTGATAGGAGAGGAATGCGTGCTGCCCTTTTGGCTGTTTGGATAATGGCGGCAGGGCTGCCCGCACAGGCGCAAAGCCTGTCGTTTTCTGCATTGGCTGGGTGGGAGGCGGACGATCATCTTGCCGCCCTAAAAGTCTTTCAAAACAGTTGCGCACGACTGGATGGCCCGATTTGGGGGCCAATTTGTAAACTTGCGGCAACTTCAACTCAAAGCCCCGCATCCGCGCGGGCATTTTTCGAAATGTTGTTTCGCCCCACATTAATCGGCCAGCCGCCCGCCCTTTTCACGGGCTATTTCGAGCCTGAGCTAAAGGGGTCGAAAACCAAAACGGGTAAGTTTACCCAGCCGATTTACGCCCGCCCTAAGGAATTGGTGGACGGCGAGCAGTTTCTATCGCGCGCGCGTATCGAAGACGGCGCGCTGCGGGGCAGGGCGCTGGAGCTGGCTTGGCTAGAAGACCCAGTTGATGTGTTTTTCCTGCAAATACAGGGGTCTGGCCGTATTTCCTTGCCCAATGGTAATGTCATGCGCGTGGGCTATGCGGGGCGAAACGGGCATGAATACGCCTCGATCGGGCAAGAATTGGTGCGGCGCGGGGCGATGCAAGAAAACGAGATGTCCGCCCAATCGATCCGTGCTTATGTGCAAAGAAACCCTAATGTTGGCAAAGATTTGCTAAACGTGAACCCGTCTTATGTTTTCTTTCGTGAAATCAAAGGCCTCGGGCCCAAAGATGGCCCCATTGGCGCGATGAGCCTGCCGATCACGGCGATGCGGTCTATCGCGGTTGATCCCAGTTTTGTGCCGCTTGGCGCGCCTGTTTGGTTGGAAAAATTGGGCGCAAGCCCGCTGAACCGGCTTATGATTGCCCAAGATACGGGTGGCGCGATCAAAGGTGCGCAGCGGGCGGATATCTTCTTTGGCACAGGGCCAAAGGCTGGGGATGCCGCTGGAGTTATCCGTGACGGTGGGCGCATGGTGCAGCTTTTGCCCAACGATTATATGCCACAAGACAGCGGCAGCTAAAATGCCCCGCAAACGCATTCTGCATCCGGAAGAACAAGACCTGTGGCGCGTTGTAGCGCGCACTGCAAAGCCAATGCATGTGCAAAAGGCCAATTTCGCGCCAGCAGCATCGCCCACGCTCGAACCGCCAAAAGTTACAGAGCCAAAGCCACCCATGGCCGATACATCCCGCCTGCGCGGTTTTAAGCTGGGGGCAGCGGCAAAAATGTCGTCGGCAGCGCAGTTTGCCCCCAGCATTGGCCAGAATTTGGCCAATTCCCCCCTTAGGATGGATGCAAAAACCCACGGCAAAATGACCCGTGGCAAACTGCTGCCGGAAGCGCGGATTGATCTGCACGGCATGACGCTGGATCAGGCGCGGCCAGCGCTGGTAAACTTTATCCTGCGCGCGCACGGTGCGGGAATGCGGCTGGTTCTAGTGATTACGGGCAAGGGAGGAAAGGCGCGCGCCGACCACGGCCCAATTCCGCAACAGACGGGCGTATTGCGCAAACAAGTGCCTCATTGGCTGCACCAAGCCCCACTTGCCCCATTGGTTCTGCAAGTGACCGAGGCGCATACCAGCCACGGCGGAGGCGGTGCGCTATACGTTTATCTATCTCGCCGATAGCCAGCGGTTGACGATTGGCATTGTTAAAACGGTGCTGGCCACGGCCATCAGCAGCAGCGCGGTAAATGTGGCACCAGAAATTAGCCCTTTATCCAACAGAACGTTGGAAAAAATGATCAAAATTAGGGCCTTGGTTTGCAAAAGCCAGCCTATCCCCTGCGCATCGCCCTTTGGCCAGTTTAGGATTTGTCCCGCTATCGCTACCCCTGCCAATTTGCCGCCAGCCGCAGCCAACAGCAGTAAAGCCGCAGCGCCAACAATAGCCAAGCCGCCCATTTCCCAACTGGTGCGCAGGCCTGTGGCCAAAATGAATATCATCATCCCCAGCCAATGCGCGTTCAACTCTACGCCGGCGAAAAACACGAAAATCATCACCGCAAGCAGGGCTGTAGCGTTCAGGCCTTTGATGATGTCAGGCGAAAAGATCGCGGCGTGAAAATTGGGCGCAAATGGGCCGAAAACCGCGGGGCCCAGCGCGATACCACACAGAATTTGCACCACGACCAATGGCAAAGTCCGCCGACCGCCCAAAACCCACCAAATAGCGAAAGGCAGGGCCAGCAGAATCAAAAACACAAAGATCATCGTCTCGCTGCTGGTCATGGCATGTGTCTAGCAGGTTTGATGCCATAAAAAGGGGCCGCAAAACCGCAGCCCCCTTCGCTTAATGCACTCTCGCGGCGGCTTTGGGTGGCGGGGTATAATCCCCAATAACCAAGCCATTGGGCCCTGCTGTTATGTCAACGGCCCCGCCATCCTTCACGCGGCCTGATAGTATCAATTCCGCCAGCGGATTTTGCAGATGTGCTTGGATCACGCGTTTTAGCGGGCGCGCGCCGAACACGGGGTCATAGCCTTCGTTGGCCAGCCAAGCCCTGGCAGGTTTATCCAATGAAAGGCTGATTTTGCGCCCAGCAAGCCGCGCCTCAAGCCTGCGCAACTGAATTTCCACAATTGCGCCCATATCGCCGCGCGACAGACGGTCAAAAATCACCTGCTCGTCCAGACGGTTCAGGAATTCAGGGCGGAAATGGGCGCGCACGGCTTCCGTCACCTCGGCCCGCGCCTGGGCTTGATCCGCGCCTTCGGGCAGTTCGGACAAGGCCCGCGCACCAAGGTTAGAGGTTAGGATAATCAGCGTTTGTTTGAAATCCACCCGCCGTCCCTGCCCATCGGTCAAAATACCATCGTCCAGCACTTGCAACAAAACATTGAACACGTCGGGGTGGGCCTTTTCCACCTCGTCAAATAAAACCACCTGATAGGGGCGGCGGCGCACGGCTTCGGTCAGAACGCCGCCTTCGTCATAACCGACATAGCCAGGGGGCGCGCCGATAAGGCGGGAAACGCTGTGTTTCTCCATGAATTCAGACATATCGATCCGCACCATCGCGCCGTCATCATCAAACAGATATTCGGCCAGCGCCTTGGTCAGTTCGGTTTTACCAACACCCGTGGGGCCAAGGAAAAGGAAAGACCCAAGCGGGCGGTTTTCGTCATTTAGCCCAGCGCGGGCGCGGCGGACGGCGTTGGCAACAGCGGCGACCGCTGGGCCTTGGCCCACTACGCGCGCGCCGATGGCGTCTTCCATTTTTAGCAGCTTTTCCCGCTCGCCTTCCAGCATTTTGGTGGTGGGAATGCCTGTCCAACGTTCGACTACTTCGGCGATTTGTTCGGGCTTCACTGCTTCGGATACAAGCGCGTCTTCGTTGCCGCCGTCCGATTCCACCAAACGCTTTTCCAGATCGGGGATGATTCCGTAAGAAAGTTCGCCCGCGCGGGCAAGGTTGCCTTCGCGTTTTGCCTGATCCAGCTCTGCGCGTGCGCGATCCAGATGTTCTTTCAAATCGCGGGCTTGCTCCATGCGGTCGCGCTCTGATTGCCACTGGGCGGTCATTTCGGTTGACCGTTCCAAAAGGTTAGAAAGCTCGCCTTCCAGCCGCGCGAGGCGGTCAATGCTGGCGGCATCGTCCTCTTTTTTCAGCGCCTCTGCTTCGATCTGCAATTGCAGGATCTGCCGGTCGATTTGATCCAACTCTTCGGGTTTACTATCGACTTCCATGCGCAGGCGGCTGGCGGCTTCGTCCATCAGATCAATCGCTTTATCTGGCAAAAAGCGGTCGGTGATGTAGCGCTGGCTTAGCGTTGCCGCGGCGACCAGCGCCGAATCGGTAATGCGCACGCCGTGGTGCAGTTCATACTTTTCCTTGATCCCGCGCAGGATGGAAATCGTATCTTCTACAGTGGGTTCAGAAATCATCACAGGCTGAAAGCGCCGCGCCAAAGCGGCGTCTTTTTCGACATACTTGCGGTATTCGTCCAAAGTCGTTGCGCCAATGCAGTGCAATTCGCCCCGTGCAAGGGCTGGCTTTATGAGGTTGGCGGCATCCATTGCACCATCAGATTTGCCCGCGCCGACCAGCGTGTGCATTTCGTCGATAAACAAAATGATTTCACCTTCGGCGGCGGTCACCTCGTTCAGCACGGCTTTCAGACGCTCTTCAAATTCGCCGCGATACTTCGCCCCCGCAAGCAGCGCGCCCATATCCAGCGACATCAGCTTTTTACCCCGCAAAGATTCTGGCACATCGCCATCGACAATGCGCAAGGCAAGCCCTTCGGCAATGGCGGTTTTGCCGACGCCAGGCTCGCCAATGAGAACAGGATTATTCTTGGTGCGGCGCGACAGAACCTGCATTGCGCGGCGAATTTCCTCATCTCGGCCAATGATAGGGTCGATCTTGCCTGCTGCTGCCGCTTCGGTCAGATCACGGGCGTATTTTTTCAGCGCCTCATAGCCTGATTCGGCGGATGCTGTATCGGCGGTGCGGCCCTTGCGAATGTCGTTTATCGCGGCGTTTAGGTTTTGCGCTGTGACCCCTGCTGCCAGCAGCACATCTTTGCTGGGGCCTGCAACCATACACAGCGCCATAAGAATACGTTCCACAGGAACAAAGCTGTCGCCTGCCTTGGTGGCCACTTTTTCAGCCTCGTCCAAAACCTTGACCAGCGCGGTATCCATAAAGGGCTGCGCATCGCCCGTCACGCGGGCGATTTTGTTCAACGCAAGTGTCAGGGCCGACATCACGGCCTCGGGCCGCCCGCCCGATTTGCGTATAAGATTGCTGGCCAGACCTTGATCGTCATCCATCAGGGCCTTTAGTAGATGTTCGGGGGACAGTTTTTGGTGAGTCTCGCGGATTGCGATGGTCTGCGCGGCTTGCAAAAACCCGCGCGCGCGCTCGGTAAGTTTTTCCAGATTCATGGTATGTCTCCTATCAAGCACCGCGTGGATGCCCGTGATTGGCACATACCCGCAGCCTTGCCCCTGATGTGTGTTTGCAAGGCTACAGTTTCAAGACGCCATTTCGTAGCTTACAAATGCAAATGCGGTGCTGTCGGGCGACCAGCATGGAACGTTTAGGCTGCCTTGGCCGCCAGTAAATTCAATAACGCGGCGGCGGTTTGTGCCGTCGAAGTTGCAAAGGCACAGCGCCACGGGCAGGTTTGCGGGGTGGCCCAGTGTGCCAGATGGATATGCCAAATACAACAAATGCTGCCCGTCAGGCGAGGGGTGGGGAAACCAATTGACATACTTATCCGCGAACAACTGGCGCTGATTATGGCCGACCGAATCCATCACCCAAATCTGCGCATGACCGCTGCGGTCGCAGTTGTAATAAATACTTTTCCCATCGGGCGAGAAATCGGGGCCATCGCAATGGCCTTCGCCGTTTGTCAGGCGCTGTTCTTCCTGCCCCAATGTTTGAATATAAACATCAATCGGCCCAGCCCCACGCGCCCCCACAAAGGCCAGAGTTTGCCCATCGGGCGAAATGCCGTGCCACCACGACGGTGCCAGCGGGGTTACGCGCGTTAAATCTCCCCCGAAGGCGGGCATGGTGTAGATCAGCGACCCAACCCCCTCGTGGTGCGAGGAAATAATATAGGTCTGCCCATCGGGCGCTATCCCATGATCGTTGTTACAGCCGAGCGCCACATCCGCAGGCATGTCCATCGGAACAGGCTGCAAGACAGGGGCATCTAGCGGCACGCGAAACAGGCGGCCATTGCCGTTGACCAAAAGATAGCTGCCATCGGGCGACCAATTGGGCGCTTCGATATGCCTATCCGTTTCTAGGACTGTCCGCGCGTGGCCAGCCGCCATATCCCAGATTTGCAGGCGCGAAATCATTCGCGGGTTTTGGGTTTTAGCAGTTTGGCGGGCCGCAGCGCCTCGGCCGCTTTGAAAAGGCCAAAGGTTTGGTTGACATAATTCACCACGCCGCCGATCTGCTCCATATACTTTTGCAATTCGGGGGTGCGCTCTGCCTCGACGACCTGGATGGCGCGGTCTGGGCCGCTTGACTCGAACTGGCAATAAAACAGCGGCTCGCCACGTTTTAGAATCAGGTCTTTTTTCACGTCATGCCATTCAAAGGCCCACATCAACGGGCGCGGCCACGCGTTTAGCGGGAAGCGCCCGCCAAAAATCGTGCCAGGCAGCGGATCGGCGCGGTAATGCAAAAACGCCGAAAGCTGGGTGATATAGACCATTTCATCGGCGATAAAGCAGTAGGGTAGGGATAGCTGCACCGTCGGGCGGTCGGGAAAGCGCCACTCGGTTTCATTGACCAGCGTCAACACCTCGCCCAGTTTGTTGCCGCGAATGGGGCTGGCTGTGCCGGCGCGGTTGACCAGCACGGCTTTGCCCTTTTCATCGCCGGAAAAGCCGATGTGAATGTCAAATGGGCATTTGATCATGAAATAGCGGCTTTCCAACTGTATCACGGCGGGGCAGCGCGATGCGCTTTTAGCGTGGGTTTTGTTGGTTTGGCGGAAAAGCACCCGCTCGGGCGCGTCATACATCACCGCGCCTTTGTCAGATGTCAAAAACCAACCCACTGTGACGGGGCCGCTTTCGGGTTCATATTCTGGGCGTTCAAAGCCAACGGAAATTTCCATGAGGCAACCTTTACAATTTTCGGCAGAATCGGTGCAAAGGCGGCGGCTGTCAATCGCCGCTTATTGACAGCGCATTGCCGCCCCGCCATTGGAAGGAAAAAGGGGGGCAAAATGGCCGATGACCGTTTGATTGTGGCGCTGGATGTGCCGAATATTGTGCAGGGCTTGCAAGTGGCCGACGCGCTCGGTGACGCTGTTTCCTTTTATAAAATAGGGCTGCGTATGCTGACGGGCGGCGGGCTTGCGCTTGCCAATGAGCTAAAGGGAGAACGCGGCAAGCGCATTTTTCTGGATATGAAGCTGTTTGATATTGGCGCAACTGTCGAAGCAGCCGTGCGCGGACTTTGCCAATATGATTTGGATTTCTTGACTGTTCACGGCGATCCGCAAGTTGTGCGCGCAGCGGGCGAGGGCAAACGCGGATCAAATCTGTCGATTTTGGCCGTGACGATTTTAACATCATTAGACCGCGCCGATTTGGACGCGAATATGATTGTGGCGGGCGATATTGCCGAAATTACGCTGGCCCGCGCTGCCCGCGCTCTGGAGGCCGGGGCAGATGGGGTTATTGCCAGCCCGCAAGAGGCCGCCGCCATCCGCGCATTGCCGCAGGCCAAGGGCAAACTGATCGTTACCCCTGGGGTGCGCCCGGCGGGGGCCGATTCGGGCGATCAAAAGCGGATTTCCACACCAAGGCAGGCGCTGGCGGATGGGGCCGATCATATTGTGGTGGGCCGCCCGATTTGGGCCGCAAAAGATATGCGCGCGGCGGCACAGGCGATTCTGGCCGATATTGCCTGATCGGGCAACACGGCGCATAGTTGCACAATGCCAGCCCTATGCCGCGATTGCCTGACCCAATTTGACGCGGGGGCAAGATGCCCCAAGTGCCGCTCGCCCCGCGTGTTGGCGCACGGCGAGCTTTATGATTTATCCATCGCGCATATGGACTGCGATGCGTTTTATGCATCGGTCGAAAAGCGAGATAATCCCGAACTGCGCGACCAACCTGTGATTGTGGGCGGCGGTGCGCGCGGGGTGGTATCGACCTGCTGCTATATCGCGCGCATTCATGGGGTGCGATCCGCCATGC
The DNA here is from genome assembly GCA_945862435.1 of Pseudorhodobacter antarcticus. Classification (GTDB taxonomy): domain Bacteria; phylum Pseudomonadota; class Alphaproteobacteria; order Rhodobacterales; family Rhodobacteraceae; genus Cypionkella; species Cypionkella antarctica_C. The sequence goes on from CAMAXX010000003.1 coordinate 92,045, forward strand.
CGATGTTTCAGGCGCTAAAGCTGTGTCCGCAGGCTGTAGTGGTGAAGCCGCGCATGTCTGCCTATGTGGAAGCCAGCCGCGCCATTCGCGCCATGATGGAGGAATTGACCCCCGCCATCGAACCGCTGTCTTTGGACGAAGCGTTTCTAGACCTAAGCGGCACCACCCGTCTGCACGGCGCGCCACCTGCGGTTATGCTGGCGGGTTTGGTGCAGCGCATGGAAAGCGAGTTGGGGCTGACAGGGTCAATCGGCCTGTCGCACAATAAATTTCTGGCAAAAATCGCGTCAGACCTAGATAAACCTAAAGGGTTTTCGGTGATTGGGCAGGGCGAGACGGAAGCCTTTTTAATGCCAAAGCCAGTGAAAATAATTTGGGGTGTGGGCACGGCGACGCAGGCGCAGTTGGAACGTGCTGGCATTCGCACCATTGCCGATCTGCGGCGGTGGGAGCAGGTCGATCTGATGGGCCGCTTTGGCCAAATGGGCACACGGCTGTATCATCTGGCGCGCGGGCAAGACGGGCGGAGCGTGCAGCGGGACGCGGTGGTGAAATCAATTAGCAAAGAAACCACATTTTACGAAGACACTGCCGATCTAGACCTTTTGGATGGCCATATTTGGCGGCTGGCAACGCAAGTATCCGATACAGCCAAGGCCAAAGGATTTGGCGGAAAGACCGTCACACTAAAGCTGAAACGGAGCGATTTTTCGGCCTTGTCGCGGCGGGTAACGTTGGAAGACCCGACGCAACTGGCCGACCGCGTCTATCGCACCGCCCGCGCCCTGTTTGATGTTTTGCAGGTACAAACGGCCGCAGGCTTTGGCCCGTTTCGGTTAATCGGCGTTGGGATTTCTGACCTATCGCCAGCCGATAGCGCCGACCAATTAGGTGATTTGCTTGACCCAAACGCATCCAACCGCGCCGCTGCCGAACGCGCGAGTGATGCGATCCGCGCCCGCTTTGGCAAGGATGCCATCGTAAAAGGCCGCGCGCTGCGCTGATTATTCGGCCGCCAGTGATTGGGTGGGGGCTAATCGCGCAGTGATCTGGGCCAGCGCCGCAGTGACTTTGGCCGCAAATGCGGCAAAATGCGGCAGGGGCGCAACCTGCGCCTCATCCATATACAACCCGCGCGAGATTTCGATTTGCACCACATGCTTACTCGCAAAAGGCCGCCCATAATGCTGGGCGATGTAGGCCCCCGCAAAAGGGCTGTTGCGCGCAACGCGCAGGTCCTGCGCCACAAAGGCGGCTTCAATTTCAGCAATAATATGGTTCGAAGCGGACGCTCCGTGCCGATCGCCCAGCACAACATCGGCGGGGCGTTGGTGGGCGCGCAGCATCGGCGCAGCTTCGCTGGGCATGGAATGCATATCCAGCAAAATTGCCATTCCAAAACGGGCCGCGGTATCATCCATCAGCCCGCGCAGGGCGGCGTGATAGGGGCGCCAATGGGTGTCAATGCGCGCCTCTGCCTCGGCCAGCGGCAGTTTGCCACTGTAAATTGCCCGCCCGCCCGCCACCACGCGCGGAATAACACCAAGCCCTGATGCAATGCGCGGATTGCTATCAATGCGCCGCGCGCCTTCTATCAGGGCTGGGTCAAATTCGTCAGATGCGCGGTTTAGGTCAACATAGGCGCGCGGCACATGCGCCAAAAGCAATGGCGCACCCAAAAGCGGGCTGGCCGCGACTAAATCATCTACAAACGCATCTTCGGATGATCGAACGGCCACCATATCCAAAACGGATTGGCGCAAAAATGCGGGTGGATAGGCCCGCCCCGAATGTGGTGAAGAAATCACCACAGGGCAAGTTTGCACATCGGGCCGAATGATCTGAAAAGACGCGGTCACGAAAAACTCCGTTAGACTTACAGAATATAATGAAAGATATCGGCAGCGATACCCCTTGATCCGCCGCGCCCTTATGTTTATAGCCACGCAACCGATATACCAGCACCGTCTTATGGCGAATCTGATCTATGGGAAGGCCAATGCTAAAAGTGGGCGGTTAGCTCAGCGGTAGAGCACTACGTTGACATCGTAGTGGCCACTGGTTCGATCCCAGTACCGCCCACCATTCACTCCCCGAAAGGGGCACTTAACTGTGGCGCGCAAGCGCCGCGATGTACAGGAGACAGCCATGAAGGTTGCAAACTCGCTCCGCTCGCTGAAAACGCGTCATCGCGATTGCCAAGTCGTGCGCCGCAAAGGCCGCGTCTATGTAATCAACAAGACGCAAAAGCGTTATAAGGCACGTCAGGGTTGATCCCCGATATGGCCTGCGCGCAGCAGCATAAATAGGTCGCCAAGGGAAACCTTCGGCGGCTTTTTTATTTTTAGGATTGCCATGAAACTTTACACATCTCCAACGACGCCTTTTGGCCGCAAAATCGCGGTGCTGCTGCACGAGTCCGATTTGCTGGGGCTGGTTGGCGTGGAAATGGTCGCAGGCACGCCGCTGGATACAGGCAGCCTGCCCGTGGTGCATAACCCACTTGGCAAAATTCCTGTGCTGGTGCTGGCGGACGGCACGGCGATATACGACAGCCGCGTTATTTCGCGGTTTTTGGACGATCATTTCAGCCTTCGCGTCTATCCAACGGGGGCGGCGCTGTGGCCCGCCTTGGCGCGGGAAGCCGCGATTGATGGCATCATTGAGGCTGCTGTGTCGATGGCTTACGAAGTGCGCCTGCGCCCTGAAAACCTGCGCTTTGCCCCGTGGGTCGATGGGCAATGGGTCAAAATCACCCGCGCTCTGGATATGTTCGAAGCGGCCCCGCCGCCCAACACGTCTGCTGCGGGCGACATCAACATGGAACACATCGCCCTCGCCTGCGCGCTGGCCTATCTGGACTTTCGCCACGATGCGCGAGGCTGGCGGGATGGGCGCCCAAGATTGTCGGCGTGGCAGGCAGAGATGGCAGGGCGCGAAAGCATGCAGCAGACGCAGCCGCAAGCCTAGGCTTGCACCGATTCCCGCACCATGCAACAACTTACGCATGAGGTTATCGCCCAACTAACTGCGTTCGCGCGCCCATGCTTTTGTTGCATCCCACAAAGGGGATAGCGACGAGAACAAGCATACCCAGACCTTTTGGAATGACTTTTTCTTTGACATCTTCGGCGTCAAACGCACCCGAGTCGCCGTTTACGAAAAATCGGTTGACAAGATCAAAGGCGCGAAGGGGCGCATTGATTTGTTCTGGCCTGGCGAGCTGTTGTTCGAACAAAAATCCCATGGCCGCGATTTGCTGGGCGCGCGGATTCAGGCGCTGGATTATACCCACGGCCTGACCGATACCGAAATGCCAAAGCGCATACTGTCTTGCGATTTCAAGACGTGGGAATTGTTGGACCTATCGACCGACCAAATCACCGCCTTTACCCTAGAAGAACTGCCCAAACACATCGACCTGTTCGGCTTTGTTCTCGGCCGTCAAACGCGGGTTTACAAGGACCAAGACCCCGTGAACATCAAGGCGTCCGAACTTGTGGGCGTGTTGCACTATCAGCTGTTGGCCAGCGGGTATCGCGGGCATAAGCTGGAGGTGTTCCTAACCCGCATTGTGTTTTGCCTGTTTGCCGATGATACGGGCATTTTTGAACCCCGCGATATTTTGTGGGATTTTCTGGAAACCCGCACCGCGCCCGACGGCTCTGACCTTGGCATGAAACTGGCCAAGCTGTTCGAGGTGCTGAATACCCCCGAATCCGATCGTCAAACCGCCCTAGACCCCGACCTTGCCCGCTTTCCCTATGTCAACGGGCATTTGTTTGCCGAAATCTTCCCGACCCCCGATTTCGATACCCATATGCGCGCGGCCCTGCTGAACGCCTGCCGTTTTGATTGGACACCAATTTCCCCCGCCATTTTCGGCAGCCTTTTCCAATCGGTGATGGACGCGGGCGAACGGCGGCGCGCGGGGGCGCATTACACCACGGAAAAGAACATCCTAAAACTGATCGGCCCGCTGTTTATGGATGATCTGCACGCCGAATTTGCCGCCCTGAAGGCCCGCCGTTCGGGGCGTGATGCGGCCTTGCGCAAATTCCATGACAAACTGGCAAGCCTGACCTTTTTCGACCCCGCCTGCGGGGCAGGCAATTTTCTGATTATTGCGTATCGAGAGGTGAGAAAACTAGAACACCAACTTATCATGGAGCTTTACGGCGCACAGTTCAAACGGGACAACTATTCCTCATCGGATTATGTTTTCAACGTTGCTTCCCTATGCAAGGTGGATGTGGATCAGTTCTACGGTATTGAAATTTCAGAATTTCCTGCGCGCATCGCTGAATCGGCCATGTGGATGATGGATCATCTGATGAACCGCGAATTGTCGGATATGATCTTTAACCCCTATGTCCGTATCCCCTTGCGCAAAAGCCCCACCATCTATCACGGTGACGCGCTGAATGTGGACTGGGCCACCATCCTCCCGCCCGCGCGGTGTGCTTACGTTCTGGGCAACCCGCCGTTTAGAGGGGCGAAGTTTCAGTCTGAAAACCAGCGCAAGCAGGTGCGCGAATTGGCCAATTTGGGCAAATCGGGCGGCACGTTGGATTATGTTTGCGCGTGGTTCATCAAGGCGGGTGCCTATATTCAGGATCACACCCGCATTGCCTTTGTGTCCACCAATTCCATCACCCAAGGCGAACAGGTGGCGCAGCTTTGGCCGCTGCTGTTTGACCATTACCATTTGGAAATAGCCTTTGCGCACCGCACCTTTGAATGGGGGTCAGACGCGCGGGGCAAGGCGCATGTGCATGTGGTGATTCTGGGGCTGGCCCGCGAAGTCGGGGCGGAAAGGCGTTTGTTCAGCTATCCCACAGTCAAGGCCGAACCTGTCGAGACGCGGCACAAGGCGATATCGCCCTATTTGTTTGATGCAGGGGCGTTGAGCAATCCGCAAATGGTTGTGCTTAGGACAGATCAGACAATCAACGGCCTGCCTGATGTTCGTTTTGGTAGTCAACCAATCGACGGGGGATTTTACCTTTTTGATGAATCAGAAAAAGAAGTGTTCCTTGCAGTAGAACCTAATGCCGAACAGCTTTTTCGTCCGTTTGTAGGTTCACGGGAGTATATAAACGGAGAAAAGCGTTGGGTTTTATACTTGGCAGACGCAAAACCTAAAGAGATAAGGAACCTTCGCAAAGTCAAAGAACGTATTGCAAGCGTTCGGAAATTTAGGCTTCAAAGCAAAAGGCCAGTTACAAACGATCTTGCAAAAACACCTACGCTATTTGCATTTTCTACCGTTCCAAAGGCGAATTTCTTGGTAATCCCCGAAGTCAGTTCAGAACGCCGCGAATATGTGCCAATTGGCTGGTTGTCTGCCCCAACCATCCCCAGTAATCTTGTGCGCGTTGTCGAAAACGCCACCCTTACCGATTCCGCCCTTCTCACCTCTACCATGCACATGTCATGGCTGCGCCATATCGGCGGGCGGCTGGAACCGCGCTATCGATATTCCATCGGCCTTGTCTACAACACCTTCCCCCTTCCCCCCACCGCCAACCTGTCCAAACTGGACCCCCTCGCGCAGGCCATCCTAGATGCCCGCGCGGCACATCCCTCGGCCACTTTGGCCGATCTATACGACCCCGATCTAATGCCCCCCAATCTGCGCGCCGCCCATACTGCGCTAGATAGGGCAGTTGATAAACTCTACCGCCCCGCAGGCTTTGCCATCGACCGCGAGCGGGTGGAACATCTGTTCGCCCTGTACGAACAAATGCAGGCCCCGCTGCTGGCCAAACCCAAGGGCCGGCGCGCTAAACCTCTGAAAGCGGCGTCAATTTCAAGTAAACCTTAAGCAAAAATCCAGCCCTCCGCCCCCTGCGCTGCTTTGTCCGCTGGACGGGGGCGCAAACTGTGGTTAAAAGCGCCGCAAAAGGCAAGGATATGCCCACGCCTGTTTTTTCTATCGATCAGCTATGCCGTTGTTTTGCGGCATTTCAAAGGGAGAGGGACGCATGTCTCACGCAGATGATACCGCAGGATCGCGCCGCGATTTTTTGTATTACAGCACTGCTGGCGTAGGCGCAGTTGCAACCGGCGCTGCGATTTGGCCGCTGATAAACCAAATGAACCCGTCGGCGGACACCCGCGCGCTGGCGTCGATCTTGGTCGATATTTCGGGCGTTGAGGTGGGGGCGCAGTTGACGGTGAAATGGCGCGGTAAGCCCGTGTTTATTCGCCGCCGCACGCCCGAAGAAATTACCGCCGCGCGCGACACCGCCCTGACGGATCTGGTGGATGGTTTTGCCGAAAACGCCAACAAACCAGAGGCTGACGCATCGGACGCCAACCGCACCTTGGATGAGGCGGGCGAATGGCTGGTGATGATCGGCGTTTGCACCCATTTGGGCTGTGTTCCTATCGGAGATGCTGCGGGCGATTTCGGCGGCTGGTTCTGCCCGTGCCACGGCAGCCATTACGATACCGCAGGCCGCATCCGCAAAGGGCCCGCGCCGCGCAATCTGCCAGTGCCAGTTGCCGCGTTCCTAGACGAAACAACCATCAAGCTTGGGTAAGGATAGATTATGGCTGGAATTCCCCACGACCATTACGAGCCAAAGACGAACAGCCAAAAATGGCTGTATTCACGCCTGCCGATTGCGGGCCTTTTGTATGACACTTTGACGATACCCACCCCCAAAAACCTGAATTGGATGTGGATTTGGGGCATCGTTCTGACGTTCTGTTTGGCGCTGCAAATCGTTACTGGCATTGTGCTTGCCATGCATTACACGCCGCATGTCGATATGGCCTTCGCCTCGGTTGAACACATCATGCGCGATGTGAACGGCGGCTACATGATCCGCTATTTGCATATGAATGGTGCGTCGCTGTTTTTCTTTGCAGTCTATCTGCACATTTTCCGCGGACTTTTTTACGGCAGCTACAAAGCCCCACGCGAAGTGACTTGGATCATCGGCATGATCATTTACCTGTTGATGATGGCGACCGGCTTTATGGGCTATGTTTTGCCATGGGGCCAAATGTCGTTCTGGGGCGCTACGGTTATCACTGGTCTGTTTGGCGCAATTCCTGGCATTGGCGAAAGCTTGCAAACGCTGCTGCTCGGAGGGCCTGCGGTCGACAACGCCACACTTAACCGTTTCTTCAGCTTGCATTACCTGTTGCCATTTGTGATCGCCGCCTTGGTTGGCCTGCATATCTGGGCCTTTCACACCACGGGCAACAACAACCCAACAGGCGTTGAAGTGCGCCGTACGTCCAAGGCGGATGCTGCCAAAGATACTGTGCCATTCTGGCCTTACTACGTGATTAAGGATCTGTTTGCGCTGGGCCTACTTTTGGCGGTGTTCTTTGCGGTGGTTGGTTTTATGCCAGACTTCCTTGGCCACCCAGACAATTATGTCCAAGCCAACCCGCTGGTGACGCCAGCGCATATCGTACCTGAATGGTATTTCTTGCCCTTCTATGCCGTGTTGCGCGCATTTACGGCTGACGTATGGTTGGTGCAACTGGTTGAATTTGTGTCCTTTGGCATTGTTGATGCAAAATTCTTCGGCGTGGTTGCCATGTTCGGCGCAATTGCCGTAATGGCGATGGCGCCGTGGTTGGACACTTCTTCGGTTCGCTCTGGCCGCTATCGGCCCAAGTTCAAGGCATGGTTCGCGCTGCTGGTTATCGACTTTGTGGTGCTGATGTGGGTGGGAAGCCAACCCGCGAATGAGTTGAACGGCTGGATCTCGCTGATCGCGACAACGTATTGGTTCGCTTACTTCTTGGTAGTGTTGCCGCTGCTGGGTCTGTTTGAAAAGCCACTGCCAACCCCCGCCACAATTGAAGAAGACTTCAATTCGCACTACGCCGCACCGGCTGAGTGACAGAAAGGAACTGACTGAGATGTTTCGTAAAATCGCAATCAGCGCTGTTGCGGCACTGGCAATTTCCACGGGTGCGGCCTTTGCTGCGGTCGAAGAGGTTCATATCGACAATGTCGACTTTAGCTTTCAAGGCCCGTTCGGCACCTTTGACCAAATGCAGTTACAACGCGGCCTGCAAGTGTTCACCGAAGTTTGCTCGGCATGCCATGGGTTAAAGTTTGTTCCGATCCGCACCTTGGCTGACGTGGGCGGCCCTATGCTGCCCGAAGACCAAGTGCGCGCTTATGCCAAAAACTACTCCGTTGTCGATAAAGACACGGGTGAAGAGCGTGAGGCCGGTCCTTCGGATAAGTTCCCCGCAAACATTGGTGCAGGCGCACCAGACTTGTCTTTGATGGCCAAGGCACGCGCTGGATTTTCTGGGCCGTATGGCTTGGGCATCAACCAGTTTATCAAAGGTATGGGCGGCCCCGAATATATCGCTGCCCTGTTGCAAGGCTATACGGGCGAAGAAAAAACCGAAGCGGGTGTGACGTTGTATGAAAACAAGGCCTTTCCCGGTGGTTGGCTTGGCATGGTGCAGCCAATTTCGGACGATCAAGTGGCCTATGCCGATGGAACGCCTGCAACGGTTCAGCAAATGTCCGAAGACGTCGCGGCCTTTCTGATGTGGACGGCAGAACCTCACTTGATTGCCCGCAAAGAAGCTGGTTTTAAGGCCATCTTGCTGCTCACGTTGCTGTCTACCTTGCTGTATCTCACGAACAAGCGCATTTGGGCAGGCGTAAAAGGCCCGAAACAGGCGTAAAGCGCCCATAAGAAAAAAGAAAATCCCGCAGCAATGCGGGTTTTTTTATGTGCTAAGTGGCGGTTGCGCCACCCCGTTATCCACAGCGATAAGATGGCTGGCAAAGCGTGCGGCATCGCGGTCGTCATGCGTTACCATCAGAACTGTGGCATCAGTTTGTACTGCCACTTGCACAACCAAATCCAGCATCTGATGGCGCAAATCGCTGTCAAGCGCGGCAAACGGCTCGTCCAGCAGCAGTATAGGCCGCGCTTGCAGCAAAACCCGCGCAAGCGCTGCGCGGCCCATTTGCCCGCCCGACACTTTGGCGGGTTTGTGATTACCATAGCCAGTCAGCCCAACCTTGGCCAAGGCCGCTTCGGCCTGTGCCAGTTGCGCGGCAGATGCGCTGCGCCCGGCTGTCAGCCCTAGCAGCACATTTTGCAGCAAGGTCAAATGTGGGAACAGGTTTTGATCCTGAAACAACATCGACACAGGGCGTTGGGCGGGATCACGGGCGGTTAAATCCTGCCCGTCCATCAAAACACGACCTGAGGTTGGCGGGATGAACCCCGCAATTGCCAGTAAAAGGGAAGATTTCCCCGCCCCAGACGGCCCCATCACTGCTACGCGCGCGCTAGGCCCAATACTAAAGTTGGCAGTCAGGGTAAAACTGCCCAAGGACAGGTTTACATTATCAAGCACCAGCATCGCGGCCCCCCAAATGGTCAAAAAGCCAAAACAGCACAAAGGCAATCAAGACAAGCCATAGCGTCACACTCGCCGCCGCTCCCATCTGATAGGCCCCCATTAACCGCGCCGCCAAAATCGGCAAGGTTTGCTGATCTGCCGCCCCGAACAGCGCGATCACTCCGAAATCACCCAATGCCATAGCTGCAGACAGACCCATCGAAAACCCCAAAATTGGCGCAAGACGCGGCAGAAAAACCAGACGTAACATTGCCCAACTGGACATTCCCAAGCTGGCCATCAGCCACGAATAACCGACTTCTATCGCGCGGCAGTTAGGTAAAATTAGGCGGTAGAGGAACGGCAGAGCCATCGCAGCATTGAAGAAAATTGCCAAAATTAGGGCAGCATTTTGCGGCGGCATCACTGGGCGTAAGGCCAGAAACGCACCTACGCCCAAGGCGAGGCTGGATGTGCCAAGCGGCAACATCGCCGCAAGTTCGGCCCATATTCCAGCCCCGCGCGCACGTGCCATTGCCAGCATCAGCGCGGCCCAAGTTGCCAAAAAGGCCGATAAAACGGCGATAAAAATTGACCGTCCCGCAGCCATCCAAAACCCGTTCGGCAGATCAATCAGCCCCGTAATCCCCCGCGCAGCAATAGCGCCTAGTGGCAGGGCGAAAAACAGCGTGGCCAAGGCGATTATAAAACCATCCGGCCAAGCCCCACGCAACAGAACCCTGCGATCCAGGCCAGTCCCAAAACCGCTGGGCTGCCAAACTGCAGTCATCGCCAAGGTCGCCATAAAGCACAGCGCCGTTTGCATCAGGGCCAAATTCGCGGCACGGCTCAGGTCAAACTCAAACCGCAGTGATTGGTAAATGCCCAACTCTATCGTCGTGGCTCTTGGGCCGCCCCCGAGAATCAGCGCAACCGAAAAACTGGTCAGGCAAACCAAGAAAATCACGGCAGAGGCGCTTGGCAGCAGGGCGCGCAGCAAAGGCCATTCCAGATACATAAATATCGCCGAGCCTCCAAATGACAGGCTTTGCGCCAGGCGAAATCGCTCAGCAGGGATGTCAGCCCAGCCATTCAGCAACATACGGGTCGCCAGCGGCAGATTTAGAAAGATATGCGCCAACACAACGCCGCCAAGCCCAAAGATGGAAATTTGCGGCGCGCCAATTGCCGCCAGCGCATTATTTAGGACGCCGCCTCGCCCGAAAATCGCCAATAGCCCAAGCACAGCAGCAAGGCTGGGCAGGATAAACGGCGCAGAGATTAGCCTAATCAGCGCCCCCCTCCCCCAGAACCGCGCGCGAAACAACGCGCGCGCCAGAGGAACGGCGAGTAGGCAAGACGTGGCCGCCGATAGCGCCGCCTGCAAAAGGGTAAAGCGCAGGGCGGCAAGGTCGGCAGCGGTTAGCTTGGCAAAATTGGCATGGGGCTGCAGAAAGCCAAGGCTTCCGATGATGAGCAGCCCCACGCTGCAGGCGGCCGCTATCGCCGCTATTTTGCCAGTGCGGCTTGCCATTCATCCACCGCTGCTTGCCTGATTGATTCCACCTGATCCGCTGGAATCGTCAGCGATTTGGCGGGCGTGATCAGTGTTTCAAACCCTTTTGGCAGGCCCGCAGCCGGAGTGCGCGCCGGATACATCCAATTGGTTGTGATCAGCGCAGACTGCGCCGCATCGCCTAAAAGATAGGTCAGAAACTGATCGGCCAAGGCAGGCTGATCGCTGCCTGTAAGCCTGCCCGCAAGTTCTATCTGCATGAAATGCCCTTCTTCAAAGGGGGCGGCCGCCTTGCTGTCATCGTTTTCGGCGATCAAATGGTAGGCGGGCGAGGTGGTGTAAGACAGAACCATATCGGCCTGCCCTTCCAAAAACATGCCATAAGCCTCTGACCAACCAGGTGTGACGGTTATAATGTTGTCAGACAGCTTTTCCCACAGTGCAGCCGCCTGGTCACCATAAGCCGCCTTGACCCACAGCACCAACCCTAGGCCGGGGGTGGAAGATCTGGGGTCTTGGATGATGATTTTCACGTCCGAATCTGCAAGTTCAGCCAGAGACTTAGGTGGGTTGGTAAGCTGCTTTTTATCATAAACAAACGCAAACCAGCCCCAATCAAAGGGCACAAAATTGGCATTTGAAAAGGCCATTGGCAGGTTGGTTTCGGCAAGTGAAACGGGCGCAAATAGCCCCGTTTGCCGCGCCGCTTCGGCCAGATTGGTGTCTAGCCCAACCACAACATCGGCGGTAGTTGCCCCACCTTCCAATTGCAAACGTGCCAGCAGGGCGGCCCCATCGCCTGCCGTTTGAAACTGCAGATCGCAGGCGCAGGTTGCCTCGAACCCCGCTTCAATGGCAGGGCCTGGGCCCCATTCAGTGGCAAAACTATCATAGGTCAGCACATTCAAAACGGGCGTTTGTGCTGCGGCAATCGTGGCCAAAAAGGCACCGCCAGCAGCAAGGAGTATGGTTTTCATCAGTTTCTCCATGTTGCGACGAAGTGGTCGGAAATGGAGCGTCTGCTGCCACACCTTCCCTCCGCCGGTATGATCCGGTTCAGGTTCAACGGGTCCGCTTGCGCATCTCAGCCTTTTCAGGCACCCCGAGGTATCTGTGAACATAGGGGATAATTCGCCCCACGCAAGGGGGCGCATTTTTGGGTTTCACCAAAGCGCCCGATGCCCTATGTCTGCACAAAAGGAGCCTGACATGAGCTTTAACACCTTTGGTCACATATTTCGCGTCACCACTTGGGGTGAAAGCCATGGGCCCGCAATCGGTTGCACCGTCGACGGCTGCCCCCCTGGCATTGCGCTGAGCGAGGCGGATTTGCAGCCCTGGCTAGATCGGCGCAAGCCGGGGCAGAATAAATACGTCACGCAGCGGCGCGAAGATGATGCAGTTAAAATCCTGTCTGGCGTTTACAATGGCGTCACTACAGGCACGCCCATTCAACTGCATATCGACAATACCGACCAGCGCAGCAAGGATTATTCTGACATCGCCGCCAGCTTTCGCCCTGGTCATGCCGATATAACGTATCATCAGAAGTATGGTGTGCGCGATCCGCGCGGCGGTGGCCGCTCGAGCGCGCGCGAAACTGCCGCGCGAGTGGCGGCGGGCGGTGTGGCGCGGCGGGTTTTGGCCAGCCTAGTGCCAGATTTGGTGATTTCGGGCTACATGGTGCAGATGGGCGCCAAGGCGATTGACCGCGCGCAGTTTGATGCCGCGCAAATCGAAGAAAACCCATTTTGGTGCCCTGATGCGATGGCCGCTATGGAATGGGCTGCTTATTTGGACGAATTGCGCCTATCGCACAACTCGGTTGGCGCGATTATCGAATTGGTCGCAAAGGGCGTGCCCGCAGGCCTTGGTGCGCCGCTTTATGGCAAGTTAGACAGTGATTTGGCATCGGCGATGATGTCGATAAACGCTGTCAAAGGCGTGGAAATTGGCGAGGGGATGGCATCTGCCGCGCTGACCGGCGTGGAAAATGCGGACGAGATTCGCATGGGGCCGGATGGACCGCAGTTTCTGTCAAACCACGCAGGCGGGATATTGGGCGGCATCTCCAGCGGCCAACCCGTTGTGATGCGCTTTGCGGTGAAACCCACCTCTAGCATCCTTTCCCCTCGCCAAACGGTAACTGTAACGGGCGAAGAGATTGAACTGGTCACCAAAGGCCGCCACGACCCCTGCGTTGGCATCCGCGCTGTTCCTGTGGGCGAGGCGATGATGGCTATCGTTTTGGCCGATCACCTGCTGCTGGATCGCGGGCAGACGGGCGGCGCGCGCGGCCAAATTGGGGCCTTATAAATCCTTCACCAACCGCAGCGCATCGTAAATCGCAGCGTGGGTATTCCTTGCCTCGACCGCGTCGCCAATGCGGAACAGTTGGAACCCTGCAGGCCCACCTGCCAGGGTTTGCGTCCGCCCTTCGATCAGCGCGTCATAATCCACCGCGCCAAGGTTTTCGGACAGGGGTTTCAGCGCAAAATACACATCGTCCAGCGGCAGGGTGCCGTGGTTCACGACGATCTGGTCATATCGTGCCGTTTTGGCCAAGGGCGTGTAATCGCTGCCAATCGTGGCGCGCAGATGGTTGCCGTCGCGCGCGACAGCGGTCAGCCGGTGGGTGACGGTAAAGGTCACATCCCGCCCCTGCAACGCGCGCATATAGGGCACCAGATTCATCGCCATCACATCGGGGGAAAAACTGCGGTCGGGGGTCATAATTTCAACGACAGCGCCATTTTCGGCCAGCATCTGCGCGGCTTGCAATGCGGTATGATCGCCGGCATCGTCAAAAATCAGCACCTTCGTGCCACATTTTGCATCGCCCGACAGAATGTCCCATGCCGAAATGGTCAGATCATTACCGCTGTCCAAAATATCCTTTTGCGGCACGCCGCCTGTGGCGATGATAACTACATCTGGGGACAGCGAAAGAATATCGCCCGCCTCTGCATAGGTGTTGAAATGAAACGCAACGCCCTTTGCGGCGCACTGCGCCATGCGCCAATCGATGATTCCCATCATCTCGGCCCGCCGTTTGGTTTTTGCGGTGAGGCGGATTTGCCCGCCAGGCTGATCGGCAGCTTCAAAGACTGTCACGCGGTGGCCGCGTTCACCCGCCACGCGCGCTGCCTCTAGTCCCGCAGGGCCAGCACCGACAATAACGACATGCCTTGCAGTATCGCTGGAAGTGATATCATGCGGCATCGTTGCTTCTCGCCCCGTAGCGGGGTTGTGGATGCACAGCGCCATACCGCCTTGATAGATCCGGTCAAGGCAATAGGTGGCCCCCACGCATGGGCGAATGTCTGCCTCGCGCCCCTCAATTATTTTGCGCACGATATGCGGGTCGGCCATATGGGCACGGGTCATGCCGACCATGTCTAGTTGGCCAGACGAGATGGCATAGCGTGCGGTTGCAACATCAGCGATGCGCGCGGCGTGAAAGGTGGGCAGGCCCACCTCGGCGCGCACGCGGCCTGCAAACCCCAAATGTGGGGCAGATTTCATCCCCTGAATGGGAATCACATCGGTCATGGCTGGGTCGGTATGAATGCGCCCGCGGATGATGTTTAGAAAATCCACATTGCCGCTGGCCTTAAACTTATGGCCAATCGCGATGCCTTCTTCGTCACTAATGCCGCCTTTAGTGTCTTCATCGGCGGTATAGCGAATGCCCAGCAGGAAATCTGGCCCCACGCGTTTGCGGCATGCGGCCACCACGTCCAGCGCAAATCGCGCGCGGTTTTCCAAACTGCCCCCATAAGGCGCGGGCAAGGAATTCGTCAGCGGCGACAGAAATTGATCCATCAAATGACCATAGCACTCAAACTCTACCCCATCCAAACCCGCCTCTTTCATCCGTTCGGCAGCGTCGGCGTAATCGGTGATGATGCGGGCGATGTCCCAATCTTCGATCAACTTAGGAAAGGCGCGGTGGCTAGGCTCGCGCGCGTGGGAGGCGGCAACAGTGGGCAGCCAATCGCCCTTGTCCCAGCGGGTGCGGCGGCCCAGATGGCTAAGCTGGATCATCACCGCAGCCCCCGCCTCGTGGCAATCGTCCGCGATCCGGCGCATCCATGGCACCACTTCGTCCTTGTAGGCGAGGATATTGTTGAACACGGGCGGGCTGTCTTTTGACACAGCTGCCGAACCCGCCGTCATGGTCAGGGCCACACCCGCCCGCGCCCGTTCTAGGTGGTACAAGCGGTAGCGATCCTTCGGCATGCCATCTTCGGGATAGGCGGGTTCGTGAGATGTGGTCATGATGCGGTTGCGCAGCGTTAGATGCTTTAGCTGGTAGGGCATCAAAAGCGGGTCGCGGGATGGGGCGGTCATGATATCTCTCCAATTTCAGGCAGGATAGCGCCACCTGTGCACAAAATAAGCGGCAATTTGCGACATCTGGCGGCGAAACTTTGCAACCGAAGTTTTCGTATTGCCAATAATTTCGGCAATGCGGCGCGGAAGTGGGCGGACTTGGTGCTCCGTACGCCATCTTGGGCCGCGTCAGCAGGCGGCAGATTGCGGCCAGCCCCAGCAGGGCATTTGATGACATTATTAGGGGTTACGTGATGCTTGACGCCAGCGACCAGACGCAAATACAGCGCAGCCATGGCCGTGCGATGGTTCGCTTTGCCCTGCGCGCTGGGCAGATGAAACTGATTGATCTGGCGCAAAGTGGCAGTGCAAAAGCCATGCTGCCCCGCGTTTTTGGCCCAGTGCCTGAAGCGGTGTTTATGAACACGTCTGGCGGGCTGACGGGCGGCGATAGTTTGGAATATCGAATCCAGTTAGATGCTGGCGCGCGCCTGACCACCACCACCCAAACCGCCGAACGCGCCTATGCCACCAACGGCGATAGCGCGCAGGTGCGGGTTAAGGTCGAAGTGGGCGCGGGCGGACATTTAGATTGGCTGCCGCAAGAAACGATCCTTTTCGAGGCGGCCAACGTCACCCGCAAAACCGAAATTAATTTGGCCGAAGGGGCGTCCGCACTGCTGGTTGAAAGCCTTGTGCTGGGCCGTCACGCCATGGGCGAGGTGCTGCGCCATGCCCGCCTGACCGATCACCGCATGATCCGCCGTCAGGCCCGCCCATTTTGGGCCGAAACCCTGCGGATAGACCCAGATGTTCTGGCAAGTGCCGCAAGCCCCGCAATTTTGGGCGGGGCAAAGGCCATGGCCGTGATCGCACTTGTGGCGCAAAACGCCGAAGATGCCGCCAGCGCCTTGCGCGTCCTGCCCGTGCAGGACGGCGCGGAAATGGCAATATCGGGCTGGAATGGCCGCTGCCTGATCCGCATCACCGCATCCGATGGCTGGCCTCTACGCGCCCAAATCATCCGCATCATCACTACCCTGCGCGCCGCCCCGATGCCGCGCGTCTGGCAATGTTAGAGAGGCTTTTATGAACCTAACCCCGCGAGAGCGTGAAAAACTGTTGATCTCTGTCGCCGCGATGGTCGCACGCGGCCGCCTTGCGCGCGGTGTTAAACTGAACCATCCCGAGGCGATTGCCCTGATCACCGATTTCGTGGTTGAAGGCGCACGCGATGGCCGGACAGTGGCCGAGCTGATGCAGGCGGGCGGGCATGTAATTGCCGCCGATCAGTGCATGCAAGGCATCCCCGACATGATCCATTCTGTGCAGGTCGAAGCTACCTTTCCCGATGGCACCAAATTGGTCACCGTCCACCACCCCATTCGCTAGGAGAAAATTCTTGAAAAAGACCCTCGCCATTGCACTTCTTACCCCAGCGCCCGCTTTTGCCCACGCGGGCGATCACAGCCACGGATTTACCCAGAACATCGCCCACGCTCTGAGCCAGCCTGACCATCTGGTTGCCGCGCTGGGCGTGATTGCGCTGGCCTATGCCGCCTATCGCCTTGTCAAAGGATAAACCATGATCCCCGGAGAAATCATCCCGGCTACGGGCGAGATTACCCTGAACGAAGGCTCTAAAAGCCTTGTCGTCATGGTGGCCAACACGGGTGATCGCCCGATCCAAGTGGGCAGTCATTATCATTTTTCTGAAACCAACTCGGGACTGGATTTTGACCGCGTGGCCACGCGCGGCATGCGGTTGGACATCCCCGCAGGCACTGCCGTGCGGTTCGAACCGGGCCAACGGCGCGAAGTGCGGCTGATTCCCTACAGTGGTTTGCGGCGCGTTTTCGGGTTCAACGCGAAAGTCATGGGAGATTTGTAGATGGCCACCAAAATAGCCCGTGCCGATTATGCCGCCCTTTATGGCCCCACAACTGGCGACCGCGTTCGTCTTGGCGATACTGATTTGATCATCGAGGTCGAGCGCGATCTGACCACTTACGGCGAAGAGGTGAAATTTGGTGGCGGCAAGGTGATTCGTGACGGCATGGGCCAATCCCAAATTTCGCGCGCGCGCGGCGCGGTGGATACTGTTATCACCAATGCGCTGATCGTCGATCATTCTGGGATTTATAAGGCCGATATTGGCCTAAAGGGCGGCTTTATTGCTGCCATTGGCAAGGCGGGTAACCCCGACGTGCAGGCCGGTGTGGATATAATCATCGGCCCCGGAACTGAAATTATCGCAGGCGAGGGACGTATTATTACCGCGGGCGGGATGGACGCGCATATCCATTTCATTGCGCCGCAGCAGTGTGAAGATGCGCTGCATTCTGGTGTCACCACCATGCTTGGCGGTGGCACTGGCCCCGCGCATGGCGCGCTGGCCACCACCTGCACGCCTGGGCCGTGGCATATTGCCCGCATGATGCAGGCGCTGGATTCCATTCCGATGAACTTTGGCCTATCGGGCAAAGGCAACGCCAGCCAGCCCGAAGGCCTGATTGAAATGGTCAATGCGGGTGCCTGCGCGCTGAAACTGCACGAAGATTGGGGCACGACCCCTGCCGCCATCGACTGCTGCTTATCGGTTGCCGACGATATGGATGTGCAAGTGATGATCCACACCGACACACTGAACGAATCGGGCTTTGTCGAAAACACTTTGGCCGCCATCAAAGGCCGCACCATACACGCCTTTCACACCGAAGGCGCGGGCGGGGGGCATGCGCCCGATATTCTAAAGGTGGTCGGCAGTGAAAACGTGATCCCCTCATCCACCAACCCCACTATGCCCTACACAGTAAATACTGTTGAAGAGCATTTGGACATGCTGATGGTCTGCCATCACCTAGACCGCAGCATCCCCGAAGACGTGGCCTTTGCCGAAAGCAGGATCAGGCGCGAAACCATCGCTGCCGAAGATATTCTGCATGATATGGGCGCGCTTTCGATCCTGTCATCAGACAGTCAGGCTATGGGCCGCGTGGGCGAGGTGATTATCCGCACATGGCAAACCGCCCATAAAATGCGCCAGCAGAGGGGGCGTTTGCCCGAAGAAACGGGCGAAAATGATAACTTTCGCGTCCGCCGCTATGTGGCGAAATATACAATCAACCCCGCCATTGCGCACGGGGTTTCCCAACATATCGGGTCGGTCGCCGTCGGTAAACGCGCCGATTTGGTCATCTGGAACCCTGCCTTTTTTGGGGCCAAACCTGAAATGGTGCTGATGGGCGGGCAAATTGTTGTCGCGCAAATGGGCGATCCGAACGGGTCTATCCCTGTGCAGCCGATGTATTCGCGCCCGATGTTTGGCACTCTGGGCCTTGCGCGCGGCGATGCAGCGGTGATGTTTGTCAGTCAAGCGGGCCTTGCCGCAGGGGTTAAGAGCAATCTTGGATTGGAAAAGAACGTTCTGGCCGTGCAAGGCACGCGCAGCATTGGCAAGCGCGACATGATCCATAACGCTGCGCGCCCCCATATCGACGTGAACCCCGAAACATACGAAGTGCGGGCCGACGGCGAATTGCTGACCTGCCAGCCCGCCACCAGTCTGCCGCTGGCGCAGCGCTATTTCTTGTTTTAGGGTCTAAGCATGCCGTTAGGGTCGAAAATTTTGCGTTCGGGCGAATGGAAAACAGCGGCAGATCATGTCGTGCTGGACTATGACGCGCGGCTGATACGGCGCAAGCGGCTGGAAACCGCAGGCGGCGGCAGTTTTATGGTTGATTTGCCCGAAACAGTCTCGCTGAACGAAGGCGATGCGTTTGAGCTGATCGACGGCCGCATCATCGAAGTGCGGGCGGCAATTGAACCTGTAGTCGTAATCACAGGCGATCTGCCGCGTTTGGCATGGCATATCGGCAATCGACATACGCCGTGCGAGGTGACCAAAACACATTTGGTGATCCGCCGCGACCCTGTCTTGGAAAACATGCTGCGCGGTCTGGGGGCAAACTTGGTTATGCAAATCGCCACCTTCCGCCCCGAAGGCGGCGCATATGGCTTTGGACGCACCTTTGGGCATAGTCATGATTAGGGGGGGTATGATTACCCCAGACTATCTGCGCGCAGTGCAGTACCTATCACCCGCCTTTCCCATCGGAGGCTTTGCCTATTCACAGGGTTTGGAAATGGCGATTTCGACTGGGCTTGTGACAGACCCTACCAGCCTGCAAGATTGGATTGCATCGCAAATACAACACGGTTCCGGCCGCGCTGATGCGATCCTAATCGCGCATGCGCGGCGGGGCGATTGCGATGAACTTGCCCAACTGGCCTATGCTTTGGCCCCAAGCCTGGAGCGCGATTTAGAGATGCGCGAAATGGGCCGTGCTTTCGGTGCGCAAATATCTGGGCTGACAGGGGCAGATTTTCCCGCCCTTCCGTTGCCTGTTGCAATTGGCCATGCCACGCAGGGCTTGAACCTGCCTACCGCTGATATTCTGGCACTGTTTTTGCAAGGATTCGCAGCGCAAATGGTTTCGGTCGGGGTGCGGTTTATTCCTTTGGGCCAAAGCGCGGGGCAGGCCGTTTTGGCTGACCTTGCGCCAGTGATTTTTGCAGCAGCACAGCAGGCATCGCGCGCAGAAATTGGCGAAATCTCATCCTCGACTATCGGGGCTGATATGGCCTCGATGACTCATGAGACGCTGGAAGTAAGGATTTACAGAACATGAGTAGTAACGGCCCCCTTCGCGTAGGTATAGGCGGCCCTGTGGGCGCGGGCAAAACTACGCTGACCGAAAAACTGTGTGCGGCCTTGGCAAGCCGCTGCTCGATGGCGGTCATCACCAATGATATATACACCCGCGAAGATGCCGATTATTTGATCCGCGCTCAAGTGCTGCCCGCGGCGCGCATTCGCGGGGTGGAAACGGGGGGTTGCCCGCATACGGCGATCCGCGAGGATGCCAGCATCAATCTGGCCGCCGTGGCTGATTTGCGTATGAACTTTCCTGATCTGGATTTGATCCTTATCGAGTCGGGCGGCGATAACCTTTCTGCGACGTTCAGTCCAGAACTAGCGGACCTGTCGATCTATGTCATCGACACGGCGGCAGGGCAGGATATTCCGCGCAAAAAAGGGCCAGGGGTGGCGCGCAGTGATTTGTTGGTTGTCAACAAAACCGATCTTGCGCCCTATGTGGGCGTGGATTTGGCCATGTTAGAGACTGATTCCAAAGCCGCACGCGGCACGCGCCCCTATGTCATGGCGCAGCTTCGGGCGGGCGGGGGCGTGGACGAAGTGGTGGATTTTCTGGTGCAAATGGGCGGGTTAAGCCTGCGTTGATGGCTACTGCGGCGATAGCGCAATGCTTTGCAGCGTGAGGCCCCACCCTCTTGGCTGTGCAAAATAGGTTTGATCAACCTGCGCCAGATCCGCATCTTGCGGCACGATCAGCAGGATCCGCCCGCGCGGGGTGCCGTCGGTATTGGGGGCCTCCCACATCGTACGAAACTGATGGGCGGTAAGCTGGCGATTACCCCAAGACGGGTCGGCCAGATGCGCCACGCCATCGCGGCGAATACCGCGAATAACGGTAAAATGATCCTGCCCGCGATATTGCACATAGGCGATGGCGGGGATTTGCAGCTGTTTTAGATCATCAAAAGACAGCATTATACCGCCCGCTTTAACGCCAAAGCTGGGGGCGACAGCGGCCAGTTGTTGAAAGGATGACCGATCCTTTGCCCCCATGCGGGTAAGAATTTCTTTTTCGTTCACGCTTTGGCTATAAAATTCGTTCAAAATTGTCGCTAAACTCGCCGCGCCGCAGGAATAATCCAGCTCTTGTTTCACAATCCGAAAATCGCGCAGGGATTTCCAAGAGTTGACGGTGGGTTGGGCGTTAAGGTGGGGGTTTGGAAATATATCGCCAGCACGGAGTGGCGGAGCGAACAACAAAGTTGCACACATCACCGAAAGTTGGAGAAAGCAGTGCATTTAGTGATTTGTCCTTGGAAAGTTACCTTCCTCGAATTCCCAAATACAATCAATTTCGCCCTGTTCTAATAAACTGTATACCTTATCAATGTTTGTCGAGGGCGGAACGTCTACGGCAAAAAGCGGTAGAAGCAGAAAGTCGCTTTCCTCAAAGGTGCATCCAAGATTTTCAAGGTCGGCCCAACGCTGCAAAAATTGCGCCCGAGTGGTTTCTTTTTTTAGGCTGATACGATATGTTGCATGGCCCGAAGATTTTATAACCTTGGAGAAAACCAGTTCACCATCTTTTTCAACCAACTCAACCTCGTCAAGAAAACTGATTCCTTTGGCGAAATGAGGCGAGTTTTGCATTAGGAATCGCCCATCAGCGGTTTTAAGAACCCAAGGTGTTTCCGAGATGCAGCCATGCCATTCATTTTCAGGCAACCATATACGGATTTTCAAGTGTTCTACCATATTTTATAACCCTTCAATTTCTCAGCGTCGTTTCTATGAAGAAGTTAAAGTGATACCGCTATGTAGAAGCTTCACATAGCGGTATCACTTCAGCATAGAAATATCATAGATTTTCTCACTTTTCAGAAATTATCTAGACTTGATAAATTCGTCCAAAGGCTTTGTACCTTTTTGCAAATTACATGTTTGGCAGGATGGATTGAGGTTTGCGTTTGTATTGTTGCCACCCTGTGCTTTTGGAATAATTTGATCATTGTGTAGACGATCTGGGTGTGGCTTTGGTGACTGAATAGTAGGTTTCCCGCAGTACGTGCACGGTTGGCCAATGTTTGCATCCTTTTGTGCCTCAGAGAAGTTCTTACCTGCTCCAGGGCCGCCAGCGGAGCCAGTATTGGGCGCGGGTGCCGACTTGGGCGTTGGTTTACTAAGCGCCTTAACGGCCGCACGTACCAAACTAACAAGCCACTCCCCCTCAGTCTCATGCATCTCCAACGCGCTCATGCTACGGACAGTTTGGGGGGCTTGTCCGAATGCCAGCGCCATATCTGATGTATTCAGGCCCTATGCGGCGGCGGGGGTGGACAGCAGCCCCACTATACTCAGCGTTGCTAGCAATCTTGTGGCAAGTTTTGTGAACATGTTCATCTGGTCATACTCCTGTCACTAAGGGTTAATTGCGCCCGAACTTGTGGGTCAGCGTAATGCCTGCGGTAAAGTTGTTATCCCGCAGGACTTCGGTGCGGGTATCAGCACTTAGGGTGGTGTTTTCGCTCCAAGCATAGGCCATCCCGAATTGTAAATCAGCACTTGTGCTGCGACCGCCAAGGGCGATGCCGTTCAAGCGGTCGTCGCCGCTGAAATCCAGCCCAAAGCCACTTGTCAGTGTCAGCTCGTTGTTCACAGCAAAGGCGACGCTGGGGTTGATGAAAAGGATATCGCCGGGGTCGATCACGTCATCGCCGAATGTCCGATCAAGATTCGCGCGATACCCAGCCGTTAGCGACAGAACTACAGGGTCAAGAACGCGGTAAGTGGTAAAGCCCAATGTTCCCGATCTTCCTGGTTGAAGATCAGTGCCACGGGCCGCAGTGTTTTCCAGAAGTGCCACATCAGCAAAGCCAATCAGGCCGAGGCGTTCCCCTTCATCTACAAAGCGATAGTTCATGCCGATAACAAGGCTTTGAAAAGATGCGTCTGACAAGGTTTCGGTTAGGCCAGTCGTGCTGTCGGTGAATTGCGCGCGATCGGTGCGCAAGGTGGCGCGCGCATAAACCTCAGACCTTGTTGAAAGGCCATAGCGTAGACCAATATCACCAAGAACAGTTTCTGACTGACGATCCGTTGATCCAATATCAATCGGCACCGTTACAAAATCGCCCGTACCCGTTTCGATGGTTTGAAAAAGGCCAGTGACACCCTTTTCACGCGCGGCGCTAAGCGTTGTGCCAAACTCCAAACGAAAAGTGCCTTTTTCGGACAAAAGCTCTTCCAGCTCAATGCCTAGCCCGTCCTGCTCGGCTATTTGATCCTGCGCGGAAGCAGGCGCAGCAATTGCCCCGCAAAAAGACACTCCAAATGCCATGAAGCGTACAAATTGCATTCTTGTGATCCAGAATTCACTCTAAGTCATATTTCTTCCTACGATTGCATGGGGGGGGAGGGGAGGGGGTCAAGTATTTTTTTAAATCTGAGTCGACTTTTTGGGAATTTTCGCCACGAAATTAAACCAATAATGCTAAGTTCCGCCAGTGCAACATAAAAAAGCCCCGCACAATGGCGGGGCCTTTCCAATATCAAAGCACTTAGCCCTTTTTCAACACTCGGTTGCCCAGCAGCTCGGCAATTTGAACTGCGTTCAGCGCCGCGCCCTTGCGCAGGTTATCGGACACGCACCACAGGTTGATGCCGTTATCAATCGTGCTGTCTTGGCGGATGCGGCTGATATAGGTGGCATAATCGCCCACGCATTCGATGGGGGTAATGTATCCGCCCGCCTCGCGCTTATCGATCACCATGATGCCGGGGGCTTCGCGCAAAATATCGCGGGCCTCATGTTCGTCAAGGAAATCTTCAAACTCGATATTGATCGATTCCGAATGGCCAACGAAAACCGGCACACGCACGCAGGTTGCCGTGACCTTGATTTTTGGATCAAGGATCTTCTTGGTTTCGGCAACCATTTTCCATTCTTCTTTGGTCGAACCATCATCCAAGAACACATCAATATGCGGAATCACGTTGAACGCGATTTGCTTGGAAAACTTTCGTGGCGGCACATTGTCGGTGGGATTATAAATGGCTTTGGTTTGATCCCACAACTCGTCAACACCCTCTTTGCCAGCGCCCGAAACCGACTGGTAGGTGGACACAACAACCCGCTTAATCCGCGCGCGGTCGTGCAGCGGCTTTAGCGCCACAACCATCTGTGCGGTGGAACAGTTTGGGTTTGCGATGATGTTTTTGTTCTTATAGCCCATGATCGCATCGGCATTCACCTCGGGCACAATCAATGGCACGGCTGGGTCGTAGCGATAGAGGGATGAGTTATCAATCACGATGCAGCCCGCAGCGGCAGCTTTGGGCGCATAAATTTTGGTCGCCTCTGACCCAACGGCGAACAGGGCAATATCCCAGCCTGTAAAGTCAAAGGTATCCAAATCCTTAGTCTTGACGGTCTTATCCCCAAAGCTGATTTCAGTGCCCAAGGATTTTCGGCTGGCCAACGCGGCAATTTCATCTACGGGAAACTCGCGCTCGGCGAGGATATTCAGCATTTCGCGGCCCACGTTACCCGTGGCACCCGCGACGACGACCTTATAGCCCATCGGGGTTCTCCTTTATATGTCCTGACCGTCAGGAAAGTTGCGCTTTAGCCTAAGCAAGCGCTGGGGGAAAGCGGTTTGCGCAAAGATGCGGCAATCGGGCAACAACCCTGCGGCAACGGCAGCGATTAGGCCAAAACACTCGCCCGGTTTTCGCGTATCGGCAAATGGATCAGCGCCGAAAACGCGCCCACGCCCACACCGATCCACCACACAAGCGTGTAGCCACCTGTCAAATCGTACATCCGCCCGCCCAGCCAAACGCCCAAAAAGCTGCCTAACTGGTGCGAGAAAAACACCAGCCCATACAGCGTGCCCATATAGCGCAGCCCGTAAATATGCGCGATCAGCCCCGATGTCAGCGGCACCGTGGCAAGCCAAAGCGACCCCATGACAAGGCTAAAGATCAGAACAGTGGCAGGCGTCATCGGCGTTAAAATAAAGGCCGCAGCGGTGATGGTGCGTGCAAGATATATACCCGCAAGCAGGTATTTCTTGGGGTAATATTTTCCCAAATACCCCGCCAGAATACTGCCGCCAATATTTGCCAACCCGATCAGGCTGATGGCCGCAGCCCCCAGCGCCGATGTGGTGGTGATGCCAATACCTGCCAGCAGTGACGATGGGTCGATCGGCCCGCAGCGTTCGGTGACAAAAGCGGGAAAATGCGCGGTGATAAAGGCAAGTTGATAGCCGCAAGAAAAGAATCCTAGAAAGATCATGCTATAGCTAGGGTCTTTGAAAGCACGGATCAGAACCGTTCCAAGGCTTTCTTCCAGCTCGGTGCGGGTGGCCATTTTTGGGCTGCGCAAAAACGGGAGGGCAAAAAGCGTGGCCAGGATCAGGCCTGCAAAAATCACGAACACGCCCTGCCAAGGATAAACACGCAGCAAAGCCTCGGCCAAAGGCGCGCCAAAGACTTGTCCCGCGGACCCTGCCGCCGTGGCAATGCCAAGCACCAAACTGCGCGATTCAGGCGCTGCGGCGCGGCCAACAATGGCCAAAATCACGCCAAAGCCCGTGCCTGCAATGCCAAAGCCAACCAAAATTTCAAGCATTTGATGCTGGCCGGGGGTGACCGCCAGCGATGACAACAGCAGCCCCGCCGCATACAAAAGCGCGCCTAAAATTATCGCGCGGCGGTCGCCAAAGCGTTCGGCCAGCGCCCCAAAGATCGGCTGCCCTATGCCCCAAGCCAAGTTTTGCACCGCAATCGCCAGCGAAAAATCCGCCCGCATCCAGCCAAATTCGCTGGCAATCGGAATTTGAAACATGCCAAAACTGGCGCGAATTGCGAAACTCATCATCAAAATCACGCAACCCGCAATCAGAATCGGGGTAAAGATGGCGGGTTTTGTCATGGTCTATCCTTATTGCGCGGGCCAAGCATCGATTGCCGCAATCGCCTGTTCGGCGGTGTCTACGATCACAAACAACTCCAAATCGGCGGGCGCAATGACGCCCGCTTCGGCCAGCGCCTGCCAATTGACTATGCGCTGCCACCAATCGCGGCCAAACAGAATGAACGGCACCCGCCGCATCCGCCGCGTTTGGATCAGGGTCAGACCCTCGAACATTTCATCCAACGTGCCAAAGCCGCCGGGAAAAATGCAAATCGCCTGCGCGCGCATCAGAAAATGCATCTTGCGAATGGCGAAATAGTGGAAGTTAAACGAAAGCTCGGGTGTGACGTATTGGTTTGGCGCCTGTTCATGCGGCAAGACAATGTTCAGCCCCAGCGACATGCCCCCCGCCTCGGCCGCGCCTCGGTTGCCCGCTTCCATCACACCCGGCCCGCCGCCCGTGCAAATCACGCCATGCGATCCACCATTTTCAATGCAGCGCAGTGTCATTGTATGAGCAAAGCGCCGCGCCTCATCATAAAACGGCACAAGGGCCGCCATTTCTGGCGTTTTCGCATCCGCTAAAGTGGCAGGAATACGTGCACCGCCAAACAAGACGATCGTGGATTTTATGCCCAACTCGTCCAAAATCATCTCGGGCTTTAGCAGTTCTAATTGCAGGCGCACAGGGCGCAGTTCTTCGCGCGTCAGGAACTCTTGGTCGGCAAAGGCCAGCCGATAACTGGGCGCGCGGGTTTGGGGCGTATCGGGAATATTTCGTGTGGTTTTTATATCTTGTGCAGAATCGCGAAAGGTGTGTGGGCGGGGCTTTTTCATGACAAGTCCATCTGTAATGGGCGCAAGGCTAGGGCTTTGCTGCCCAAATTAAAAGCCTGATCTGCGCAATAAAAAAGGCGCGCAAGCTTGCGCGCCTTTCATCCGATATGCCAGTGATTACAGCGCAGATGCGATCCACGTTTCCAGCGCTGCCTTGGGGGCTGCGCCGACTTTGTTCGATACAACCTGACCGTCCTTAAACAAAAACAGCGCAGGGATCCCGCGCACGCCCAATGCTGCGGGGCTGTCAGGATTTTCATCGACATTAACTTTGACAATTTTCACACGGCCAGCGTATTGGCCTGCCAACTCTTCCAAAGCGGGGCCAATCATGCGGCAAGGGCCGCACCATTCAGCCCAAAAATCCACCACGACAGGGATGGAAGACTGGCGCACTTCGGCATCAAAACTGGCATCGGTGACGGCAACGGTATTGGCACCCATAGCGGGACTCCTAACTGATCAGAATCCCTAGCTAAGCACGTTAGCGGAAATGGTCAAGACACAGCGGCGCGGGCAAATGCCTGCTTCATTATATCGTGATCCAGCGGCATTAACGTGGCGGTTCTTGTCCACAGAATAGCGATATCAATGCTATGGTTTGGGTAAATTTGCTGCAAGGCCCCCAGATACGCGCCCATTTGCGCCAAAAGACCCGTCGGCACACCGGCATGGCTGGCAGGCACAATGCTATTGGTTTTGAAATCTATCGCCATCACGCGGTTTTCGGTGACAATCAGGCGGTCGATGACCCCCAGCAGTCGGCCCTTGTCCATAGGCGCTGTCAGGGTCACTTCGGGCAGGCCTTGGGCAAAAACATCGGCCAAATGCGGGGCGTTTAGAACAGACAGCGCCTCGGCATAGGCGGCGGCATCAGGGGCAAGGCGCGCGGCAACATCGGGCCAATCGCTTTGCGGCAGGCCCGGTAGATGTTCGAGCAGCAAATGGACAGCAGTGCCATAGTCTAAGGCATCAGGATCCCCCTGTGTATCGCCCGCGACAGTTTTGGCGCCAGTGAGCCGCGATGGCGCAAAGGGCAGGGCATCGCGGGCTATAGTGGCAACTTTGCTTTGCGCCCAGTCGGGCAGGATGGGGGGCGTTTCTTCGGCACTACTTTCCGCTGCGCCCAACTGTGGCCACTGCCCAAACTCGTGCCGCAATACCTTGCCGGAAATGGCGGCGCTGCCGGCGGCGTCCATCCCCTGCCGCACCAAATTATGCCATGTTTCTGGTTTGCTAACTTTGCCCGCCGCCGCCACAATCAACCAAGATTGTGCCCGCGTCAGCGCTACATACAAAAGACGCAGGCGTTCATCTTCGCTGGCCTGCGCATTGCGCGCGGTTGCATCCGCAATCTGCGCTGGGCTGTCATCGGCATTGGTGCGCCATGCCAGCCCGCCCTTTAGGGCGATAATCTCGCCCTTCTCACGCGGTTGTCGATCGGCGCAATCGGGCAAAATCACAATCGGCGCTTCCAGCCCCTTGGCGCCATGCACTGTCATAACGCGTATTTGGTCGCCCGCCGTATCCATCTGCCGTTTGACGGTAACATCGTCGCCTTCTAGCCATAGCAAAAACCCCGTCAGCGAGGGGATCTGCCCCACTTCAAACGCCAGCGCCTGCGACAGCAGTTCGTCGATGCCTTCCTCCGCCTCGGCCCCCAGCCGCGCAATCAGGCGGCGGCGGCCATCAAAGCGGGTTAGCAGACGTTCCAGCAAATCGTAGGGCCGCAAATAATCGGATTGGTTGCGCAGATCTGTTAGAACATCAAGAATTTGGATATGGTGACTGCCGCGCAGTTGTTCCCACAAATAGCCGCGCGTGCCTGCCGCCAAATCAAACAACTGCGCCTCTGACAGGCCCAAAAGGGGCGAGCGTAGCGCTGCCGCCAGTGATAAATCATCTTCGGGCGTGGCCAAAAACGCCAGCAAAGCGGTTAAATCGCGCACTGCCATTTCGCCGCCAAGGCGAAGGCGGTCTGCCCCCGCAATCGGCAAATCCAGCTTTTTGCAGGCGCGGATGATGTGGTGAAAAATCGCACTGCGCCGCTGCACCAGCACCAAAACATCCCCCGCACGGGCGGCACGAATGCCCGATTTGGTGGGAATAATGGTGCCTTTGGACAAAATGGCGCGGATTGCCTCGGCCACCTTTTGCGCCAGCTTCCATTGGGCCGAAGCGTTTGTCACGCGAGGCGTGGTATCGGTGGGATCAATCGGGTCTGGCTTTTCCACTTCCTCTTCGACCGACCATAAATCAACACGGCCCGCCATGTCGCTGTGATGTGCCAAATGGTTCACAATTGGGCCCATCGCAGCGGGATAGCGGGTGCTAAAGATGTTATCGACCACCCGCAAAATGGCAGGCGAGGATCGGAACGAATACTGCAATTCGGCAGGGATCAGCGGCAGGCCAACTGCGTCGAACTTTTCTTTAAACAAGCGCTGCTTTTCGTCAAAAACCGCAGTATCGGCCCCTTGAAAGGAATAGATCGATTGCTTTTTATCGCCCACAACAAACAGCGTGCGGGGCCGCATTTGCGCACCCTCTCCAGTGGTAAATTCTGCGGCCAGAAGTTCAATCACCTGCCATTGCCGCGGGCTGGTATCTTGGGCCTCGTCCACCAGAATATGATCGATCCCGCCATCAAGGCGGAACAAAACCCAAGCGGCAACCGATCGATCCGTTAGCAAATGGATCGCGCGGCTGATCAGATCGTCAAAATCCAGCAACCCGCGCGCCGCCTTGGCGCGGGCATAAAGCGGCAAGAATTCCCCTGCAAAGGCGTGCAAGGCGGCGGTCTTTTGCGCGGCGAACAGGGCAATGCGCTGGGGGCGGGCGGTCTCGACCCGTCGCATTAAATCTTCCATCTGCGCGCGTAGGGCAACGGGCAAGGCGTTACGCGTGTCTTTCGTTGGGAATGCATCGATTTTTGCGGTGAAGGGGCCATTCGTCTTGGCGTCTTTTCCATAAAGGAAAACTTTCTCTAACTTGGACATTAGTGACGTACTTCGTGCATCAAAATCCAAATTTTCTAGCGCTTTTGCTGCCTTATGGTCATTGCTCTCTGTGCCCTGCTTCGCTTTTGCGGCCCACAAATATGGAACAAGCGCGTCCACAATCCGCTC
This sequence comes from Pseudorhodobacter antarcticus, assembly GCA_945862435.1. Taxonomy (GTDB): domain Bacteria; phylum Pseudomonadota; class Alphaproteobacteria; order Rhodobacterales; family Rhodobacteraceae; genus Cypionkella; species Cypionkella antarctica_C. The sequence goes on from CAMAXX010000003.1 coordinate 121,789, forward strand.
ACCATCGCCCATCAGAACTTGGTCAACCAGCCCTGCCTCGGTCTCGTTCCCGCTTAGGCCGAACAGCTCTTTGGCCTGCGCCAAAGTTAAGGGCCGCGCAAAGCCATCAGCCTGCCCCGCAACAGATGCCATCAGCCCATGAAAATCACTGCCCGAATGATAGCGCGCAACATCACGCACAATATCGGGCGCAAGGGTTTGCGCCATTTCTTCGATGATATCTTCGCGCAGCAGTTTGGCGGCGCGGTCATCCATTTCCTGAAACGCGGGCGATACCCCCGCCTCAAGCGGAAAGCGGCGCAGCAGCGTGGCGCAAAAGCTGTGAATGGTTTGAATACGCAACCCGCCCGGGCTTTCAATGGCGCGCGCGAACAACTGGCGCGCATGGGCCAGATCGGCAGCCGCCAGCGGCGCGCCATCGCCATGGCCCAAATCTGTCAGCGCCGCGCGCAGGGCGGGCTCTGGCATCATCGCCCAAGCGCCCAAACGTTCAAAAAGGCGGTTCTGCATCTCGGTCGCGGCGGCTTTGGTATAGGTCAGGCAAAGAATATACTGGGGCGAGACACCCGATAACAGCAGCCTTGCCACACGGTCGATCAGAACTTTGGTTTTGCCAGACCCCGCATTGGCCGACAGCCACGTGCTGATGGCGGGGTCGGCGGCGCGGTGCTGGGCTAGGGTTGCGTCATCAATCATCGCCGCCCTCCTGCCCAACGGGAATTGTCACCGCAAAATCGCTGGTTTGCCATTCGCCATACCGCATCAAATGATCGTAATCGCCATCGAAGCCCGCGCGAAAATCGGCCCGCCGTGCGGCGTAGGCGGCGTCAGGGCGCATATACGCCGCGACCAGATCGTGCAAAATCTGCGCCTCACTGGCCAGATCGGCTGCGCTTAGATCGGTTTCAATCGCCTTATTGCCACGCGCCAAAGAAATGTAGCTGATCTTGGCCACTTCCGCGCGCCCAAGCGCGGTAAAGCCACCATTTTCGGCCATGACGGCGGCGAACAGCAATTGCTTACGATGCTGGGCCTGTTCGTCTTTTGACGGGGGGGCGCCTGTTTTATAGTCTATCAAATGCAAGCGCCCATCGGGCAAACGGTCAATTCTATCGGGCGTGCCTGTTAGGGTGAAATTTAAATCAGGCAGGGCAAAGCGGCCTTTCTTTTCCACGGCCAGCGTTGCGCCTTCGTGTTTTTGATCTTGGTCCAAAAAGAAATCGGCAGCATGCATCAACTTGGCCAGCCAGAGCGCGCGGGTGGCTGGAAACGGGATTTCTTGGCCAAAAACCTGCTCGGCGATGTCTGTTAAACGCGCTCGGGCGGCGTCGCGGGTTTCAGTCGCGGGACGGGTTTTGACGAATGTTTCCAAAATCTGATGCACCACCATACCGCGGTCGCGTGCATCTGCCTGCGCGCGAAGGGGGCCTAGCGGTTGCAGGCCAAGGATATAGCGCGCGTACACGTGATAGGGGTTGATGATAAGCTGCTCCATCGCCGTTACGGGCAATTCGCGGGGCCGCGCTGCAAGTGGGGGCACGGGCGCTGGGCGGGGGCTGGGCTTCAGGGCGGGATCGGCGCGCATTTCGGCGCTGGGAAGATCTAGCGCGCGCGACATCGCCAGCCATTGGTCCCCCCGTTGCTGCATAGCCTCAAGCGCTGCAGGCCCATTTTTCTGGGGCAGACCTTGCATCAAATTGGTAAGGCGGTTCAGCCAGCGCGAGGGGATCGTTTCGCTTTCAGCATTGCGCGTGGCGCGGCTAAGCACCACTTGCGGCGCACCAATTGCTTGCTGAAAATCATGCGCTGCAAGGCCGATTTGGCGGTCGGGCAGCAAAAGCCCCGCCTTTTTACGCATTATCCGGTTTAGCCAAGGGTCAGGCTCGGGCGGCTTGGGCCAAATCGAATCGTTCAGCCCGCCCAAAATCACAAGATCACAGCCCTGCACCCGCGCCTCGATCGTGCCCCAAATCAGAATGTTTGGATGGGCAATCAGCGGCTCGCGCAGCTGGCGCGATTGGATCAGCGTGTCGAAAAGCTGGCGATAATCTTGCGCGGACATCTCGCCGCCTGCATCAGCCTCGGCTGTCAGCTCGTCAACCAAAGCGCGGGCAGCAATTCCTGCGGCCTCGGCCCATAGCGCAGAATGTGGGCCGCCCGCGATAGATTCCGCCAGTGCGATATGCGCGGCTATGTGATAGGCCAAGGGCTGTGGTGTGTTATCGCAGCGGGCCGAAAACAGAGGCGCAAGCAGGGCAGCCCAGTCAGTCGCGCCCGTAATCGCGCGCGCGGCGGCCCATCCGCTGAGCATGGCAAAATCTGGAAAGGCAGGGCCATTGCGGCGCAGGTGCAATTCCAATTCGCGCGTCAAAAGCAGGTGTTTGCCACGGCCTTCTACCGAAGCTGTCAGCGGGTGCTTTAGCAGATCGATCAGGCGGTCAATTGTCAGCGGCTGGCAGGGCAGCGCCGCAATTTGCCGCAAAAACCGCCCCACTGCCGACAGGGCCAAGGGCCGCCCGCCCGAATCGTCGGGCACCAATGCCCAACGATCAAGCGCAGCAGTCACTTGCCGCGATAGCCCGCGATCTGGCGTGATGAGCGCAGCCTTGACCCCATCTTCGGCGGCCTTGCGCAAGATCAGCGCAATCGCCAACGCCTCGGCCCGTGGTGAGGGGGCCTGCAGCAGCGTCAGCCCCGCCGTGGCCTGCACCAAATCAGGCAGGGCAGGCCCATCACGCAGCCATTGGTCAGTAACGGGGGCGGGGCGCAGGGCAAGTGACACCAAAGCATTGCGCATCGGCGCGGGAGCCGTTGTTTCGGCCCAAGGCTGCACATCGCCTGGGGCAAAGCCGATCTGATCCATCAGGTGGCGAAAGCGGAATTGCGGATGATCTTCGCTGGTCAGCGCGTCATCCATATGCCGCCATACGGCTTCGGGCAAATCAAAATCATAGCCAGGCAGAATGATCGCGCCTTGCGGCAGGGCTGATATGGCTTGCATAAATTCGGCCGTGGCTTTGCGCGAACCTGTTGTGCCTGCGATGATAACGGGGTCATGCGGCGGGTCGGCCTGCCACAGGGCAGACAGAGCCGAAACGGCTGCGCGCCGCCGCGCCTCTGGCCCATCGCCCGCCGCAAACAGCGGGGCTACGATGCGCAGAAAATCTTGCGTGCGCGCCCAATGGGCGGAGTGTTCCGAAACATCTAACGCGGAAATTGCCTGCGGCGACACCCCCTCGCTTTGCATTTCATCCAGCAGGCGCGTGAGGCTGACGGCAAGGTCAAATGTGGCCGAACGCGGGGCGAGATCGGGCTGTGCCTGCAATAAAGCGGCGATCAGGGTCGATATTTCCAGTTGCCTGCGCAGGGGCGAAACGGCGGTGCTGCGTACCAACCTCGGGTCTTGATCCACCTGCGTTAGCAGCCGCAAACGGGGCAGAAACTGCGCGCCTTGATTGGTGAAAATCTGCGCGACGCGGGCCTGCATCCGGTTTGTATTCAGATACAAAGTAACGCGGGTCATCGCCTCGGGCGGGGCGCTTGCCATCCGTGCGTGCAATCCTGCCACCACAAGTTTGGGAAAATCGCAGCCTGGGGGCAGGGCGAAAATGCGGGGGGATGTTGTGGCCTTAAACACGCAGCAACCTTTCCGCAATCGCAATACCATCAGGGCTGCCGACATCGCACCAACCGCCATCGTGGAAGGTGCCGAATAAACGGCCCTTGGCGATCAGCTTGTCCCAGATCAGCCCTAAAGAAAAGGCATTAGACGCGACATATTGCAGCGCCTGCGGATCAATAATTTGCGCGCCCAGATAGATTGGTGCTTCGCGCCCATTGGCGCGGCTTAGGCGGCCATCTGGGGCGATCAGAAAATCACCCTTGCCGCTGTGGCCCAGCGCATTGGCGCGCTGGGCCAATAGCAAAAGTGAATCCATCTTATCGGCATCCCATGCCGCCAAAAGTTGGGTCAACGGGTTCTCGCCAGTCCAGACAGCGTCAGAATTCAGCAGCAATACGGGGCCAGCGCCCAGCAGCGGAAGGGCGGCGCGCAGACCGCCACCTGTTTCCAAAATTGTAACCCTCTCCCATGACAGGGCAATGTCTTGCCCGGCCAAATGGGCAGCAATTTGATCGCCCAAATAATGCAGGTTCACCACAATTCTGCCCACCCCTGCACTGTGCGCCACACTCAGTGCGTGATCGATCAGCGGCTTGCCCGCAACAGAGATCAGCGGTTTTGGCTCAGATTTTGTCAGCGCCCCCATGCGTGTGCCAAAACCTGCGGCAAAGATCATTAAGGGTAAGTTTGACATTTCGACCTTAGATGTTGCAGGGCGGCGGGTGTTGGCTGCGGTAGATCGCGGGCACAGATTTTTGCCAAATCATACAGCGCGGGATGGGCAAGGTTTTGCTGTAAATGCTGCCAAACGCGCGGGATAAGCGGCAGATACTGCGGCTTGCCCTGATGGGTGGAAAGCTGGGCGAATATCCCCAAAATCCGCAAGGCGCGCTGCGCGCCAAATGTAGCAAACGCGGCCGAAAATTCTGTCTCTAACTGGTCAGTTAGAGACAGAAAACGGCCCGTCATCGCCGTCTGCGTTTCAGGCGAAACTTCGCGCCGCGCGTCTTGCAGCAAGGAAACCAGATCATAGCAAGGTTGCCCCATTTGGGCGAGTTGAAAGTCCAGCAGCCCCACTTGGGCTAGGCCCTTGCGGGCAGTCAGGTGCATTAAGTTTTCGGCATGATAATCGCGTAGGATCAAAACGCGAGGGCCATCGGCGTGGCGGGCAATCGCGTTAGCTAAGGCTGTGTGCAGATCATCGGCCTTGGACATTTGCCCCATAATGCCCCCGGCATACCGCGTCAGCGATAGCATCGCCGCATCTGCCCAATCCGTGGCGGAAAGGCTCGGCAGGCCATGCGGCGCGGGATGGCTTTGCAGATGTTGCAGCACATCTACTGCTGGAGTATAAAGGCCGATTTCGCGGTTTGGCGTGGCCTGCAAAATTCGCGCGAAAACGCCATCGCCGAAATCTTCCAGCAGTAAAAGCCCTTGTGCCAAATCTTGCGCGATGCAGCGCGGCGCGGACAGGCCCAGCGCAGAAAGGTGGCTAGCGATCATCACAAACTGCGCAGGGTCATCCGCCCCGCCCAGCGGCGCGCGCATTAACACCGCGCTTTTGTTGCCCAGCGTTAGGCGCATATAGCTGCGTGCCGATGCATCGCCCGCAAGCGGCGCGCTTGAGGCGGTGGCCCAACCAACCCTTTCCAAAAACGCGCGCAGTGCAACGCTGTGTGTCATTGGGAGAAGGCCGATTTCAGCGCAGAAATCAGCGCAGAAGAGGCCCCGGAAAGATGGGCCATGCGCCCTTCGCCTGCCATGGCCAGCGACAGGGCAATTGCTTGGGGCGGGATTTGCGCCAATCGGTCTGGCCATTCAATCAGGCACAGCGCCTTGCCCATGGCCTCTTCCAGCCCCAATTCCACCAACTCAAAGCTATGGGATAGCCGATAAAGATCGGCGTGCCAAATCTCGAACGCGGCGTCATAACACTGCACAAGGGTAAAGCTGGGTGAGGGCACTTCGGTATGTTGTCCCAAATAGGCGCGAATGACGGCGCGGGCAAAATGGCTTTTGCCCGCGCCCACGGGGCCAGACAGCAGCACCGTATCACCCGCGCCTAAGTGATCGGCGCAAATTTGCGCAAAGCGGGTAGCGCTGGCCTCATCTGGCAGTAATATCTGCACATCGGGCGCGTTAAGGATGCGAACAGGCCAAGACATGCGGCATGTTTACCAAAGCGCCCCCCGCTGGCAAGCGGCGATCTAGCGCGCCGCCGTTGCGCTGGCTGAAACATGCTCTAGACCGCTACTGCCCGTGCGCTTTGGCCCCATAGAGCGGAACGCAACCATCGTAGACCCTGCCGCCAAAGGTGCGACCGCGCAGGTCAGCAAGCGGCCATCCAACAGGCGCAGGTCTTTGCGCCACGCCTCGCGGTTGCCGATGGTGTGAATAAACTCGTCAATCTCTATCCACAGTTGCGTGGGCGCGGTCAGGGTTTTCCAGTGCACAGTCACAGAACGAATGCTGCAATGGCCAAGGCTTCCTGCGGGGTCATGATCCCATAGGGTGCTGTAGGCGGTGTTACACCACAACAGATGCCCGCCTTGGTCAAAAACCACAATCGCGTCTTCTAGCTGATCAATTACCGATTGGCTGATTTCCAAGTCCGACCGATAGCGGCGCGAGCGTTGCATTTCGCCAGAAATATCTTCAATCATCAGGGCCAGCCCACCATTGGGGTGCGGGCGACCCGTGACGCGAAAGGTTTGGCCATCGGGCAAGGCCCAGTTTTCTTGAAAAAGGCCCGAAGCGGCCGCACGTTCCATCTCGATGATCTGGCGGCGCCAGCTGTGGTAATCTTTGGGTTCTGGCAAAAGATTGCGGTCACGCATCGCGTCCAGCACGGCAAGCATACTGGGCCTACGCGTTAAAAAATCGGGCGGCAAACTGGTTAGCTCTACCAAGGCGGGGTTGAACATTTGCAGCTTGCGATCTTTGTCAAAAATCGCAAGCCCAATGGGCAGTTGTGCAAATGTTTTGGACAGGGTCTGCATAAATTCGCGCAGAGAGTTTTCAGCGTTCACTGCGGCATCGACGGCGGTGGCAAAGCAAAGCATGCCAGCCCCTTCAACCTGCGTGACCAAATCAAACCAAGCGGTTTTTCTTGCGCCAATTGCGACGCTTTGCCGTTGCCCGTGCGCGGATTGCAATGTTGCAGCGCGGTCAAAAAGGCGTGGCAAAGGCCAGCTAAGCTCGCGCCGCGATGTTTGCGCTGCGCTGGCCAGCAAAACATAGGCATTATTGGCCCAAGTCACTTCGCCCGTGGCTGATTCGCGCCACATCAGCGTTGGCGCGCAGGCTATGGCGTGGCGCAATTCCTGAACCTCGGTTTCCAAGGCGCGGTGTGACATGGCCAGCGCGACACCTGGCCCATCGGCAAGATCGGGGTCGATCAGCGCGATTTTGGTCAGACCGCCGCTCAGCTCGGCTTGCAACAGCATTGCTTTGCCGCTGTTTGTTTCTGCAATTTCGGCCAATGCGCCAAGCTTGGGTAACTGCGATAGCTTCTCGTCAATATTGTCGAAATGTTTTGCCAAAAAGTCCAACAATCTGTGCCAATCGCCCCCCCGCGTGATGGATCTGGCCAGAACAGCGCGGGCAGACGCATTGCAATCGACCAGAACATCGCCGTCAAACAGGAAAATGGGGCCCTCGCTGCGCAAAGCAAGGCTTCCCGTTTTGGGTTTCGCGGCTTCCTTGCTGAATAGGGTCGCAAGCATTAGGCCCAATGCGGCAAAAAGTATTCCAACCCCAATCAAGTCAACTGAAGATCCAAAGCCCATCGCCGCACCCGTTTCGAGCAAAATTAATTAATAATCCGATTAATTCAACCTAAGGAGGTATTCACTAACAAAAGGTTAACGTTGGGGCTGGACTTTGGCTAAGCTCTTAAATTTACGCAGTTTCGCAAGCTGGCCGCAACGGTATCGCTAACTATTCGCTTGGTTTTCCCCAAGTGCAGCGCCGCGATCAGCTGCAAGCGCCGTGCGCGGCCAAATTGCCTCTACCACGGCACCGCGCCGTTGCAGACTTTGGGCCTTGCTGCGCAGTGATTCAGCCGCATTGGCAAAGGACATCGCCGCGCCTGTGCGCTCTAGTAGTGTTTTTGCGATGAACAGCCCAAGACCCATGCCCTCGTACTCGGGGCGATCCCAGGTCTGCGGCGATCTGCTGCGCAAAAACGGATCGCCAATACGGCCGATCAACTGCGGAGGAAAACCAGCGCCATCGTCAATGATGACCACGCTGATGTCGTCCTCGCTCCACGATCCTTCAATCCAAACATGATCGCTGGCAAAATCCACAGCATTCTGAATCAAATTGCGAAGACCATGAATGATTTCCGGGCGCCGCAAGATAAACGGCTCGGGCAGGGCATTGTCTTTGGCATGCAGCTTAAAGTGCAGCAGCTTGCCGCGTTGGCCATGCGGCTCTGCTGCTTCGCGCAGCACTTCTGACAGCGGCGCGGCGCGGATCAGCAGGTCATCTTTGCCTGATTTACCCATTTCGCGCAGAATATCGCGGCAGCGGTCTGCTTGGGCGCGGATCGTCAACGCGTCTTCTTGCAACGACGGGTTATCTTGCAACTCGCTAGCCATCTCGGCGCTGATCAATTTGATCGTGGCGAGTGGCGTGCCCAACTCGTGCGCAGCGGCGGCCACAACGCCTCCCAAATCTGTAAGCTTTTGTTCGCGCGCAAGGGCCATTTGCGTGGCCAGCAAGGCATCGGACATGTTGGCAAGTTCGGTCGATACTTTGCGCCCATAAAGCCCCAAAAACGCAATCCCGATTAGGATTGACGCCCAAAAGCCAAACTTAAATAGGATTGGCGTATCAAACACTTGGCCATTTGCCTGCACCAATGGCATTTGAAAGAAAAACACCAACGTTGTCAGCGTCGCCGCCGCGCCGCCCAAAATCAGGGTGGCGCGCAGGTTAAGCGCCGAGGCTGAAACGATCACGGGGGCCAGCATTAGCAAAGCAAAGGGGTTGGTCAAACCGCCCGTTAAAAACACCAACGCGCCAAGCTGCCCCAAATCAAACATCAAGGCGGCGATAGATTCCAATTCTGACAGGCGTTTGGTGGACGGATAGACGGTTGAGAGTATGAAATTCGCACTCATCGCGGCGCTGATGGCAAGCAGGCACAGGCCCAGCGGCAATTGAAAGGCGTAGATCTGGCTGGCAACAAATATAGCAAATAATTGCCCAACCACGGCCAGCCAACGCAGTAAAATCAATGTCCGCAATGGCAGCCAATCGGCCCGAAGCTGCCGCATATTGCCTGTGTATTGGCGTGTCATATTGTCAGCCTCGCGCGTGGGGATAGATGTGTTATAGGGGGTGCGCAATAAAAAGGGAAAGGGCGCGTTATGAAAAACGAAACGCTGATCGCGGGCTTGGCAGGTTTGGCAGTGGTGGGGCTTATTGGGGCTAGTGTTCTGTATATCGTACAGCCCGTAGGCGATGATCAATTCGCCCAGTGCCGTGGTGGCGCCGTAGGCGGTGGCGCGATTGGTGGGCCGTTCACCCTGACTGATGAAAACGGAAAAACCGTTACAGACAAAGACGTTATCACAGGGCCAACGCTGGTCTATTTTGGCTACACGTTTTGCCCCGATGTTTGCCCGCTGGATGCTGCCCGCAATGCCGACGCAGTAGATATTTTGGAAAGCTTGGGACAGATTGTCACGCCTGTTTTCATCTCGTTCGATCCCGAACGCGATACGCCCGAAGTGCTGCGCGATTTCACCGATGCCATGCACCCGCGTATGATTGGGCTGACTGGCACGCCTGACCAAGTTAAAGCTGCCTCTGCCGCCTATAAGACCTATTACCAAAAGCAGGTGGATGGCGATCCGCAGTATTACTTGATGGATCACTCCACCTTTAGCTACCTGATGATGCCAGGGGTCGGCTTCGTTGACTTTTTTGACCGCGATATCAGTGCGGCTAATATGGCCGAAAAGCTGGGGTGTTTCGTAGATAAGGTAAAATAGTTGGAAATTTGACCTAATCCCTATTGCGACCTAGATCTAGCAAAAGAAAAAGGGGAATGCCGTGGAACACAGTGCAGCCGATCTGGGCGCCGATCGCAGCCTGCTTTTGGTAGATGACGATGAGACCTTTGTGAAGCGTCTGGCAAAGGCGATGGAAAAGCGTGGCTTTGTCGTGGAAACCGTCACATCTGTGGCTGCAGGCCGCGCCGTGGCAACAGCCCGCCCCCCAGCCTATGCTGTGGTTGATCTGCGTTTAGAAGACGGAAATGGCCTAGATGTGGTAGAACTGCTGCGCGAACGGCGCCCAGATTGCCGCATCGTGGTTCTTACCGGTTATGGCGCGATTGCCACGGCAGTAGCTGCGGTAAAAATTGGCGCAACCGATTATCTTTCTAAACCTGCCGATGCAGATGACATTACAAATGCGCTGCTGATGAAGGGCGGCGCAATGCCGCCTGTTCTAGATAACCCAATGTCGGCAGACCGCGTGCGGTGGGAACATATTCAGCGGGTATATGAGATGTGTAACCGAAACGTTTCGGAAACAGCGCGGCGTTTGTCTATGCATCGGCGCACCTTGCAACGCATCTTGGCCAAGCGTAGCCCAAAGTAGCATTCATCTCATTTTCATAAAACCATTGCAGTATTTGAAACACAGGCTTAATAAAGTGCGCAGTTAACAATAAAGGAGAACGACCATGGATCTTTCCCAGTATTCCTTGAAAGACTTGAAGGATTTGCAAACGCGCATTGCAAAGGAAATTGCGGGCTTCAAAGACCGCAAGAAACGTGAAGCTTTGATCGCGCTTGAAGAAAAGGCACGCGAGCTTGGCTTTTCGATTTCAGAACTGACGGGCGCGGCCAAAATTCGCAAGCGCTCGCCCGCTGTGGCGAAATATGCCAACCCTGCAAATGATTCGGAAACGTGGTCGGGCCGTGGGCGCAAGCCGCTTTGGTTTGTAGCAGCGTTGAAATCTGGCAAACGGCCTGAAGACATGATGATCTAAGCCAAGCGCTATTGGTCAAAAGAAAAACGGGAAAGGCGCAAACCTTTCCCGTTTCTTTTTGTCCAATCGCCAGGGCCAATGCCCAGACTTTTATATAAACTTATGCCAGCGCAAGATTGATAGCCGATTCGCGGCCATCACGGCCTGCTTCGATGTCAAACGTCACGGCTTGACCGTCATTCAATTGGCGAATGCCTGCACGCTCTAGCGCCGAGACGTGAACAAACACGTCTTTGTTGCCATTTGCAGGGGCGATAAAGCCAAATCCCTTGGTTGCATTGAACCATTTCACTGTGCCATTGGCCATAGTGATATCTCCGTTTTAGTGTCCCATCCGCAGGATGCGATGGCGCGGCTCAGTCACGTTAGTATCGATCGCTGAAGCCGTAAGGAGACAGATTTTTCGAGATTAGCGTTTTTCGCCCCCACGCTATGCGCCTTTTCGCTGCAAAAAACAAGGGGTGAAAAAGGCTGATGATAAATCAATCAAAGGTTGCAAGACTAATCCTGTGCGCGGCCCTGATAGGCATAGTCATCGGTGTTGATCACAATGCGCACGCCAGCGCCGATATGGGGCGGAACCATCACACGCAGACCATTGGTGCAAACCGCAGGCTTATAGCTGGACGATGCCGTCTGTCCTTTGACCACGGGTTCGGTTTCAGCAATCTCGACCGTCACGCGCTGCGGCAATTCAATCGCAATCGCAACGCCGTCATAGGTTTTAAGATAGACCTTTATACCCTCGCTTAGAAACACCTTGTCGTCCCCAACCACATCGGGATGCACAGCGAATTGCTCGTAAGTGGTGGGTTCCATAAAATGGTAACCTTCACCGTCTTCGTATAGAAAATCATATTCCCGCTCGTCCACATTGGCCTTTTCAACCATTTCTGTGGTGCGCCAGCGTTCGGCAACTTTCACCCCGTCGGAAATGCGGCGCATGTCGACCGAAGTCGTCGGCGTGCCCTTGCCTGGGTGGAAGTTTTCGGCCTTTATGACGGCATACAACTTGCCCTCCATTTCAACCACATTGCCTTTGCGTAGGCTAGAAGCGATGACTTTCACGGGTTTGATCCTTGTTTTTGGGCGCAAGCGGCCCTATCGGGGGCAGCGCAGACTGCTTTAGCCTAGTTTTTTGCAAATCTCCAGAGGATAGCCGAAATCATGCAAAATCCGTGGTGGAACGCCCAAACCCACACCGACCGCCGCCCGTTGCTGCTTGCACGAAATCGCATTCTGGTGGCGCAGCGCGCATGGCTGGCACAGGCTGGCTTTATCGAGGTTGACCCAGCCGCCCTTGCCATCAGCCCGGGAAACGAGGCGCATTTGCACGGGTTTGCGACGCAGGCATTGGGCAATGATGGCGCGGCACGGCAGATGTATCTGCATACAAGCCCCGAATTTGCGATGAAAAAACTGCTGGCAGCGGGCGAGACGCAGATCGCCGCTTTTTCCCATGTGTTTCGTAACCGCGAAAGGGGAGCGTTGCATAGCCCCGAATTCACGATGCTGGAATGGTATCGTGCCCACACGGATTACAGCGTTTTAATGGTAGATATTGCCGCTTTGATTGCCGCTTCGGTGCGGGTGGCGGGCAGCGATACTTTGCGCTTTCGTGACAAACAGTGCGATCCGTTTGCGCCCTTTGAACGCATATCGGTGCACCGCGCATTTGAAATCTATGCTGGCGTTGACCTGCTGGCGACGATGGATGCCGCGGGCCAAACCAACCGCGATGCATTGGCTGCGCAGGCCCGCGCCATTCATCTGCGCGTGGCGGATGATGATACGTGGAGCGATATCCTATCTCGCATCCTTTCGGAAAAGGTCGAGCCGCATTTGGGCATGGGCCGCCTGACAGTGTTAGATCATTACCCCGCAGCCGAAGCTGCCCTTGCCCGCAAACTGCCCAGTGATCCGCGCCTTGCCCAGCGGTTCGAGGTGTATGCCTGCGGGGTCGAACTTGCCAATGGATTTGGCGAGTTGACAGATGCAGACGAACAGCGCCGCCGTTTCGCAACGGAAATGGCCGAAAAGCAGCGCGTTTATGGGGAAACCTATCCTATCGACGAAGATTTTCTGGCGGCGTTGGCACAAATGCCCGATGCGGCGGGCATTGCCATGGGCTTTGACCGCGTTGTTATGCTGGCCACAGGCGCGCCGCGTATCGATGATGTGCAATGGACACCTGTGCCATAAGGTTTAGGTTTGCCTCTTCCCCCCTGCGCAACCACAGGATAGACTTTCGTTATGCAGTGGAATTTGCCCAACACTTTGACTGTTATGCGCCTGCTTGCTGCCCCTGGCGTGGCGGTGATGTTTTTGTATTTTCACCGCCCTTGGGCCGATTGGTTTGCGCTGGCGCTGTTTGTTGGCGCAGCGGTGACCGATTGGTTTGACGGATATCTGGCGCGGTTGTGGCACCAAGAAAGCAAATTTGGCGCCATGCTTGACCCAATTGCCGATAAGGCGATGGTGGTGATCGCAATTATGGTGCTGACAGGGTATTCGGGCATGAACCCTTGGCTAATATTGCCTGCCACAGTGATTTTGTTTCGCGAAGTATTCGTTTCGGGCCTGCGCGAGTTTTTGGGTGCCAAAGCAGGTGCGCTGCCTGTGACAAAACTGGCTAAATGGAAAACCACAGCACAAATGGTGGCGATTGCGGTGTTGTTCCTTGGCACTGGGCTAGAGTATTTGAACGGTGTTGCTATGCAGGGGATGACGACTGATCAATATTCTGCGGCGGTTTCCGCCGGCCTTGCCGACCCGATCCGCGCCTGTGGCAAGCGCGACTGCGCATCGGTGGTCTGGGATATTGGGCTGGTATTGATGTGGATTGCAGCAATCCTTACTGCGATGACGGGTCTGGACTATTTCAACAAATCGCGTCCCTACCTGAAAGAAAATTCATGATAACCGTAGTCTATTTCGCATGGCTGCGTGAACGCATTGGCGCGGGCCGCGAACAGATTGAAACGCAGGCTGAAACCGTTGCGCAACTGGTGGCAGAATTATCGGCCATCGACCCCTATCATGCCGCCGCATTTGCGGATTTGCGTTCAGTGCGGGTTGCTGTAGATCAGGTGCTGACCGATTTTGACGCGCCGCTTGCCGCCGCAAAAGAGGTGGCGTTTTTTCCCCCCATGACGGGGGGCTGAATGATTTCGGTTCAATCCGCGCCCTTTGATCTGGGCGATATCGCAAACCGCTTTGCGGCTGCGCAATCAGGGGCTGGGGCGCTTGTTACATTTTCGGGGGTGGTACGCGGCGATGCTGGCCTGATTGGTCTGGAAATCGAACACTATCCCGCCATGACCCTGCCTGCGATCGAAGATATGGTCGGCGCGGCGCGTGCCCGCTTTGGCCTGCTGGATGCTTGGGTCATCCACCGTTATGGGCGGCTTGCTGTGGGCGAGGTGATTATGATGGTCGCCGCATCTGCACCGCACCGGAAGGATGCCTTCGCGGGGGCAGAATTTTTGATGGACTACCTAAAATCCCGCGCGCCGCTTTGGAAAAAAGAACATCGCACAGATGGCACAGCGTGGGTTGATGCGAAGGACAGCGACGAAGAATCTCTTTGCCGCTGGGATTAGGTAAACAACTGGCCAAACCGCGCCAGAAAATCAGCGCGCACTTCGGCGGGGGGGCGCAGACGAATAAACAGGCCGCGCAAAACAGCAGGGTCTGGCGCGCCGAACAGTTTATCCGCCTCTGCCCGATCAAACCCCGCAATTTCAACCGCTTCTAGCCATGCCGAAACTTTATCTGCGGCTTTGATGGCCTTTTTGATGGATGCGGGAAGTGTGGCAGGCAGACCAAAGCGCAGATGAATGGCAGCAGAAAGGCGCATATCCATTTGGCCGTAACCATCCCCCACCGCCGATTTCACCGGAGAAATCATATCACCAATCACGTATTCTGGCGCGTCATGCAGCAAGGCTGCCAGTTGCCATTTAACATCTGATCCCGAGCGCGCAAAAATCGCCTCGACCAGCAGCGAATGCTCTGCAACAGAGTAAGCGAAATCGCCCCGCGTTTGCCCGTTCCAGCGTGCGACAAAGGCCAGACCATGCGCGATATCGGCAATTTCAATATCCATCGGCGTTGGATCAAGCAGATCCAGCCGCCGCCCCGATAACATGCGCTGCCACGCCCGCGGTTGTTTCATATCCGTCCTCTTTTTTTGCAGTATTTTACTGACATCGCCCGCGCCAGTTGTCGAGTGGGGGTATCCGTGCTATTTGCCCCCAAAGAAATAGGAGAATGGCAAATGGCCAAGGATTATATTGTAAAAGACATCGCTTTGGCCGAATTTGGCCGCAAAGAATTGACCATTGCCGAAACCGAAATGCCGGGCCTGATGGCGCTGCGCGAAGAATTCGGGCCAGCGAAACCGCTGAAAGGCGCGCGGGTTGTCGGCTCGCTGCATATGACTATTCAAACAGCCGCGCTGATTGAAACGCTGGTCGCGCTGGGTGCGGAAGTGCGCTGGGCGTCGTGCAACATTTTCTCGACCCAAGATCACGCCGCCGCTGCAATTGCGGCCGCTGGCATTCCAGTGTTTGCCATTAAGGGCCAGACGCTGACCGAACATTGGGATTATCTCGACAAATCCTTTATGTTCGCAGAAGGCGCGAATATGATTTTGGACGATGGCGGCGATGCCACGTTATACGTTCTTCTGGGTGCGCGCGCCGAAGCGGGCGAGGAAATTATCCCTGTGCCCGCCTCGGAAGAAGAAGAAGTGATTAAACTACAAATTCACAAGCGGATGAAAGAAAGCCCCGGTTGGTTCACCAAAACCCGCGCGGCGATCAAGGGCGTGTCGGAAGAAACCACCACGGGCGTGCACCGCCTGTATGAATTGCACAAAAACGGACAATTACCGTTCCCTGCGATCAATGTGAACGATTCGGTCACCAAATCAAAGTTTGATAACAAATACGGCTGCAAAGAATCACTTGTTGACGGCATTCGCCGCGCGACGGACACGATGATGGCAGGCAAAGTGGCTGTTGTTTGCGGTTACGGCGACGTGGGTAAAGGCTCGGCCGCATCTCTGCGCGGCGCTGGTGCGCGCGTAAAGGTTACTGAAGTTGACCCGATTTGTGCGTTGCAAGCAGCGATGGACGGGTTCGAAGTAACCCTTTTGGAAGATGAAGTGGCAAATGCCGATATTTTCATCACGACCACAGGCAACCGCGATGTGATCCGTATCGAGCATATGCGCGCGATGAAGGACATGGCGATTGTTGGCAACATTGGCCACTTTGACAACGAAATCCAAGTGGCGGCGCTGCGCAACCACAAATGGACGAACATCAAAGAGCAAGTGGACCTGATCGAAATGCCTTCGGGCAGCCGCATCATCCTGCTTTCGGAAGGTCGCCTTTTGAACCTTGGCAATGCCACGGGGCATCCATCGTTCGTGATGTCGGCATCCTTTACCAACCAAGTGCTTGCACAAATTGAACTGTGGACGAAGGGCAGCGAATATCAGCCTGGTGTTTATATTCTGCCAAAGGCGCTGGACGAAAAGGTTGCCCGTCTGCATCTGAAGAAAATTGGTGTGAAACTGACCGAACTTCGCAAGGATCAGGCTGATTATATAGGGGTCAAGGTTGAAGGCCCGTTCAAGGCGGAACATTACCGTTACTGATCTGTGACAAAATTCTGCAAAAAAGCCCCCTAGTTTGGGGGCTTTTTTCGTTGCAATACTCTGTACATGTGCAATCGTTCGTCCCATCAACCAGAAGGATAATTTATGAGCAAGCGCGACACGTTGATCGCAAAATATGCGGGCGATCTCAAGAATAAATGCAAAATCGATGCAGATATGGCCCTGCTGACCAAGGTGACCATCGGGTGCGGCCCATCCATCTATAAGGCCGATGCCGAAACCGTCGCCGCAAGCGACCCCGAAGAATTGGAACGCGTTCGCAAGAATTTCCTGATCGGCAAATTGGGCCTGCCCGATAGCCCCGCCTTGGCAGAGGCCGTGAATGCGGTGATCGATACCTATGGTCGATCGGAACGCAGCAAATTCCGCGCCGTCGTCTATTACATGCTGGTCAAGCATTTCCGCAAAGAAGGCGTCTATGCCTAATGAATATAGTTTTAGCGGCTTTGCCTTTGGCAGGGCGGCTAAATTGGGATATGTTTATCAGGTAGGGCAGTAAGCCCAAGACCCTTTCGAACAGAACACGTGCGGTGCTGGGGAGCGCGTGGGGTAGTTGGGGGGTCTTTAGGGGTGAAGACCCCCCAATTCGTTATAGCAGCGTCAAAACGGCGCCGATAATCCCACATCCGATAATTGAATAGGCCCCGTCGATCACAGTCAGCATAATCGGGCGGCTGGTATATGTGTTGTTCATCCACACCCAAGGTAGGATGCAAAAGGCACCAATCCCAAGACCGGACACAACCGACCCGCCAAACGTATCTACCCCCGATGTGGCCAAGACATGGCGCATCATGCCAGCGACCAAAATCATGGCAATAAACGATGATCCAAATTGCAAAACCATATTGCCCGCTTGCGCGGGGCGGCCATTTGCATCCAACTTTACCCCAGACACGGGCAACCACTGTTTAGACAACACAGTGTAATGCACCGCACCATAGGCAAAGGCGGCAAAGGCCGCGACGATTACGCTGACAAATTCCATGTTTCCCTCGCTTTTATGGCCGTTTCGGCCTGTTTCTGCGCGGTCAGGCTACGGCGCTGCGACATTTTGTCAATGCTTGCCGCCCAATTGGCAAATCAGTTCCCATTCGGCTGCGGTCACAGGCTGAACCGACAGGCGCGAATTGTGCAGCAAGACCATGTCTTTCAACGCTGGCTCTTGGCGGCACCGCTCCAACGTGACAGGCTGCAAAGGGCGCTGCGCGCGAACCCAAACACTGTCCCAACGCGGATCATCGGTGGTGCTATCGGATGCTGCAAGGCGGGATACCTCGACAATACCCACCACGGCCTTTTCGCGGCCAGTATGATAGAAAAAGGCCAATTCGCCCAATTCCATCGCCCGTAAATTGTTGCGCGCCTGATAGTTTCGGATGCCGTGCCATTCTGCCCCAACCTCTCCTGCGGCGATTTGGTCGTGCCAGCCAAATTCCTCGGCCTCGGTTTTCAGCAGCCAAAACCTCATCCGATGACCTTTTTCCATTCGCGAATATCGACCGATGCAAACAGCCCCGCCTTTGTGTAAGGATCACCTGCCGCCCAATCCTGCGCGGCGGCCAGATTATTCACGTCAAGAACCACAAGGCTGCCAACCATTGCGCCGCCATCTAGAAACGGCCCCGCCATTTCCACCATGCCAGTTGCGGCGATATACTCTAAATGGGCGGCGCGGTTATCTAGCCGCGTTTGTTGCGCCCCCGCTTTATCGATACAAATCAGTGCAACGCGCATGGTCTACTCCTGTTTTAACGGACGCGACATGAGGGCCGCAACCGCTTGGTTTAATGTGATTTTATCAGAGATTAGGGCAGCTATCATCGCTGTGATCGGCATATCTATGCCGCGCTGGGCTGCAAGCCGCGCCACCGCCTGCGCGGTTGCCGCCCCTTCGACAGTGACGTTTGGCTCAAAACCCTGCCCTGCGCCCAAAGCCAGCCCAAAGCGGAAATTGCGCGATTGTTCCGAAGCGCAGGTCAGCACCAAATCGCCAAAGCCAGATAGGCCTGTCAGCGTTTCGGGATTGCCGCCCAGCGCCAGTGTCATGCGCTGCATTTCGACAAAGCCGCGTGTCATCAGCGCTGCGCGGGCGGATGCACCAAAGCCCGCGCTAATAACTACCCCCGCCGCAATGGCAATGACATTCTTCAACGCACCACCCAATTCTGCGCCTATAATATCAGATGACAGGTACAGCCGCAGCGAGGGAGTGGATAGCAGGTCTTGCAACGCCTCTGCCTGTAATCCGCGATAAGCCAACGTCAGCGCTGTCGGCAGGCCGCGCGCAATATCTGCCGCAAAACTGGGCCCCGTCAGCACGCCAACATCCGCGTCAGGATAAGCCAAAGCCACCACCGCGCTTGGCCCTTGTAGCGTGGTTAAATCTACCCCTTTGCAACAAGCAATGAGGGGCTGGTTTGAAAAAGCTTGTGGGTGATCTTGCAAAAATCTGGCCAAAGATTGCATGGGCACGGCCAGTAGCAATGCCTGAGTGCCAGCCAAATCGGCGGAACTTGCCGTAATTTGTAAAGTGGCCGGAAAGCGGGCCCCCACCAGATAGCGCGCATTTTCGCCTGCGATCTGCATCGTGCGCGCTTGGCCCGCGTCCCGCGCCCATAGCACAACATCTAGCCCTTTGCGTGCCAAAGCTATGGCCAATGCCGTGCCGAAGGCCCCTGCGCCCGCTACCCCAATCATGCCTTTGCCCCCTTTTTGCCAGACCCTATCAGCGGTGCGGCAGCGGTATCCAGCGGCCAGCGCGGACGAGCGATTAGGTCTTCCAAGCTTGATCCGCCTGTGCGGAAAATTTCAATCCCCGCCCAAGCGATCATGGCTGCATTATCGGTGCAAAGGTGCAAAGGGGGTGCGAAGAAAGACGTGCTCATATCTGCGCAAACAGCTTCCAACCGCGTTCGAATAGACTGATTTGCGGCAACACCGCCTGCAACGGCAAAGGCTGGTTGTGCCGGGTTCAGCGCAAGATAAGCGGCCAAAGCACGGCGGGCTTTCTCGGCCAGAACATCTGCCATTGCTGCCTGAAACCCTGCGCAAAGATCGCGGCGGTCCTGCAGCGTTAGCCCCGACTTCTCGGCGATAATCGCATCGCGCGCGCGCAAAGCGGCTGTTTTCAAACCCGAAAAAGACATATCGCACCCCGCCCTATCCAGCAGCGGACGTGGTAACGCAAAGCGGCGTGCATCACCCAAAATTGCCTGCTTTTCTACCTGCGGGCCGCCTGGTTGCGGCAGGGCCAGCAGCTTGGCGATTTTGTCAAACGCCTCGCCGGGGGCGTCATCAATCGTGCCGCCAAGGCGGGTAAATTGGCGCGGGCCGTGGACAATAAGAAACTGGCAATGCCCGCCCGACACAAGCAACATCAGATAAGGAAAATCCAGCCCATCCGTCAGGCGCGGTGTTAGGGCATGGCCCGCCAAATGGTTGACCCCCATCAGGGGTAGGCCGCGCGCGGCGGCCAGCCCTTTGGCCAACATCACCCCCGACAAAACCCCGCCAATCAGACCTGGCCCCGATGTCACCGCAATGGCATCTAAATCGTCAAATCCAACCGCCGCCTGCGCCATTGCCGCGCTGACGCAAATATCCAACCGTTCGGCATGTGCGCGGGCTGCGATTTCAGGCACAACGCCACCAAAAGGCGCATGAAGGCCGGTCTGCCCTTCGACCACCGAAGACAGCACCGCCCCGCGCGCACCATCACCGCGCACTACGGCGGCTGCGGTATCATCGCAGCTGGATTCAATTCCAAGGATCGTCAGCTCTTTGGCCATCATCCCAAACCTGCGCGTTGCGCGATATGCAGCAAAGCGGTAACACTTTGGCCATGACACAGCAATCCCGCCCCAACCTGCTGCTGACGCGGCCCTTTGCGCAAAGCCAACGCTTTTCTGGCGAAGTGGCCGCACGGTTTGGCGCGTTGGAGGTTGTCATCTCGCCCCTACTGGTGCCGCGATTTTTGCCTGTCACACCGCCCAGTGGGATGGATGGGGTGATTTTTACGTCTGAAACGGGGGTAGCCGCGGCGCTGGCTGCGGGGATGCGCGCGCAGGGCGAACCTGCGTATTGTGTGGGCGCGCGTACGGCTGCCGCCGCGCAGATGGCGGGATTTGACGCGCGTGATGCGCAGGGGAATTGGCAGGATGTTGCTGCACTTATCATCCGCGAGGGCGGGCAGAAATCTTTGGTATTTCTGTGCGCGCGCGAGGCAGCAGAGCGTTTAGAAACTGTGCTGACTGTCGCGGGCCATAATATCGCGCGCGTCGAAGTTTATGCCCAAGACATACAGCCCCTAAATGCACAGGCACAGGCGCTGCTAACGGGCGCGCGGCCTGTCATACTGCCTCTATTTTCGCCTCGCTCGGCGCGGGTGTTTTGCGCGCAAGCGCAGCCTCCCGCGCCAATTTATCTTTTGGGACTAAGCGCGGCAGTGATGGATGCCTTTACTTTGCCTTTTGCCCGCAAGGCGGTGGCCCATCGGCCAAACTCCGCCGCTTTGCTAGATGCCTTTGCCGAAGTGCTGGATTAAACGCGCGGGCTCCACGCGCATCCTTGAAGCGCGGCGCATTCATGCTTAGGCTAAGGTGACCTTGCCAGATTGGATATGACAATGGCCAGACGTAAGCCCGCCGCCTCAGATCAAGCGATTGAAACGGCAGGTGAACCTGCTGACCAAACTACGATTGAAACTGGTGCTGACACTGACCCGCCGCCGCAAGCGGCAGATGATCCAATCGTCAAGGCTGCGCCCGCAAAATCCAAATCAAATACGCCTCTAATATTGGCTTTGGGGGCAATTCTTGGCATGGGTATGGCGGCGCTGGGCTACGGTGCGGCTTTGACTTACCCGCTTGTAGGCGCTGCGCCCGCAAGTGTGGGTCAAGCCGCCTTGGACGAACTAGCCGCCAAAGTAGGCAGCGTTGAAGCGGATATGAAATCGCGAATCGCTGCGGTGAAATCTGCCCCAACCGTTCCGCCTGATACCTCGGCATTAGAGGCACGCATCGCCACGTTAGAGGCCAAACTAGCGGCAGCCCCCCCAAACTCTGATTTACGGGCCGAACTGGCAGATATCCGTACGAAACTGGCCCAATCCGACCCTGCGCCCGCTATCAAAGCTGCGATTGCCGCGCAAATGGGTGCCGTTGAAAAAACCGCGCAAGACATGGTGGCGCATGTCAATGATGCTGCAAACCAAGCGGCCCAACTTTCCGCGATGACGCTATTGCAAGCCGCGCTAGATACAGGCGCGCCCTATGCCTCGGCCAGCGCGCAAATCGCTCTGCCCGAAGTGCTGGCTGCCAATGCCGAAGCGGGTATCCCCAGCCTGACCCATCTGCGCGAGACCTTTCCCGATGCTGCCCGCGCAGGGCTGGATGCTGCCCTAAAATCCAATATGGGCGAAACCTGGGGCGAGCGGATTACCAACTTCGTGCGCAGCCAGACAGGCGCGCGCGCGCTGACACCGCGCGAGGGCAATGACCCAGACGCTGTTCTTTCGCGCATTGATGCGGGGTTGACGGGGGCGGATATGCAGGCGGTGGTTACTGAACTTGCGGCCTTGCCCGCCGCAGCCCAAACCGCGATGCAGGCTTGGATAAATCAGGCGAAACTGCGCGCCGATGCCTTGGCCGAATTTGCCAAACTGACCAAAGAAGGGATGTAGCGGATGCTTTGGTCGCTGCTTAAAGTTGTGATGTTTGTCGCGTTTGTGGCGGCGCTAAGTTTTGCCGCGACATTGCTACAAAACACCCAAGCTGGCCTGCGTATTGCATTTGCCGGGTGGGAGTTTCATCTTGGCCCGTTGCAGGCAACCATCGTGCTGCTTGTCCTTTTGGCGGTGTTGTGGCTGTTGATGCGCGCGGTGGGTCTTCTTGTGGCGACATTGCGCTTTGTGACGGGCGATGAAACGGCCCTGTCGCGCTATTTTGATCGTAACCGCGAACGCAAGGGCTATGCCGCGCTGAACGAGGGGTTGATCGCGCTGGCATCGGGCGAAGGGCGGCTTGCTTTGCTGCGCGCCCAGCGGGCCGAGAAATATTTGGGCAAGCCCGAGATCACCGCCCTTCTGGTGGCCCAAGCCGCCGAGGTGGCGGGCGATAGCGCGAAGGCTACTGCGGCCTATAAAGCCCTGCTGGCAAATGACAGCACCCGCTTTGTCGGCGTGCGCGGTTTGCTAAAGCAAAAGCTGGCCGAAGGCGATCGTAATACAGCCTTAAAGCTGGCGCAAAAGGCGTTTGAACTGCGTCCTAAACATACGGAAACGCAGGATATTTTGCTGCAATTACAATCGGACAGCGCCGATTGGGCTGGCGCGCGGGCCACATTGGGCGCAAAGGCACGTGGTGGCAGCCTGCCAAAGGATGTATTCCGCCGCCGCGATGCGGTGATGGCGCTGCAACAGGCCAAGGGGATTTTGGACGAAGGCGCAAGCATCGAAGCGCGCGAAGCGGCGATTGACGCGAATAAAAAGTCGCCCGATTTGATTCCCGCCGCCGCAATGGCCGCCCGTGCCCTGATTGAAAAGGGCGATACCAAAACCGCCGAGCGGATTTTGAAAAAGGCTTATGCAGCCCTGCCCCACCCCGACCTTGCCGCCGCCTACGCCGAAATTGCACCAGATGAATCGCCAACCGCCCGCGTGAAACGTATGGTCGCACTGCTGGATACGGCCCCAAACAGCGATGAATCCCGCCTTGCGCACGCCGAATTGCTGATCGCCGCGGAAGATTTTCCCGCCGCCCGCCGCGCGCTGGGTGATCTGGTAGAGACAACCCCTACTACACGCTCCTGCGTGATAATGGCAGCAATTGAACGCGGCGAGGGCAGTGATGAGGCCGTTGTACGCGGCTGGATGTCGCGCGCGCTTATCGCCCCGCGCGGTCCGCAATGGTGCTGCGATGCCTGCCAAGCCATTCACTCTGAATGGCTACCCACCTGCACCAATTGCCACGGCTTTGACACCCTTTCTTGGCGCGCGCCCAATGAAAAATTAGGCCCCAGCGCCACGGGGGCCGAATTGCTGCCGCTGTTGGTGGGCAGTCCCGCCAAGGGCAAAGCAGATCAGGCGGACAGGGCCGACGAGGCGGTGATAGATTTGGCTAGCGTGGCAAGGTCCGCAAACTAAGGCGGGTAATGAAACCCGCCCGCATTTTCCATCTTGCCTAAGCCCCCCCGCGCCTGTATCGCAGCGGCCAGAAGGATGCCGCTGTAGCTCAGCTGGTAGAGCACGTCATTCGTAATGATGGGGTCGGGGGTTCGAGTCCCTTCAGCGGCACCAACTTCTAGATAAAAGTCATGCAATCCGAATGGGTTGCGAGACTTTTTAATTACTGGATCCCCCTTATTATCCACCTTTATGGCGGCGCTGGGGCTGCCTCACCGCCCTTCCAACGCCGCCACCCGCGCTTCGAGTTCCGTGACCTCCAGTGTGCGGCGGAAGCTGTCGATCAGGCTCATCACCTGCACGCCTTCACTGGGTGTCAGGTCACCCTCAGAAACCGCCGCCAGTACCGCCCCAGCGGCCTGTGCGGCATCGCTGGCAGTGGACATGGACGGTAGGGCGAAGGTCACAGGCGCATCCTTGCGGGGCGGGGCCAGACGTTCAAGGCAGAGGCGCATGGCGGTGCTGTCGCCCGCCAAGGCCAACTGGACCGCCCGCTGCGTCAGGGCCTCTGCCTGCCCGTCCAGCAGTGAAAGAACCGCTTGGGTGGCTTTGTGGCGTGTCCCCTTGGGTCGTCCCACATTGCCAGTAGTGAACGTTCCATCCGCATTTCGTCCGTTCATACGGAGAGCCTCCTGAGGTTTTCGTCCAGCAGGTCCAATTGAGCCAGTGTCATCTCGTTGATGTCGACTGTCAGCCACATTGCCAAAACGGCGGGGTCCAGATCATGAGGATCGATCATATGCGCCGCAACAGGCGCTGGGCGTCGGAATTCCAGTCTGGCGATGCGGCGATGGATGCTGTTCATGTGTTATAGCATAACACAAAGGCGGCGCTGGGCAATGATTTGCACCTACTAACTCACGCGGGCATGGACTTGACGTGGAGCCTGAGGTTTTGAGCCGCTCGGCAAAGATCCCGCAACGCCTCATAGAGTTTGGCGGGTTCCAGTTAGACGTCCTTCAAACCTTCACGCACTTTGGCTGGATCGAGGGCCTGCTTGCTCTTGGTGGTTTGGGCGTCCTGATTTTGCGTCAAAGACGTGAACCAAATCAGGCCTAATCGAAAACTGCATCATTTCGCCCATGGCAAGTGTCGGCGGCCTTTCGACCTTGGCGATAAACTCCACCCCCGTTTGGGTGGTTAAATGGGCCAAAGCATATTCGCCCAAATTCTCGACCAGTTCTAGCTTGCCTTCCAGCACAGCATTGCCGTTGGCCGCAGGGATCAGATGTTCGGGGCGCATTCCAATAATATCGTCCTTGGTAAGCGCATGCTCCAACGTGGCCGATACATCGCCCGTCAGGTCGGCGATAGAAAAGAAATTCATCTTCGGGCTGCCAATGAACTGGGCGACAAAGGCGTTGGCAGGCCGCTCGTACAGATCAATTGGGGTGCCAACCTGCTCGATTTTTCCTGCGCGCAGAACCACTATCTTGTCGGCCAAAGTCATGGCTTCGACTTGGTCATGGGTCACGTAAATCATCGTGGTCTTCAGGCGCTTGTGCAGGCGGGCAATCTCTAGCCGGGTTTGCACGCGCAAAGCAGCATCAAGGTTAGACAAAGGTTCGTCAAACAAAAACACCTTCGGGTCGCGCACGATGGCGCGGCCAATGGCCACGCGCTGGCGCTGTCCGCCCGACAAATTGCGCGGGCTGCGATCCAAATAATCAGTGATCTGCAATAGATCGGCAGCAGTGCGCACGCGGCGGTCAATTTCGGCAGGATCTGTCTTTGCCTGTTTCAGCCCAAAGGCCATATTCTTATAAACACTCATATGTGGGTAAAGCGCATAGTTTTGGAACACCATCGCAACGCCGCGCTTGGACGCGGCAACCTCGTTGACCACCTGATCGCCAATCGTGATTGTCCCACCTGAAATCTCCTCAAGCCCTGCAATCATCCGCAGTAAGGTTGATTTCCCGCAGCCCGAAGGGCCGACAAACACAATGAATTCGCCGTCTTTAATATCCAAATCCACGCCGTGCATGACATCGACGGCACCATAGCTTTTGCGCACATCGCGCAGCGTTAGACTGGACATTTTTTCTCCATTTCAGAAATTTCGTGCCGCAGGGTTTCGGCAAAAATCGGGTAAGTTTGCGGTATATCGCCCCAAAGGCGCGGGCTGGTGACAAAATCATCTGTGCCCAGCAGGGCGCGCAGCGCGTCCCAGCTGGGCTCGAGATAGTCAAAGGGAATTTTCCCCGCTTCGACATGGCGCGCAAAGACATACCAACTGGCGATTGATCGGATGGTATGTAGGGGCAAAATGCCCAAGGCCAAACAGCCCACCAAAGTTGGGCGAATAAAGATCGGAAACTTTGCCATGCCATCGGCGCTGATCCGGGCCACAGTATCGCCAATGGCCATATTGCCAAAGCGGCGGGTGATATTGGCCAGATAGTCTAGCTTGGAAAAGGGCAAATCTAAGGTCAGTGCGGGCAAAACCTCTCCCGTCTCAAAGGCTTGAAAATGGGCAAGCAGATGCGGCTGGCGCATAGCGGCATCAAAGGTCACCACCCCGTCCAAGGCCGCCAGATACACCAAGGCGGTATGTCCGCCGTTTAGGATGCGGATTTTGGTTTCTTCATAGGGGTCGACATCGTCGGTCACGGTCACGCCCACAGTTGCCAGATCGGGCAGTGGGGCAACGGAGGTTTCTTGCAAAACCCATTGGATGAAATCTTCGGCCATGATCGGAGCGCTGACTATATCACCAATAAGCGCTGTCATTTCATCGGCTAGGCTGGCAGGGCTGCGCGGCGTGATGCGATCGACCATCGAACAGGGGAAAGCTACGTTCGCCTCGACCCAACTGGCCAAGGCAATATCCCCGCAGGCGCGCAGATATGCCAGCAAATTGCGGTGCAGCATTTTGCCATTTTGACGTATGTTATCGCAGCAGGCGATGGTGATGGGTGCGCCCGCCGCTGCAACACGCGCAGCAAGCGCTGCACGCAGATAGCCATAAACGCTGTGCGCAGGCCCGCCCTGCAGTTCTGAAGCGATGACATCATCGGCAACATTCAACGCGCCGTGTGGATCGGTGTAATATCCGCTTTCAGTAACGGTGATAGTGACCAAATGCACCGATGGCTGCGCGAGCAGCGCTTCGGCCTCGCTGCGCGCGCTGCACCAATCGGCAAAGTAAATATGGCAGCGCACGCGCCGCAGCGCCACCTCGCCCTCGGCGGAAACGGATTTCAGAAAATAACCGTCATGACGGGCGATATCTTGGGCCGCGGCCAAAAGCTGCGGCGCCTCGTTTGGGCGCAAGTTGACAGCGGCCACGCCCCAACGCAAATCGCCGCTTGCCTGCATATAATCGTCCAAATACACCGATTGGTGAGCGCGGTGAAACGCACCAAAACCCAAATGAACCACCCCAATTTGGCAGGCGGCTCGGTTATAGTCGGTGGCATAAATGGAAGAATGGCGCGCCGAAGTCATTAAAAGGTCTCCAAGGTTGGCAACAGGTCTTTGCGGGCCGCGTCGCGATAGGCCGAAGGCGTCATGCCTTTATGACGCCGAAAATGTCGGTTGAAATTTGCAAGGCTTTTAAAGCCCGAGTCTTGCGCGATGGTGATAATCTGATCGTCGCTGGCGTAAAGGCGCGCGCAGGCTTGGCCGACACGGATTAGGTTCAAAAACTCGATAAATCCGTGCCCAGTAACGGTATGAAAATTGCGGCTAAAGGTGATTTCTGTCATGCTTGCCATTTTCGCAGCTTGGGCCACAGTCAACTCTTCATCAAAATATTTGGTGACATGATCAACCACCTGCGCAATGCGGGCGTGTTTGCCGACCCCCACGGGCTGCATCATTTTGACAACCGAAAGCGTGCGCTTTTCGGCGTGTTCATTCAGCCGCACCAAAAATCGGACAAAGGCCAAAATCCGCTCTGCGCCGCGGTTTTCGCGGATGGCCTCCATATGGCCGAGCGCAAAAGTGGGGTTAAACCCTTCGAACAAGATCCCCGATTGGGCCAATTGCAGCATTTTCAGCACTTGGGAAAATTCAGGAAAGCCTTCGGCAAGTTTTTGCACCGACTCGTGGCTGAACTGCACAAGCATATCGCGCACGGCCACAGGTTCGTGCCAAACCTGATCGGTCATCCATGTATGGGGCAAATTGGGCCCCGTTAGGAACAGATCCCCGGGCCCAAAATCGCCGATATAATCGCCGACAAAGGCCTTGCCACGCGTTTCGATCATAAGATGCAACTCGTATTCCTCATGGGCATGCCAACGACAAAGTTCAGACGGCCAGCCGTGTTGCAGATATCGAATAGACCGTGTGCTACGATCTACTTTTTCAATTTCTGGTTCAATGATCGACATGGGCTATCTCAGCACATTGCCGCCATCAACGCCGATGGTTTGAGCCGTCATATAGGCAGACTGATCGCAGGCCAGAAAAACGGCAGCGCGGGCCACATCTTCGGGCGCGCCCATATGGCCCAAAGGTACAGCAAGACCCACTTCGCGTTTCTTTTGGCCAATGGCCTTGCCCTCAAACTTTGCAAACAGGGCGTCAACAGAGGCCCACATCGGCGTGTCGATTACGCCGGGACTTATGGCGTTAACGCGCACTTTATGTTGGGCAAGCGCGAGGGCGGCGGATTGGGTATAACTGATTACGGCAGCTTTGGTCGCGCAGTAATGGGCAACCAACGCCTCACCGCGATGGCCCGCTTGGCTGGCCATATTGATGATCGACCCGCGCTGGCCGTTTGCCACCATTGATTTTGCCGCCGCCTGCATCACCGCATAAAAGGCGCGCACATTGACCGCAAACAGAAGGTCATATTGCGCCAAATCACCCGCCTCTAGCACAGACCCCATGCCAAAAATGGCGGCATTATTGAACAAAATATCGGGTTTGACCTCGGAAATCCAGGCACAGCAGGCGTCCAGATCGGTTGGGTTCAGCAAATCGATGCGCCGATAGGTGGCGGGGCCATCAAAGCTGGCAGCCATATCGGTAGCAAAAACCGTTGCGCCAAGGGCTTCGAAATGGGCAACTGTGGCCGCGCCAATGCCCCCGCATGCGCCTGTGACAAAGGCGATCTTGCCGCTAAGGTCGGTGGGGGCGGGATTAAATGTCATTTGACTGCTCCGAATGTAAGGCCTTGAACAAGTTGTTTTTGGCAAAACCAGCCAAGCACAATAATGGGGGCGACGGCTGCCGTGGACACGGCAGACAGACGTCCAAAAAACAGCCCTTCAGGCGCGCGATTGCCTTCGATCAGCTTGGACAGGGTCGCCGCATCAATCGTGGTTAGGCGCACTGTCCAATAGGCTTCGTTCCAGCAAAAGATAAACGTGAGCAGCGCGGTTGACGCGATGCCGCCCCATGCCAGCGGGATCAAGATGTCTTTGATCTCGCCCCATGTGGTAACACCGTCCATCTTGCCCGCTTCGATGATTTCTTTTGGAATTTCTTTGAAATAGGTGAACAGCATCCAAATCACGATAGGCAGATTGATCAGGCACAAGACAAGGATAACCAGAAAATGCGTGTCGTAAATCCCGAGGAAATTCTTGGTTAAGAATGTCATGGGATACAGCACAGCGGCCGCTGGCAACATTTTGGTGGACAGCATCCACACCAAGATATCCTTGGTTTTGGCGCTGGGATCAAAGGCCATCGCATAGGCGGCAGGAATGCCAACAATCAACGAGATCAGCGTTGCAAAAACGGACGTGATCACCGAATTCGTGGCAAAGCGCCAGTAATCATAGTTCTGCGCCATGTTGACATAGTTTTCCAACGTTGGCGTGAAAAACAGCAAATGCTCGGGCTTGACCGCATCGGCATCGGTCTTAAAGCTGGTGAACACCATCCAAAAAATTGGAAAGAAGAACACGATTGCGACGGCCCATGCCAGCGCGGGCCAAATTAAATGCCCTAATTTGGAACGGTCGGTTACTGCGGCCATCTGTCTTCTCCCTAATCCATCAGGCTTTTGCCAATCATTCGTAGCAAAAAGATTGCGACGATGTTGGCAAGAATAACAGCGAAAATCCCCGTGGCGCTGGCAGCGCCAATGTTGTTCGAGGCGAACTCACCAATAAGATACGGCAAGTTTGTATTGCCGTTGCCACGGCTGACAATTTCTATTTCAGCATATAGTGACAGATGAAAAATCGACTGGATCATCACCACAATTGTAATCGGGCGCGCCAAATGCGGCACGGTTAGGTTGATAAACCGCGACCACGCGCTGGCACCGTCTAAGATTGCCGCTTCTTTTTGTGATTCATCTTCCGACTGAAGCGAGGTCATAAAGATCAGCACCGCAAAGGGTGTCCATTGCCACGTGACCATCATAATCACAGCATAGGCTGAGGTTTGCGCGGCGCGAAAGCTAATCGGTTCCAACTGCGGCCAAAACGAAAAGAAATGGCCCAAAACCGGAAAGTCGCGCAAGCCGTCAACCATGGAATTCATCGCGCCGATGGCAATGCCTTGCAGACCCAGAACAGGATCAAGAAGCATGTTAATCCACAAAACCGCATTCACCGCTGGCATAACGAAGAACGGCGAAATCAGCAAAACCCGCACAATGCCGCGCCCCGGAAAGCTGCGATTTATCAGCATAGCAATGCCAAGGCCCAAAATCACCGTCAGCACCAAAATGCTGCAAACAATCATCAGGCTGTTTACGATGGCGATCCAAAAATCATCATTTTCCAAGACATATTGGTAGTTCCCCAGCCCGCGCCAATTGGAAAGACTGGGCGTTGTCCATTCGGGGCGGTTCAAGCTGTTCAGCACATAGCGGATCAACGAAAAGAAGATCGTCATGCTTAGCGGGACGATCATCCAGACCAAAAGCAGCGCAATGGCAGGCGCTTGCAATAATCTGGGGATCATTCTGTTCGCCATGATGCACACCCTTGTGACGCGTATTCCAGCAATGCGGAGGTTAGGCACATCCAAGCCCACGTTTATAGCCCTATGTGGTAAGTTTTGGAATGGAAAGGCCCGGTGTTTTGCACCGGGCCCCCCGTTTAACCCTTGGGAGGATTAGTAATAGCCAGCTTCCGACATGATCTTGTCAGCAGCGGATTGTGCTGCGGCTAAAGCCTCGTCCACGGTTTTTGCGCCCGACAAGGCTGCGGCGATTTCTTGGGCAACTGCGCCGCCAACCTCTGGGAATTCAGGGATCGCTGCGAATTGCACGCCGACATATGGCTTAATGTCGGTGGCCTGTGGTGCGGCCGACTGGATAGCTGCGATTTCAGCGGCTGCGAATGGTGCAGCAGCTTGGAATTCTGGCGATGCATAGGTCGAGGTGCGGGTGCCTGTTGGAACTGATTTCCAGCCAAAGTCAGGATGCGCGGCGACGGCTGCGATATAGTCCTTCGAGGTCGCCCATTCGATGAACGCCTTCGAGGCGTCAGCATTTGGCGAGCCTGCTGGAACAGCCATAGCCCAAGCCCACAGCCAGTTTGCACCCACGGGGTTACCCGCGTTTGGCGACTGGGCATAAGCCACACCTGGAACGGTCAAGAACGATGCTGCAATCGTAGCATCGATCCACATACCGCACTTGCCTTCGTTATACAAAGCCAATATTTCGTTGAAAGAGTTGCCTTCTGAACCGGGTGGGCCGTAGGTACCCAGCAAATCAACGTAGAAGTTGATTGCAGCTTTCCATTGATCAGATTCCAGCGTTGGACGCATATCTTTGTCAAACCAAGCGCCACCGAAGGAGTTTACCATCGTGGTCACGAAGGCCATGTTGTCGCCCCAGCCAGGCTTGCCGCGCAGACAAACCCCGTAGACGCCGCCTTCGGGGTTGTGAACGGCCTCGGCAGCTTTTTTGATGTTATCCCAGCTGTCGTTGTCGGCAATGGTCACGCCAGCGGCATCCGTCAAATCTTTGCGATACATCACCATCGAAGATTCGCCGTAGAAGGGCGCGGCGTACAGTTGGCCATCGGCGGACAATCCGTTGCGAATGGCTGGCAACATGTCGTCAATGTCATATTCAGGGCCAAAGTTCAAAGGCTCGATCCAGCCCGCTTTGCCCCAAATTGGCGCTTCCTGCATACCAATGTTGATGATGTCGTACTGCCCGCCGCCCGTTGCAGTATCGGACGTGACCTGCTCGCGCAAAACGCCTTCTTCCAGCGACACCCAGTTCAGTTTAACACCGGTTTTTTCGGTATAAGCTTCAGCGACCTTTTGCATGTTGATCATGTGGCCGTTGTTCACAATAGCGATGGTCAATTCCGCTGCATCTTGCGCAAGCGCGAAGGGCGCAAAAGCAACGCTTAGGCTTAGCCCAAGGGTCAATTTTGAAAGTTTGGTCATGATTTCCTCCCAGAAAACAGAGATGTTTTTCTCATCTGCCTCATCAAGGTGACAAGTTGCAGGAAAAGACGCAAATCCAATTTAAACAAAAAGATATACATTTTCATCAAAATGGGCGGCTCAACGGCGCCACACGGAGCAATAATTGATCAGCATGAATATTTTTCAGTACATGATGCTTTTTCAGGAAGCGAAAGCGGGATGCGCCGCAACCCTTTGCGGCAGGTGTTCCATTTGGACGTTTGGGGCGATGCTGCTCTTCCTTAACGCTTACGCCCACAAAAGCATGGCGCTAGGTGTCAATCGAAAATCGGGCGAGCATTGCCATTCATTTGTAGAACTTTGGAAAGATGGTTGCGCCCACCGCATGGCGCTAATGCTCGCTCCTCCCCCTGCCCTATCTGACCATCAACCGAACTCCAGTTTTGGCTTGGCCATTGCCGAAGTTCAGGATTTCTGGTTAGGAATCCATCAAACCGCTGCCTTCACCACCAAACAGCCCTTCAGCCCCTCTCAAGGATCTGCTGATGTCAGCCTCGGAATAGGACAGAGCCCGCAACAAGGGCAGGTTGGAATAGATTTTATCCACCAAAGTCTGCAAGGCTTTGTCCACCCAGTACTTTGGATCTTTCCCTCCTTTTTTCATATCCTGACCCAGCACAACCGGGCGGGCTTCGGCAGTTAATCTGTGCAGTCGGGCCTTCAGATCAGAGCGGTTGCGTAACATTTGCTCGCGCAATTCGCCCACGATGCGCGAGCGGCCCTCTTATTGTGTGGCCGTTGCGGCTTGGCGCAGGAATTTGTCCCTGTTCTTGAATAGCATTAGGTCTTCGAGAAAGCAGGCGTTTTGCGGGAAAACTAAAGGGGTTCACCTTCCACGCTTGCGTCCGCGCGCTGCCACGGACCACCGTCCCTGTGGGAAGGGCAACCAGCCAATCAATCGTGGTCGCGAAGTCCCAATTGACGTGAAATTTGAATCCCTACTCAAGTTCCTTTTTCGTGAACCTGTGCGGGACGGCGGACGGGTTTAGTTTGGCTTATCGCGTTGAAAACCTCTTTGTGTTGACATCATCGCGCGCCACCCTTCACCATCTGGGCAAATTATACCCAAGGAACCCCAATGCAAAGCATCACCAAACTGCCCGCCACCACAGGTACTGCCCCCAGCACAGCCGATCTTGATGGCTGGCTGGTCACCGAAGGTACGCCCTCGATGAAGACATGGGTTTTGCACACTGCGAAAGATGGCTCCATGGTGTCGGGCATTTGGGAATGCACCAAGGGCAGCTATCACGCGACCTACACCAA